>NZ_JBEXMT010000045.1:0-73875 GCF_040610675.1 Nonomuraea sp. NPDC003804
GCGATCCTGTTGTGCACGGCGGCCAGCCGCTCGTAGGCCGAGCACAGCGCCTGCTCCCGCTCACCCCAGGAGCGGGCCGCCACCGCCCCGGCCAGCGCCTGACCGAGCTCGGCCGCACCCGGCAAGCGGGCCAGCGCGCTGCCCAGCCACTTGGCGTACGGCGGGTAGCGTCTGCGCTGCAGCAACGCCAGCCGCATCACCTGCCGCGCCAGGCCCGCCGCCAGCGCCGCCGAGCCGAGCTCGTCACCCACTTCGGCGCACCGGCCGGGGAAGGACTCCTCCGCGCTGATCCGCCGCCACTGGCAGGCCAGCACATACCGCCACACGTCGTCGGGATACCAGGCCAGCGCCTGCCGTACCGCGGCCAGCTCGCCCAGCCCGTCGTGGAAGACCTCCCCGCGCGTCACCTCGGCCAGCGCCTGCCACGGCGCCGACAGCCAGTCCAGCGTGCTCACCCGCCCGCGCGGATCGAAACCGAGCCTGCCTGCCAGCCACCCGCCCAGTTCGTGCACCCGCACCCCGTGGCGCAGCGACCCACTCTGGGCGAACACCGTCGGATACCCGCCGAAACGCGCCGGCAGGCCGGCCGCGACCTGCTCCTCCACCTCGCCGACCGCCTCCGGCGCCACGAACAGCAGCACACGCGGCCCCCAGTCGTGGTCGGCGCTGCGTTCGGTGTCGAAGGCCTGCACCTCCGACCCCGGCCCGATCAGCGCGGCGCTGTGCCGCACCCCGGCCGCCAGCGGCGCCACCACCTCGTTGTAGAAGGCGCGGCTCAACTCAATTCCAGGCACAAATCCAGACATCACTATGTCAACTGTGCCTGACGGCATCGGGAACCTCACCCGGTTTTCGCGGCGGTCCCGCCCGCAGGCCGGACCGCGGGCCGGACCGCCCCACCCGGCCGTTAGGCTGGCGTGCGGCCACCCCGAAACCCAGCGAAAGGGCTGTTCACCGTGCTGCGCCTGTTCCGTGCCGTCGCCATCGCCGAGGCCTTCTCCTGGATCGGCCTGCTGGCCGGCATGTACGTCAAGTACATCCTCCAGGCCGGCGAGGTCGGCGTGAAGGTGTTCGGCCCCATCCACGGCGGCCTGTTCGTCCTGTACGTGGCGGCCGTGCTGCTGGTCGCCCGCGAGCGGGGCTGGTCACGCGCCACCGTCGTGGTGGGCCTGATGTGCGCGGTGCCGCCGCTGGCCACGGTGTGGTTCGAACGCCGCCAGACGCGCCACGAACGCGCCCGGCAGACCACCACGCCCGCCACCGCGCACAACAGCACGAGCCAGGACGGCGGCGTTCAGGACACCACGCAGGCCGCCACCGCCCGCCGCCGGTAACCCAGCCCCGCATACAACCGCAACGCCGCCACGTTGTCGTCGTCGACCATCAACGCCGCCCTGCCGTGCGCGGCCACCAGACGGCCACTGACCCACCGGCACACCCGCCCGGCCAGCCCCGCACCCCGCCACGGCGCGGCAGTGGCCACCCCCGCCACGAAACCGACCGACGGCGCGCTCCACGCGTCGGCCGCCACCGCCGCCAGCCTGCCCTCCACCCGCACCCCCGCCCAGCGGGCCACACCCTGCCCACCGGGCACCGCATAGGAGTCGGGGGCATGCTCGGCCAGCAACCGGCCGATCTGCCCCTCGAAGCGACCCTCCAGCCACGACACCCCGTCACTGGGACCGATCGGCACCTGCTCCAGACTCATCCAGGAGAAGACCCCCACCCGCCCCAGCCCCGGCACCCGCTCCGCCACCTGCCGCATCAGGTCCGCCTCACCCAGCGGCCGGTAGGACGGCCCCAGCTCGGCCAGCGCGTGCCGCAGCACGGCGGCGGCATCAGCCGGATCCCCCCACACCGCCAGCCGGTCACGGCGGGAGATGCCCGGCGCCCCCGCCACCACCGCCCGGCCGCCCGCCCACGCCCGCCCACCACCCGCAAGGCCCTGAGCCGCCCACATCACCAGATCGTCATCGCCGCAGGCTGCCGCCAGCTCACCCGGCGTGGACAGCTCGCGGATCACAGGATGGCGCCCGGCACATACCCGGCGGCCCGCGGATAGCGCGCCACGACCTCGCCGACCAGCGCGCACACCCGCTGCACCTGGTCGCCGGCCGCGCCGGTGAAGGAGACCCGGTCAGCCAGCAACTCCTCCAGCCGCTCCCGATCCAGCGGGAAACGCTCATCGGCCGCCAGCCGCTCCAGCAGCCGGTTGGCCGACCCCTGCGAACGCATCTCCAGCGCCGAAGCCACCGCGTGCTCCTTGATCAGCTCGTGGGCCTGCTCACGGCCCACCCCCGCCCGCACCGCCGCCATCAGCATCTTCGTCGTGGCCAGGAACGGCAGATAACGGTCGAGCTCGGCCGAGATCACCGCAGGGAAAGCGCCGAACTCGGCCAGCACCGTCAGCATGGTCTCCATCAGCCCGTCGAAGGCGAAGAACGCATCCGGCAGCGCCACCCTGCGCACCACCGAGCACGACACGTCGCCCTCGTTCCACTGGTCACCGGCCAGCTCGGCCGTCATCGACGCATACCCGCGCAGGATCACCGTCAGCCCGTTGACCCGCTCACAGGAACGGGTGTTCATCTTGTGCGGCATCGCCGACGAGCCGACCTGACCCTCCTTGAACCCCTCGGTCACCAGCTCGTGCCCGGCCATCAACCTGATCGTCTTGGCCAGCGAGGACGGCGCCGCCGCCAGCTGCACCAGCGCACCGACCACCTCGAAGTCCAGCGACCGCGGATACACCTGCCCGACACTGGTCAAGCGCCGCTCGAAGCCCAGATGCGCGGCCACCCGCTCCTCCAGCTCCGCCAGCTTGCCGCGATCACCACCCAGCAGGTCGAGCATGTCCTGCGCGGTGCCCACCGGCCCCTTGATCCCCCGCAGCGGATAGCGGCCGATCAACTCCTCCAGCCGCGCGAAACCCACCAGCAGCTCGTCGGCCGCGCTCGCGAACCGCTTGCCCAGCGTGGTCGCCTGCGCCGCCACATTGTGGGAACGGCCCGCCATCACACTCGCCTCGTACTGCTCGGCCAGCGCCCCCAGCCGGGCCAGCAACGCCACGACCCGATCACGCACCAGCAGCAGACTGTCGCGGATCTGCAACTGCTCGACGTTCTCCGTCAGGTCACGCGAGGTCATCCCCTTGTGAACATGCTCATGCCCGGCCAGCGCGTTGAACTCCTCGATACGCGCCTTCACATCGTGCCTGCTGACACGCTCCCGCTCGGCGATGGAGGCCAGATCGACCTGCTCGACCACCTTCTCGTAGTCGTCGATCGCCTGCTGCGGCACCGCCACCCCCAGCTCGGCCTGCGCCTTCAACACCGCCAACCACAGCCGCCGCTCGGCGACCACCTTCGACTCGGGAGACCACAGGCGAGCCAGCTCGGCGGAGGCGTAGCGGGCGGCCAGAACGTTCGGGATGCGCGGCTTGGAAGTCACGTTGCCCCAGTGTATGGGGCCGCCCCGCCCCGCCCGGCAAGCGGGGGTGACGGGACGGCCCGGCGCCCTAGACCGGCGCGCCCACCTTCTCGGCGGCCGGCGCCGGCACGGCCCCGCCACGCCCGCCCCACCGCTCCTTGACCCGCTCCACCATCGTGTACAGCGTCGGCACCAGCACCAGCGTCAGCAGCGTCGAGGAGATCAACCCGCCGATCACCACGATCGCCAGCGGCTGCGAGATGAACCCGCCCGAGCCGGTCACCCCCAGCGCCATCGGCGTCAGCGCGCAGATCGTCGCCACCGCCGTCATCAGGATCGGCCGCAACCTGCGCCGGCCACCCTCGATGACCGCCTCCACCACACCCAGGCCCTGCTCCCGGTACTGGTTGATCAGGTCGATCAGCACGATCGCGTTGGTCACCACGATGCCGATCAGCATCAGCATGCCGATCAGCGCCGGCACACCCATCGGCGTACCCGTCACCAGCAGCAGCCCCAGCGCACCCGTCGCCGCGAACGGCACCGACACCAGCAGGATCAGCGGCTGCACGAAACTGCGGAACGTCGCCACCATGATCATGAAGACGATCGCGATCGCCGCCAGCATCGCCACCCCCAGATCGGCGAACGCGTCGGCCTGGTCAGCCGACACACCCCCGATGGTGAAAGCGGCACCCGCCGGCAGCACCAGCCCGTCCAGCTTCTTCGTCAGCGCCTGCGTCAACCTGCCCAGATCGCTGGCCGAAGCCTTGGCCGAAACCGTCGCCGACCGCTCACCGTCGATCCTGGAGATCTGCGTCGGCCCGTCCACCTGCGACACCGTCGCCACCTGCGACACCTTCACCGCGCCGACCTTGAGCTTCTCCACCTCCTCGACGTCCTCCGGCTCGTCGCCACCCCGCAGGATCAGGTCACTGTCGACACCGTCCAAGGTCAGCCGGCCCAGCGGCGCGCCACGGAAGGCCTGCGCCACCACCTGACCCACCTGCGCCTCGGTGACACCCTTGGCCGCCGCCTTCTTCCTGTCGACGACCACCTCGATCCGCGGCGCGCTCGACTCCAGATCCGAGGAGACGTCCCGCAACCCCTCCACCTGCCCGACAGCCGTGGCCACCTGCCCGGCCGCCGCACGCAACGTGGCGGTGTCCGGCGCCTGCACGATCACCTCGACCGAGTCCGAGCCGAACCCGGAGCCGCCCTGCCCGCCGACCGTCACCTCACCGACACCCGACAGGCTCTCCAGCTCCTGGCGCAGCCGCTCCTCCAGCGCCGGCGTGTCGCTGCCCTCGGCGACCGTCACCGAGAAGGAGGCACGGTCGGCACCGCCGCCCGCCCCGCCCCGCATCGCGTTGCCGCCACCCACGTTGACCTGGTACGACTGCACGCCGTCCAGATCCGCCAGCACCTTCTCCACCTTCTTGGCCGCCGCGTCCGTGGCAGCCAGATCCGTGCCGGCCGGCATCTTCTGGCTCAGCGAGATCGTGTCCTGACCGGAGGAGTCGATGAAGTTCGTCTCCAGCCTGCCGGCCAGCCCCATCGTGGCCGCGAACACCACCACCCCGATCAAGACCGTCACCAGCCGCCGGCGCGTGGCAAAGCGCAACACCGGCAGATACATCCGCTGCAACGGGCTGCGCAGCTCCTTGGCCTCAGCCGCCTCCCGCACCGCCCGCGCCTGCTCAGGCTCCAGCGCCGGAGCCTTCAGGAACCAGTAGGCCAGCACCGGGATCACCGTCAGCGACACCAGCAGCGAAGCCAGCAACGCCACCGTCACCGTCATCGCGAACGGCGCGAACAGCTCGCCCACCATGCCGCCCACGAACGCGATCGGCGCGAAGACCGCCACCGTCGTCAGCGTCGAGGCCGTCACCGCGCCCGACACCTCACGCACCGCCGCCGTCACCGCCGTGCGCTTCGGCTCGCCGTAGCCCAGATGCCGCTTGATGTTCTCCAAGACCACGATCGAGTCGTCGACCACCCGGCCCACCGCGATCGTCAGCGCGCCCAGCGTCAGCATGTTCAGCGAGTAGTCACCCGCCCACAACGCGATCAGCGCGATCACCACCGACAGCGGGATCGACACCGCCGTCACCAGCGTCGAACGCAACGACAGCAGGAACACCAGGATCACCAGGACGGCGAAAACCAGCCCCAGCAGCCCCTCGGTCGTCAGGTCCTCGATCGACCGCTCCACGTACGGCGCCTGATCGAAGATCACCGTCGCCTTGGCGCCCAGCGCCGCCTCCATCGCCGGCAGCTTCTCCCGCACGGCGTGCGAGATCGCCACCGCGTTGCCGTCCGGCGTCATCGTCACCGACACACCCAGGCTCGGCTCGCCGTTGGTGCGCGTCAGCGTCGTCGCCTCGCTCTTGCGCCGCTCGATGTCGGCCACATCGCCCAACCGGACCGGCTTGGGCGCCTTCGGCGCGGCCTGCACCGGCGCCTGCCCCGCACCGGGCGGCATCGCCCTGCCCGGCACCTGCCGCGCCTGCCCCTGCGCCTGAGCCGGGGCGGCGGCCTGCGGCGCCGCAGGCACCAGATACAGGTTCCCCAGCGCCTCGATCGACTCGATCCGCGAGCCCACCTGCACCGTCAGCGCCGTACCCGACTCCTTCAGCGTGCCGGCCGGCACCGGCGTCCCGTTGGCCTTCAGCACCTCCGGGATCTGCGCCGGCGACACACCCTTGTCGGCCATCTTGTCGGCGTCCGGCGTGATGACCACCGTCTCGCCCCTGGCGCCGGTGACCTCCGCCTCGCGCACCCCGTCGATGCCCTGCAGCTGCGGCACCAGCACGCGGTCCAGCTTGTCGGCCATCGCCCGCTCGTCGCCGCCGTCGCCCACCGCCAGCACCACGACCGGGATGTCGTCGGTGTTACCCGCCACCACCTGAGGATCGACACCATCGGGCAACTGCGCCCTGATCTTGCCGATCGCCGTCTGCATCGTGGCCACCGACTCCTCGATGTCGGTGCCGTAGGCGAAGGAGACCTGGACCTGCGCCAGCCCCTCCTTCGAGGTCGAGGTCATCTCCTCCAGGCCGTCGATCCCGGCGAAGGAGTCCTCGATCGGCTTGGTGACCTGATCCTCCACGATCTCCGGAGAAGCCCCCGGGTAGGACGCGACGACGAACGCGCCGGGAAACGACAGCGACGGCAGCAACTGCTGCTTCAGCTGCGGGATCGTGTAGGCGCCGAACGCGCTCAACACGATCGCCATCAATATGACCAGACTGCGGTTGGCAAGGCTCAACCGGGCCAGAGCTGTCATCCGCTCCTCACAGGGCAAACGGGACAAAGATTTCGGCCCAGACTAACACTTTGCCTCGCACGAATATTTAGCCACAGGCGTCTTTCCTGATAACCTTCTCAGGAAGCGAGAGGTGAGAGTGAACGACGAACGCGACAAGCTGATCCGACAGATCAGCGACACCCAGCGCGAGCTCGGCCGCGTCTTCGCGCAGGACCGATCCTCACCCCTGTTCAGCTCCAACCTCACCATGAGCCAGCTCAAGGTCATCATCCTGCTGGCCTACACCGGCTCCGCCTCAGGCCAGGAACTCGCCACCAACCTCGGCGTCGGCCTGGCCACTGTCACCGGCATCGTCGACCGCCTCATCGGCCACGGCCTGGTCACCCGCCACGAAGACCCCCACGACCGCCGCGTCCGCCGCGTCGAACTCACCGACGCCGGCCGCACCCTCATCGAACAACTCAACGACGCCGGCCTGCGCCACTACCGCCGCATCATGCAACGCCTCGACCTCGACACCCTGCGCACCCTCGCCGACATCACCGCCAAGATCGCCGACATCGCCCGCGACCTCCCCTGGCACGACGACGACCAGCACGTCCCCACTCAAGGCGAACCCGGCCGCACCGCCGCCAGATAACCCAGCAACGCATCCCGGTTACGCGCCAGACAGTCGATCCGCGCCTGGATCCGCGCCACCTCCCCCCGCAACAACCCCTCCAGCTCCGGCGTCAGACACGCCGGATGCACATGGATCCCCTCAGGCCCCTCCAGGAACGGCAGAATCCGCCGGATGATCTCCGTCGTCAACCCCGCATCCAGCAACCCCCTGATCTGCTGCACCCGAGACACCGCCGCCTCGCCATAACACCGGTAACCGTTGTCCGAACGCAACGCCCCCAACAGACCCTGCTCCTCGTAATAGCGCAGCATCCGCGACGGCACCCCCGTACGCCGCGACAACTCACCGATCCGCACCACCACACCCCCTTGCCTTCACACTGATGTGAAGGTCCAAGCATGGCCGCATGCCCGCCCGAACACCACTCGGCGCACTACCGGCCCTGTTCAGCGCCGCCTTCACCGCCGTCATGACCGAACTGCTGCCCGCAGGCCTGCTCCCCCACATCAGCCACGACCTCCACACCAGCCCCGCCGCCACCGGCCACCTCGTCACCGGCTACGCCATCACCTCCTGCGCCGCCGCCATCCCCATCACCGCCGCCCTGCGCTCCCTGCCCCGACGCCCCGTCCTGCTCACCACCCTCGCCGGATTCGCCGCCTGCAACCTCATCACCGCCCTGTCCGACACCTACGCCCTCACCTTCGCCGCCCGCCTGCTCGCCGGCGCCCTCGGCGGCACCCTGTGGGCCATGCTCGTCGGCTACGCCACCCGCATCGTCGCCCCCACCCACCGCGGCCGCGCCATCGCCATCGTCTCCGCCGGCATCACCATCGCCCTGTGCGCCGGCATCCCCGCCGGAACCGCCCTGGCCGACCTGTACGGCTGGCGCGCCACCTTCGCCGCCCTGGCCGTACTCTCACTCCTGATCACCGCCTGGACCCGCTGGCAGGTCCCACCCCTGCCCGGCGACCAGACCACCTCCCACCGCCCCTCCCTCCGCCAGGTCAGCCACCTGCCCGGCATCAGACGCGTCCTCACCCTCACCGCCGTCGTCCTGCTCGGCCACCAGACCATGTACACCTACATCGCCCCCTACACCCAGCACACCGGCGGCCGCACCGACCTGACCCTGCTCGTCTTCGGCCTGGCCACCGTCGCCGGCATCCTCATCACCGGCGCCCTCGTCGACCACCACCCGCGCGCCGCCCTCACCACCGCCCTCGTCCTGCTCACCGCAGCCATGCTCACCCTCGCCCTCACCCCCGCCGCCGTCCTGATCGCCGCCGCCGTCTGGGGAACCGCCTTCGGCGCCGCACCCACCCTCCTGCAGGCAGCACTCGTCAGCGCCTCAGGACCCCGGCACGCCGACCTCGCCACCGCCATGCAGACCACCGTCTACAACCTCGGCATCGCCGCCGGCTCCCTGACCGGCGGCCTCGTCCTCGACCACGCCGGACCCGCCGCGCTCCCGTGGGCCGCACTCGCCATCCTCGCCCTCACCTGGCGCATCCTGCCCACCGTCACCTACACCCGCTCCCCAGCCGCGACGACGTGACCACAGCCACCCCCGCCGCGACGCCGGCCTCCCCCTGACCACCACGGCGCGGCACCTGCTTGTTGAAGGCGGTCTTCAGTCCTTGAATGAGGGGCGGCCAGCGGCCGCCCCGTTCAGCGCCTTTACAAAGTAGATTCCAAGCGGGCGAGAACGGCCGGCAGGCGCTCCTGGTAGACCACCGTCAGCCGCCTGGTCGCCCTCGTCATCGCCACGTACAGGTCCCGCGCCGACTGGGCGAGGATCCCCTCCGGGTCGACCACCACCACGGCGTCGAACTCCAGCCCCTTGGCCTGCGTGACCGTCAGCACCGCCACCGGCGCCTCCAGGTCGTCGCCGCCCGGCAGCAGCGCCGCCACCCGCGAGTGGACCCCGTCGGAGGTGACCACCCCGACCCGGCCCTCGCCGATCCGGCCGCGCTCCCGCTCGGCCAGCGCCGGCACCTCACCCAGCCCCGCCCGTACGGCAAGCGGCCGGTCCCCGCCCCGCCGTACCGACTCCGGCGGCCGCAACGCCGGATCGACGGCGCGCAGCACGTCGGCCGCCACCTCCATGATCTCCACCGGGGTCCGGTAGTTGACCAGCAGCCGCTCCTCCCGCCACCGCCCCGCCAGGTAGGGATCGAGCACCTCGGCCCACGAGCGCGCCCCCGCCGCCGAACCGGTCTGCGCCACATCGCCCACCACGGTCAGCGACAGGGCCGGCACCCTGCGCATGACCATCCGCCAGGCCATCGGCGACAGCTCCTGCGCCTCGTCGACGATCACATGCCCGTAGGCCCACGTGCGGTCGGCGGCCGCCCTGTCGGCCGTCGTCAGCGCGTCGCCACCGTCGTCGTGCCGCTCGGCCAGCGCCGCCGCCTCCATCAGCTCCGCCTCGGCCAGGCCGGTCGACACCAGCACCTCCCGGGCGTACCGCTCGGCCTCCCTGCGCGCCTGTTCAGCCTGCCGCGCCGCCTGCCTGGCCGGCGAGTCGTCCTCGCCCAGCAGCTCGGCCGCCTCGTCGAGAAGCGGCACGTCACCGACCGTCCACGGGGCGTCCACCGGCCGAGCCAGCACCGCCCAGTCGAGCCCGGCGGCGGCCGAGGCCAGCCGCTCCGGCGACGACAGCAGCTCGCTCACCAGCCGCTGCGGCGTCAGCTCCGGCCACAGCTCCTCCAGCGCGTCCCGCACCTGCGGGAAGGACCACAGCCGTGCGGCCTCGTAGGCCAGGTCCTGCTCGGTGTAGGGCTCCTGCGGGGCGGGCAGCTCCCGCTCCAGCTCGGCCACCACCTCGGCCGGCAGGAAGTTCTCCAGCGCCAGCGACCTCTCCACGCCCTCCAGCAGGTCGCGCGCCAGCTCCCGCAGCAGTTCGGTGACCAGCAGCTTGCGCGCCATGTTGTGCGGCAGCCGTACGGCTCGCGCCCGGTCCCTGACGCGCGCGCACGTCTCGTGGCCGACCCGCAGCGGCGTGCCGTCCACCTCCACCTCGAGGTCGCCGTCGGGAACCCGCTGCCGATCCCGTACGGCCGCCGCCACCACCGCCGCCATCCGCGGATCGCCCTTGACCACGGCCACCCGCGGCGGGTCCTCGGCCACGGCCCGCACGCCGGGAAACAGCTCCCCCACCGTGGACATCACCACCTGCGTCTCGCCCAGAGCGGGCAGCACGTGCTCGATGTAGCGCAGGAACATGCTGTTGGGCCCGACGATGAGCACACCGCGCCGCTCCAGCGTCTCGCGGTGGGCGTACAGCAGGTAGGCGGCCCGGTGCAGCGCCGCCACGGTCTTGCCGGTGCCCGGCCCGCCCTGCACCACCAGCGCGCCCTGCAGCCCCGAGCGGATCACCCTGTCCTGCTCGGTCTGGATGGTGGCCACCACGTCGCCCATCCGCCCGGTACGGCCGCGCCGCAGCGCCGCCAGGAGCGCCGCCTCGCCCACCAGCGTGCGCCGCTCGCCGTCGCTCATCCGTTCCAGGTCGAACACCTCGTCATCCAGGCCGACGACGGTGCGTCCCTTCAGGTGCAGGTGGCGTCTGCGCACCAGGGCGCCGGGCGCGCCGGGGGTGGCCACGTAGAAGGGCCGGGCGGCCGGGGCCCGCCAGTCGATCAGCACCGACTCGTGCTCCTCGTCGCGCAGCCCGATCCGGCCGATGTAGGTGGTGGCGCCGTCGCGGTCGTCGATCCTGCCGAAGCACAGCCCCCGCTCCACGGCGGTCAGCTGCGCCAGGCGGCGCGCCTGCTCGGCGGCGGCGACCTCACGCTCGACCCGGCCCTGCACGTTGGCCACCGCGCCGCCGCCGCCGAGCACCTCGCGCAGGACGCGCCCGGCCCGGGCCTTGGCGGCGTCGAGCCAGCCGTAGAGCATGGTGACGCGGGACTGCTCGGCGCTGATGGCTTCAGCCAAGCCCTCTTGACGAATCGACATACGACTGTTAACCTCCTCGTAGAGAGGTTTAGCAGCCTCATTTTGGCGTGCCTAAGTGACGCAGCTTACCGCGCACTGGGGCCGCCGTCACACCGATCCGCCTTCCACCCCGCGATCCGGTCACCTGTTCACGGCCGGGCCCGGCACCGTGTCACCCCTCGGTGTCACCCCTCGGCGTCACCCCTCGGCCGGACCGCGCAGCACCTCGATGACGCTGGCGAAGCTGTCGGAGCCGTGCCCCGCCGCCCCGGCCCGCACCATCGTGGCCTTCAACAGCTCGGGCAGCGCGTTGTCGACACCCCGCTCCGCGGCCGCGTGGATCAGGTGGTCGATCGCGGCGATCTGCACGTCCACCGTGGCGTCGTCACCCGGGTAACGACCGGCGTCCACCTGGGCCGCGTACGTCGCGACGAAACCCGCCACCGCCGTCAGCCAGCGGATCGCGACCGGCGTGAAGGCGGTGGCCGCGATCTTGTCCGCGCCGACCATCGCCGTGCCGTGCAACCAGCCGGTCATCGTCGCCCACATCAACCCGAGCAGCGCCGCGTCGTACAGCGAGGCCATGCCGGGGTCGTCGCCCAGACGCACGGGGTCGCCCAGCGCCGACAGCACCTCACGGCGAGCCTCGAACACCTCCCGCGAACCGCTGTAGAGGAACATCATCTCCTGGCTGCCGACCCCCGGCGGCGTCGTCATGATGGCGCCGTCCAGGTAGCCCACGCCGTGCGCGAGCGCCCACGCCGCCATCTGCCTGGCCTGCTCGGGAGAACCGGAGGTGAGGTTGACCAGCTCCCTGCCCGCCAGCGACCCGGTGACCGGCTCGAGCACCTCCAGCAGCGCGCCGTAGTCCAGGACGCACGCGATCACCACGTCGCCGGCCTCGACCGCCTCCCGCGGCGTGGCCGCCGCCCGTGCGCCCCGCGCCACCAGCGCCTCGGCCCTGCCGGCCGAACGGTTCCACACCGTCGTCTCCACACCCTTGTCCAGCAGGGCGCCGGCCAGCGCCGACCCCATCGAACCCAGCCCGAGCACGGTCACTCTCATGTCACAACTCCTTGTTTCGTGTGCCGGACCACGTTCGCAGGCACGCGCCGGACCACGACAGTGACACCCATGACGGCGACCACCAAATTCCTGCCATACGCTGAGGCCATGAGCGCCGGATCCGTCGCCGTGGTCGTCACCGACGACATCGCCGTCCCGTCCTGGGACCTGTACGAGCTGAGCATCCCGTGCACCGTCTTCGGCAAGCCGCAGCCCGACCTGGCCGACCCGTGGTACGAGCTGCGCCTGTGCGGGACGGGCGGCACCCCCGGCGCGGGCCCCGAGGGCGCAGCCGTACCGGGACTGGCCCTGCGCACCCCCTACGGGCTCGACGACCTCGCCGGCGCCGACACCGTCATCGTCCCCTCGGTGCCCGACGCCTGCGTCGAGGACGGCGCGCCGCTGCCGCCCGCGCTCATCACCGCCCTGCGCCGCGCCTACGACGCCGGCGCCCGCATGGTGTCGCTGTGCACCGGCGCGTTCGCCCTGGCCGAGGCCGGGCTGCTCGACGGGCGCCGAGCCACCGCCCATTGGATGCACACCGCCCAGCTCGCCCAGCGCTACCCGAAGGTCCAGGTCGACGACTCGGTGCTGTACGTCGACGACGGTGACGTGCTGACCAGCGCCGGGCTGACCGCCGGACTCGACCTGTGCCTGCACCTGATCCGGCGCGATCTGGGCGCGCACGTGGCCAACCAGCTCGCCCGGCGCATGGTCGTGCCCGCCCACCGGCCCGGCGGCCAGGCCCAGTTCATCGACCTGTCGGTGCCCGACTCCGACGACGGCGGCATGGCGCCGGTCCTGGAATGGGCGCGCGCCCGGCTCGACCAGCCGCTGACCGTCGAGGACCTCGCGCGCCGGGCCGCGATGAGCCCCCGCACCCTCTACCGCCGCCTGCAGGCCGCCACCGGCATGACGCCGCTGCAGTGGCTGCTCAACCAGCGCCTGGGCCGGGCCCAGAGCCTGCTGGAGTCGACCGACCTGCCGGTCGAGAAGGTCGGCGAGCTGAGCGGCCTGGGCACGGCCAACAACCTGCGCCACCACTTCCTCAAGCACGTGGGGGTCTCGCCGAGCGACTACCGGCGCGCCTTTCCCCGCACCTCGTAGTCGTCATCCAGGCCGCCGACCTCGACGCGGCGCTCGAATGGGGCCGCAAGGCCGGCCTGGCCACCAGGCTGCCGATCGAGGTCCGTCCGCTGCACGACTGACATGTCCTTCGTGGAAGGCGTCTTCCGCCAGGAGTACGGCCGCGCCGTCGCCGTCCTGGTCCGCCACTTCGGCGACATCGACCTCGCCGAGGAGGCGGTCCAGGACGCCTTCGCCGAGGCGGTCCGCCGCTGGCCGGCGGCGGGCCCGCCGCCGAGCCCGGCCGGATGGATCATCACCACCGCCCGCAACCGCGCCATCGACCGCCTGCGCCGCGAGGCCTCCCGCCAGGACCGTCACGCCCAGGCCGCGCTGCTGCGCGCCTCCGACGAGCCCACGGAGGAAGGGCCCGTGCACGACGACCGGCTGCACCTCATCTTCACCTGCTGCCATCCCGCCCTCGCGCCCGCCGCCCGGGTGGCGCTCACGCTGCGGCTGCTGGGCGGCCTCACCACCGCCGAGATCGCCCACGCCTTCCTGGTGCCCGAGGCGACCATGGCCCAGCGGCTGGTGCGCGCCAAGGGCAAGATCCGCGACGCGCGCATCCCCTACCGGGTGCCGCGCGAGGCCGACCTGCCCGACCGGCTGCGCGCGGTCCTGGCCGTCATCTACCTGATCTTCAACGAGGGCTACGCCGCCAGCGCGGGCGCGCGCCTGCAACGCGAGGACCTGTGCGCCGAGGCGATCCGGCTGGGCCGGCTGCTGGCCGAGCTCATGCCCGACGAGGACGAGGTGTGGGGGCTGCTGGCGCTGATGCTGCTGCTGCACGCGCGCCGCGCCGCCCGCGCCGACGCCCAGGGCCGGCTGGTACGGCTGGCCGAGCAGGACCGCTCGCTGTGGGAGCGCGACCTCATCGCCGAGGGCCAGGCGATCGTGCGCGCGTGCCTGCGCCGCGACCGGCCGGGCCCCTACCAGATCCAGGCGGCGATCAACGCCGTGCACAGCGACGGTCCGGCCACCGACTGGCGGCAGGTCCTGGCGCTGTACGACCAGCTGCTGGCGATCGCGCCGAGCCCCGTCGTGGCGCTCAACCGGGCGGTGGCGGTGGCCGAGGTCAGCGGCCCGGCCGCGGCGCTGGAACTGGTCGGCGAGCTGGATCTGGGCTCCTACCACCTGTTCCACGCCATCCGCGCCGACCTGCTGCGGCGGCTGGGCCGGACGGCCGAGGCCGGAGCGGCCTACGCGGCGGCGATCGACCTGGCGGGCAACGACGCCGAACGGGCCTTCCTGCGGGAGCAGGCCGGCAGGCTTTGACAACAAATATTGTCGGTGGGAGAGTGGGGGCGTCTTCTTGCCGCGCGGAGGACGGGCCGTCCACGCGGGCGCCGCCCAGCACACCCAGGAGTCCTGAGATGTCACACGAGTTCGAGCTGCAGCACGAGCTCTCCCTGGCCGCGACCCCCGAACAGGTCTGGGAGGCCATCGCCACCGGACCCGGCATCGACTCCTGGTTCATGGGCCGCAACCAGGTGGACAACGGCGTCATGCGCACCGCCTTCGGCGACTACAACCCCGCCAACCCCATCACCGCCTGGGAACCGGGCAAGCGCCTGGCCAGCAAGGCGCCCACCGCCGACGACGGCCGCTTCATCGCCTACGAGTTCCTCATCGAGGGCCGTTCCGAGAGCAGCACGGTCGTCCGCATCGTCACCAGCGGCTTCCTTCCCGGCGACGACTGGGAGAACGAGTTCGAGGCCATGCGCACCGGCCTGGCCCTCTTCTACGCCACCCTTGCCGAGTACCTCACGCACTTCACCGGGCGCACCGCCGTACCCGTCACCGCCTTCGGCACGGGCGGCTACGCCGCCCTCGTCGACCGCCTCGGCGACCCCGCCACCGGGGACACCGTCACCATCACCCCGCCCGGGCAGCGGCCCGCCCGCGGGGTCGTCTACCACACCAGCGCCCAGACGCTCGGCATCCGCACCGCCGACGCGATGTACCGCTTCGTCAACGGCTTCGGCGGTGGCGTCGTCGCCCAGCATCACCTGTTCGCCCCCGGCACGGACCCCGACGAGGCCGACCGCGCCTGGACCGCGTGGCTGGCCGAACACGCCTCCTGACGACCGGCCGGTGCCGGACACCGCCCCCAGGCGTCCGGCACCGTCACCCGGCACCCTCCCGGAATCACCCGGCACCGTCATCACCCCGGCACCCTCACCCGACACCGTCGGCGGCGGCGGCGGCGGTGACGACGACACCCCCGGCGACAGGCCGAAGCCGTCAGCCGAGAGCGTCGAGCAGCTCGCGCTCGCGCTGGGCGCTGAGGCCGGCCCGCCGCACCCGGTCCAGGCCCTGCTCGCGCTCCCAGACCAGCGTGTCGGCCAGCAGGTCCGCCCGGGGCCGATGACGCAGCCCCGCGGCGCCCGCCGCCGAACCGCTACGGGCCGACCATCCTTCCCAGCCGGGCTCGACCAGCCACATCGGCAGCGACTCGGGCCCCATGTACTGGGCCACGCCGTTCTCGACCAGCCAGGCCGGGTCGGCGGCCACCACCGGACCGGTGTGGCCGCCGGCAGCGCGGCACAGCTCGATCCACTCGGCGAACGGAACGGTCGGCCCCACGGCGTTGAAGGTGCCGACGATCCCCTTCTCCGCGGCGTCGAGCAGCCAGGCGGCCAGGTCCCGCACGTCAACCGTCTGCGTCGGCTGGACCGGCGAGTCGGGGACCAGCATCGGCCCGTGCGGATCGCGCGCGGCACGGGCCACCCAGTAGCCGGTGCGCCCGGTGTGATCGCCAGGTCCGCCGATGAGGCCGGCACGCGCGATGAGCAGGCGGTCGCCCACCACCCCCGCCGACGCCTGCTCGCAGGCGACCTTCGCCTCGCCGTACAGCGCGCGGTCGACCTCACGCCGGTCCGTCGGAGCAAGGAGGTCCGCCGACTCGTCGGCGCCCGGCGTGGCATGAGCGGCGTAGGCGTTGACGGAGGAGACATAGCTCCAGTGCCCGGCCCGGCCACCCAGCGCCTCCAGCGCCTCACGCACGAAGCCAGGCTGCCAGGAGACTTCCATCACCGCGTCCCACGTGCGGTCGAGCAACGGCTCGTACGCCGCGGGATCCCGCCGGTCGGCGGCCACCAGCCGCGCCCCGTCGGCGACCTGCCCGCTTTCGCCGCGAGCCAGGCACGTCACGCGATGGCCCCGCGCGACCGCCTGCCGCGACAGCTCCCGGCCCACCCATGCCGTCCCACCCAGAATCAAGATCTCCATGGTGACACCCAAGCACCGCGCCCTCCGGGCACCGGGCGGGGTTCGCTGCAGGCGCACGCGCTTCGCCGAGAGCGGATGGCGCCCACCGCCATGGACGCCGCCCCGCCCAGGACAGCCGGCGCGGCATCGCGCCGCAGGTGAGGACTAGCGACCTGCGCCGCCCCGCACCCGCCGCCCCGAGTTCGAGCCGGCGCGCCAGGGCTTGCCGTGGGCGGCGGCGCAGATCGGGCAGTGCTCCGCCGAGGTGTGGACGGTCGCCGCGGCTCGCTCCTCGGGGGCGTCCTACGCGGCCCGCTCCTCGATGACCATCTGCGGCCTGCCGGTGACCAGCAGCCACGCCGGCAGCAGCGCCAGGCACAGCACCGGCAGCAGTTGCAGCTCCGCCACGACGGTCGCCGCCATGAACAGGCTCAGCCACCCCTGCTGGGTGACGGCCAGCACCACGCCCAGCAGCCCGGAGGCGATCGCCAGGCTCACCGGGACGGCCGGCACCAGCGCGTTGGCCAGCAGACCGAGAGCCACCCCGGCGAACACCGCCGGGAAGATCCGGCCGCCGATGAACCCCGCCGTGGCGGCCAGCAGCAGCGCGGCCAGCTTCACCACCACGATGAGGGCCAGCCCCGCGGCGGTGTAGGCGGCCGCTTGGGCGGTGAGCTCCTTCATCTCCTCCACGCCCCGGAACAGCGTGATGCGGCCCCCGACGACGCCGAGCACGCCGAGCAGCGCGCCGGCGAGCGTCAGCCGTACGACGGGGTGCCTGATCCGGTGCACCAGCCGGTGCGTGTGCGGGAAGGCCAGGACGACGGCCAGCCCGAGCACTGCCCCGACCGAGGCGATCACGGCGGCGGCCAGCAGGTCACCGGCGTGCGGCGAGTACGGCGGCACCTGCACCGACAGGACCGGGGCGGCGAGCATGACGGTGGTGATCGACCCGGCCCCCGCCGCGATCAGCGGGGCGAACAGCCGGTCCCACAGCGGCGTCGGCCGGCCGCCCAGGGTCAGCTCCGACAGGATCAGCGCGGCGGCGACCGGCGTGCCGAACAGCGCGCCGATCGTGCCGGCGGCCGCCAGACCGAGCCAGGTCTGCGCCACGATGCCGGGCAGCAGCCGGCCGCCGATCGCCACGGCCAGGGCGATGTTGGCCGCGGTGACCGGGTTCTCCGGGCCGAGGCTGACGCCGCCGGCCATCGACAGGATGACCCCCACCAGCATGCCCGGGATGACCTTGACCGGCAGCGGCGGCCCGAGCAGGCCTTCGGTCGCCGGATCAGGCCCCGTGGGGATCTTCCACACCACCAGGCCCACCATGAGCCCGGTGAACGTCAGGACGGCCATGGTCCACCACCAGGAGGCGCCGTCCACTTCCAGAGCCGACGGCAGGTGATGCCACAGCGCCTGCTGCAGCAGGTGCTCCACGGCCGTGACGGCCAGCAGGATAGCGCTGCACACCACCCCCACGACCAGGGCGGGCAGCGCCAGCCGCGCCAGCGCCCAGGCCTGGCCGCGCGCCGAGGGCATCGCGGCCGCGCCGGCGGAGTCCTCGGCGCGATCGCCCTGCTCGCCTCCGGAGCCGCCGCACCGCGTCATGAGTGGGAGGGTTCCCGGGCCGGGTCAGGCGCTCGCAAAGGGAGGTGACGACTTGGCTATGCAAACAAGTCGTTCACAACGATTTGTTGACATCGAATCGTGTCTTCGGCATCCTGATCACCATGTCAACTGATTCCGGCCAGGCCGCCGACCCGTTCACTCCCCCGCGCCCCGAGCAGGCGCGCGCACACCGCGTCTACGCCTCCCTGCACCGCATCGCCGAACGGCACGCCACCACCGACGCCCAGCGCGGCCGCCAGGTCCACCCCTCGGCCGTCGGCCCGCACGAAGCCGTCAGGCTCGTCTCCTTCCTGCTCAGCGGGGCCGCACAGCTCGACGACGGCGAGCCCGAGGTGGACCATGCGGACATCACCGCCGCCCTCACCCTCATCCCGCTGGCGCGCGGGGAGATGGACGAACTGGAGGCCGGGCTGCTGCAGATGGCGCGCGGACGCGGCATGACCTGGCCGGAGATCGCCTTCGGCCTCGGGCTCGGCACCCCCCAGGCCGCCAGGCAGCGCTACGAGCGGCTGGTCGAGCGCACCACCGCCGACGACCCCGCCTGACGGCGTTCCTGTGGGCGCTGGAGTCCCTTGTCACGGGACACGCCCACGGGGGGACGCGCCGGCCGACCGGCGGCCGACCGGGTGCTACCGTGTCGCCTCGTGTCCGACTACCTGCGCGAGCTCTTCTCCCTCCACGGCCGAACAGCCCTGGTCACCGGCGGCAGCTCCGGCATCGGCTACGCCGTCGCCGAAGCCCTCGGCCGCGCGGGCGCCGAGGTCACCATCGTCGCCCGCAGGGAACACGAGCTGCGCCGGGCGACCGCCGCACTCCACGACCACGGCGTCAAGGCCTCGTGGATCAGCGCCGACCTCGGCCTGCGCGCCGACGTCGACCGCGTGTGCGCGCAGGCGGGCGCCATCGACATCCTGGTCAACGACGCGGCCAACAACATCCGCAAGCCCATGGCCGAGCTCACCGACGCCGACTACGAGCAGACCATCGCCGTCAACCTCACCGCCCCCTACCTGCTGGGCCAGCACTTCTCCCGGCACATGGTCGAGCAGGGCTGGGGCCGGATCATCAACATCGGCTCCCAGCAGACGATCAGCGCCTTCGGCGACAGCGGCGTCTACGGCGTCGCCAAGGCGGGCATCGCCGGCCTGACCCGCTCCCAGGCCGAGGCGTGGTCACGGTACGGCGTGCGGGTGAACACGATCATCCCGGGGTTCGTGCTCACCCCGCTCACCGAGCCCGCCCAGGCGATCCCCGGACGGACAGAGGAGCTCGCCGCCCGCCACATGGCCGGCCGCAACGGCGTGCCCGCCGACTTCGCGGGCGCGGCCGTCTTCCTGGCCGGCGACGCCGTCGGCTTCGTCACCGGCCAGAGCCTCTACGTCGACGGCGGTTTCTCCGTGCACTGACCCGAGCCGGGGTCACCGTCCCGACGCCTTTACAAAGTAGATTCGCTACTGGCGTTTCACCTGCCGGACGCCGCGGCCCTCGTGCCACATGTCGATCACCAGCTGATCGCCCTCCACCCTGGTCCACACCACCTCCGTCACCTCGACCCGGAACAGGTGCGGCCCCTCACCCGGCATCTCGAACCCGGCCACCACCTCGGGATCGGTGACCTCGGCCGCCCTGCCCGACAGCTTCGCGTCACCGGCCCAGGCGGACGGATCCGCCTCCTCCTGCGGCGACGGACACGCGTGCAGCGCCAACCGCGGATCGCGCCGCAGGTCGAGCGCCTTCATCGCGCCCGGCATCGACCCCAGCCACAGCTCCCCGTCCCTGAAGTCGACCTCCGTGCCGCTGATGCGCGGCGAGCCGTCCTTCCTGATGGTGGCCAGCGTCTTGTGCTTGTGGGCGTCGAACAGCGCCCGCACCGTGGCCGCCAGACCGGGCGCCTGTCTCTCGAATTCCTGCCACGAACTCATGCCGACCATCGTGCACCCCGCCGCCGACAGTTCGGGGCGGCCTGCGCCCGGCGCGCGGAACCCCGGCCCGCATCGGCCCGCCCTCGCCACCGGCTCGGACATCCGGGTGCGAAAGGAGAACGCCGCATCGGCGGATACCTAGAAAGGCATCAACCTCCGGGGGCATCATGAGGGTCTTTCTCGTCGTGGCCGGAAAGCCGCACCAGCGCGAGGCCGTACGGCAGGCCGTCCAGCGGGCCAAGGACGCGATCGGCGCGGCCTTCCCCGTCAGGCCGGAGCGCGTCCGCGCCGCCGAGTGGCAGGCTTCGCACGGCGGCGTCCACCTGCTGGCCTGGACCAACGAGCCGGACTGGGCGCCGATCGCGACCCCCGACGGCGTCACCGCGGTCGCGGGCCACCACCCGGGCGACCCGCGCACGCTGGACGGCCCCGCGGCCGGCGAGCCGGGCTGCTTCGCCCTCTTCCAGGCCGGCGAGCACGGGTTCAGCGCCTCGACGTCGCTCGCCCCCGCCGACCCGGTCTACTTCGCCCAGACGGGCGAACTCCACGTGGCAGGCAACCGGGCCCTGCTGGTACGGCTGGCCGCCTTCGGCGAGGTCCGCCACGACGTGCCGGCCCTGCAGTCGGTCGCCCGCCAGGGCTACTTCCTGTCAGAGGAGACGCCCTACACCGGCGTCCGGGCGCTGCCGCCCGCCTCCCTGCTGGTCGCGGGCGAGCGGCTGACCGTCACCACCGACCCGCTGCCCGAGGGCGAGAGCCGTACCGGGACGCAGCGGGTCGCCGCCGGGATGCTCGCGGCGGTGGAGCCGCTGCTGCAGACACCCGACCCGGTACGGCTGACGCTCACCGGCGGCAGGGACAGCCGCCTGGTCGCGGCCCTGCTGCACGCGGCGGGAATCCCGTTCCACGCGGTCACCTCCGGCTTCGACGACCACCCCGACGTGGTGGTGGCCCGCCAGGTGGCCGCGACGCTCGGCATCGAGCACGAGGTGCAGGCCCCGTCGCTGACGCCGCGCAGCGAGCTGCGGGTGGCCCATCCCGCCGACCGCGTCCAGAACGTGCTGCGGGTGTGCGAGGGCATGCTGTCGGCCTACGAGAACATCACCGGCGACGGCCCCTACAGCCGGCGCCCTTCGCTGGGCGGGCACAACGGGGAGATCCTGCGCGGCGGCTACCTGTCGGGCATGGAGGAGGCCACGCCGGAGGCGGTGCGGCGCAGGACCCAGTCGCTGTTCCTGGCCCACCGCGCCCTGTTCACCGACGCGGCCAACGCCCACGCCGAGGAGCTGGCCTGGCGCTCGGACACCCTGCACGTGCCCGACCATCTGTATCTGCGTTTCCGGGTGGGCCGCTGGCACGCGGCCTCCCGCGCGGCCATGCTGCGCAGGGGGACGCCCGTGCAGCCGTTCCTGGACAACCGGGTGGTCGCCGCCGCGCTCGCGCTCGATCCGGGGTTCCGGCGTTCGGAGCGCCTGGTCCACAAGCTGATCAAGATGTTCGCGCCGGCGCTGGCGGCGGTGCCGCTGGAGGGAGGGCAGTGGCGCTTCAGGTCCGAAGGGCGCCTCGCCCGGCTGTGGAGCAGGGCGCAGCGGCTGCCGTCCAGGCAGGCCAAGCCGTGGAACTGGCGTGCCGAACCGGGCGAGGAGATCGCCAGGGAACTGGAGCGGACGATCATGTCGTCGTCCGGTCTCGGCGAGATCGTGCGGCTGGAGAAGGTGCCCGCGCTGTTCGAGGGCGGCAGGCTCACCAAGGCGCCGCTCGTCTGGCACCTGTACACGGTGGCGAGCCTGCTGGCCACCGATCCCTCCCGGCCGCTGCCCCCCACCCGCGAGATGCTGCACGTGCGGGCCCAGCGGCCCCGGGCGGCGCTGTGAGGCCGGTACGCGCCGGTGCGCGGGTTTCCGCGGGCACCTGCGCCGTCCGGCACGGTGACGGTCAGGCCGCGCAGGTGCCCGGTCAGGCCGCGCAGGCGGCCGGTCAGGTCGTGAAGGCGGCCAGCAGGTCGTCCAGCCCGGCCTTCACCCGCTCGGCCGTCACCCCGCACGCCCGCAGCCGGTGGGCCAGCAGCGGCGCGGCCAGCGGCGCCAGCAGCGCGTCGGCCAGCACGTAGCCGTCGGCACCCGGCCTGGCCTGCGCGATGAGCATCGACAGGTGGGTGTGGTAGGCGGCGTACGCGCCGCCGAACCTGGCCAGCGGCGCCGCGGTCTCCGCCATCAGCAGCAGGTCCAGCTGCTCCACCGTCCTGTCGGTCAGGCCGTGCAGGAACGCGCGGATCCGCTCCGGCGGGGCGGCGCCGGGCCCGAGCGGCGGCGGCCCCTCGAGGAACGCCTCCTGGAACTCCCGCTCGCGCTCGTCGATCAGCGCGTACGCCAGCCCTGAGCGGTCACCGAAGCGCCGGTAGAGCGTGCCGACGCCCACCCCCGCCGCCGCGGCCACCTCCGCCATGGACAGCCCTTCGACGCCCTTCGCGGCCACGATGCCGGCGGCGGCGGTGAGGATCTTGACCCGGTTGCGAGCGGCGTCGACCCGCTCGCGCCGGTTGGCGACGGCGTTCACGATCACAGGCTACTGGACCCCTTGCAACCGGAACCCGTTCCGCTTACTCTCAAGCGGAACAGGTTCCGGATAAGGAGAACTCATGCCGCACAGAGTCGCGCTCGTCACCGGAGGAAGCCGGGGCATCGGCGCCGCCATCGCCGAGAGGCTGGCCGCCGACGGCGCCGACGTGGTCGTCACCTACGCCCGCTCGGCCGAGCGCGCCGCCGCCGTCGTCCGGCGCGTCGAGGCCACCGGGCGCCGCGGGCTGGCCCTGGAGGCGGCGGCCACCGACGCCGCCCAGCTGGTCGCCGCCGTCGACCGTACGGTCACCGCCTTCGGCCGCCTCGACGTCCTGGTCAACAACGCCGGCATCGCCCCGTTCGGCCCGCTGGAGCAGGTGACGCTCGAGGAGGTCGACACCACGATGGCCGTCCACGCGCGCGCCGCGTTCGTCCTGGCCCAGGCCGCCGCCAGGCACATGGGAAGCGGCGGGCGGATCATCAGCATCGGCAGCAGCCTGGCCGAGCGGGTGCCCTACCCCGGATGGACGCTCTACGCGATGAGCAAGTCCGCGCTGATCGGCCTGACCAAGGGGCTGGCCAGGGACCTGGGCCCGCGCGGGATCACCGTCAACCTCGTCCACCCGGGCTCGACCGACACCGAGATGAACCCGGCCGACAGCCCCGAGGCCGAGCAGGAGCGCGCGTACACCGCGCTGGGCCGCTACTGCGACCCCCGCGACATCGCCGCGACGGTCGCCCATCTGGCGGGCGAAGGCGGCAGGAACATCACCGGCGCCGCCGTCACCGTCGACGCGGGCACCACCGCCTGAACCGCCTGAGCGGTCCCGATCAGCCGGGCCGGCGCTCCAGCATCGCGTGGACGGCGTCGATGGTCGCGGTAGGCCTGGGCGAAGGCGGCCAGGGCCACCCGCTCCGCCGTCAGCCCCGCACGCCCCATCTGAACCCCTAAAAGGTTTTGCCTAATGATCCTAGGCAAATGTACCGTTCGACGCATGAAACAGCTCACCGAACAGGCCATTCGCGCGTCGTTCGTCAATTGTTCCAAAGGCGAGGCCAAGCGCCTGGCCGTTCCGCGTGATCTCACCGACCGGCCGTGGGAGGACCTGGACTTCCTCGGCTGGCGCGACCCCGGCGCGCCCGAGCGCAGCTACATCGTGGCCGAGCACGACGGCGGGCTCGTCGGCGTGGCGCTCAGGCTTCCCACCCAGCAGCGCGGGTTCCTGCAGCGCAGCATGTGCTCGTTGTGCCTGACGACGCACCCCGGCACCGGCGTCTCGCTGATGACGGCGCGCAGGGCCGGCGAGGCGGGACGGCAGAACAACTCCGTCGGCGTCCACATCTGCGCCGACCTGGCCTGTTCGCTGTACGTGCGCGGCCTGAAGAGCCCGGACCCGGGCGGCAGGATGGAGGAGTCGCTGTCGATGGAGGAGCAGATCGAGCGCACCCGCGGCAAGCTCGCGGACTTCGTCGCCAAGGTGCTCCTCTGACAGACTCGCCACGTGAGCGCACGCCGGGCCAGGGTCGCCGTCTGCTTCTCCTTCGCCCTGCTCGGCATCGTCTCAGGGGTGTGGGCCGCCCGCATCCCGACCGTCAAGCAGTCGCTGCATCTCAGTGACGGACAGCTCAGCCTGGCCCTGCTCGCCGTCGCCGTCGGCCTGGTCGTCGGGATGCAGTTCGCGGGACGGCTGACCGACCGCCTCGGCAGCGCCAGGGTCGTCGCCCCCGCGGGGGCGGCCTGCGCCCTGGCGATGATCCCCGCCGGCGTCGCCCCCGACCTCGCCGTCCTCGTCGGCACCCTGTTCCTGTGGGGCCTGCTCAACGCCTCGCTCGACGTGTCCATGAACACCCACGCGGTGGAGGTCGAGCGCGCCTACGGCCGGCCGCTGATGTCCTCCTTCCACGGCATGTACAGCGCGGGCGGGCTGCTCGGCGCCGCGGCCGGCGCGCTGTCGGCGTGGCTGGGGCTGTCCCCCGGCCTCACCTTCACCACGGTCACCGTCCCCCTGGCGGCTCTCGCGGTCCTGGTGAGGTCCTGGCTGCTGCCGTCCGCGCCCTGCCGCCACGAGCGGCGCAGAGTCGGGCGGGCCGGGTTCGGGTGGCACGGCCGGGTGGTGTTCATGGGCGCGATGGCCTTCGCCGGGCTGCTCGGCGAAGGATCGGCGGGCGACTGGAGCGCCGTCTACCTGCACGAGGAGCTCGGCGCGGCGACCGCTCTCGCGGCCATCGCGTTCGCGGCCTTCTCCACCGCCATGACGCTGGGCCGCTTCGCCGGCGACCGGCTCGCGCTGTGGTGCGGCCCCGTCGCGCTGGTGCGCTGGTCGGGCCTGCTGGCCGCGTCGGGGCTCGGCCTCGCGCTGCTGGTGGCCGAGCCGGTCGCGGCCATCGCCGGGTTCGGCCTGTTCGGCCTCGGGCTGGCCACCATGGTGCCGCAGGTGTTCTCCGCGGCCGGCAACCACGACCCCGCGCGGGCCGGTGCGGCGATCGCCCAGGTCGCGACGCTCGGCTACGCCGGCCTCATGCTCGGGCCGGTGATCATCGGCGGCGTCGCCGAGCTGGCCGGGCTGCCGCTCGCGCTGGCGATACCGGTCGCCTGCTGCCTGTTCATGTCGGCGTCGGCGGTGTCACTCCGGCCCCGGCCCTTTACAAAGTAGATTCGAGCCCGGGTGGCTACGCCCCTCCGCCGAGCAGGCCCCGCCCGCCGTGCTTCTTGTGGACGGCCTGCTTGGTCACGCCGACCGCCTCGGCGATCACCGACCAGGCCAGCCCCTTGTTGCGGGCCCTGCGCACCTGGACCGCCTCCATGCGCTCGATCTCGCGGCGCAGCGCCGCGGTGGCCCGCAGCGCCAGGAGCGGATCGTCGTCCTCCGTCTGCCGCACCAGGGTGGCCAGGTCGTCCGTCATACCGACCACGCTATCTGGCCTCGGCCACCAGCCGCACGCCCAGCGCGATCAGGACCACGCCGGAGGCCTGCTCCAGGCGGCGCCGTACGGCGGGCCGCCCCAGCACCGCCCTGGCCTTGGCCACCGCCCAGATGACGGCTCCGTACCAGAGGGTGTCGACCAGCACCCACACCACGGCGAGCGTGACCAGCGTCAGCGGCACGTCCTGCCCCTCCGGCACGAACTGCGGCAGGAACGACATCGCGAACACCGCCGCCTTCGGGTTGGCCAGGCACGTGCCGAACCCCGCCAGATAGGACCTGCGCCAACCGTCGACGGCCTTGTCCCCGGTGACCTCCCCGGCGAGGTCAGCGGGAAGGTCACCCGGGTGCTTGCGGCGCAGCGACTGCACGCCCATCCAGATCAGGACCGCCGCGCCGGCCAGGCGCATGACGTCGTAGGCCAGCTCGGAGGCCAGCACGAGCGCCGACAGGCCGAAGGCGGCGGCCAGCGCCCACAGCAGGATGCCCGTCTCGTTGCCGAGCGTGGCCGCCAGCCCCGAGCCCCTGCCCGACCTGATCGTCTGGCGCAGGATGACCGCGGTGCTCACCCCCGGCACCATCGCCACGAGGACGCACGCTCCGATGAAAGCGATCAGATACATGTCCCGATCCTGACGTCGCCGCTCCCGGGACGGCAACGCCTTTACCGGCCGAGCACCCCGGCGATCTCCTCCAGCACGGCCGAGTCCTCGATCGTCGAGGGCACCGGGTAGTCGTCGCCCGCGGCGATGGCCCGCATGGTGCCGCGCAGGATCTTGCCCGACCGCGTCTTGGGCAGCCGGGCCACGACCACCGCCCTGCGGAAGGCGGCCACCGGGCCGATCCGCTGTCTGATGAGGGCGACCAGCTCGGCCTCCACCTCGTGCTCGGGCCGGTTCGCCCCCGCCTTGAGCACCACCAGACCGAGCGGCAGCTGGCCCTTCAGCTCGTCGGCGACGCCGATCACCGCGCACTCGGCCACGTCGGGGTGCGCGGAGATGACCTCTTCCATCGCCCCCGTCGACAGCCGGTGGCCGGCCACGTTGATGACGTCGTCGGTGCGGCCCATGACGAACAGGTAGCCGTCGTCGTCGATGTAGCCGCCGTCGCCGGTCAGGTAGTAGCCGGGGAAGCGCGACAGGTAGGCGGCGTGGAAGCGCTCGTCGTCGCGGTAGAGGGTGGGCAGGCAGCCGGGCGGCAGCGGCAGCTTGATCACCACGGCGCCCTCGACGCCCGGTGGGCACTCGCGTCCGTCGGGGTCGAGGATGCGCACGTCGAAGCCGGGAACGGGCTTGGTGGGCGAGCCCGGCTTGATCCGCAGGGTCTCGATGCCGACGCAGTTGGCGGCCACCGGCCAGCCGGTCTCGGTCTGCCACCAGTGGTCGATCACCGGCACCTCCAGCAGGCCGGTGGCCCAGTGGTAGGTGTCGGGGTCCAGCCGCTCGCCGGCGAGGAACAGATGGCGCAGGTTGTGCTTGCGCAGGTAGGCCCCGTCCGGGTCCTCCTTCTTGATGGCGCGGATCGCGGTGGGCGCGGTGAACAGCGTGCGCACGTCGTGCTCGGCGACCACGCGCCAGAACGCCCCCGGGTCGGGGGTGCCGACCGGCTTGCCCTCGTACAGCACGCTGGTGCATCCGGCCAGCAGCGGCCCGTAGACGATGTAGGAGTGGCCGACCACCCAGCCGACGTCGGAGGCGGCCCAGAAGACCTCGCCGGGGGCCGCCCCGTAGATGTGGGACATGCTCCAGTGCAGCGCGACGGCGTGGCCGCCGTTGTCGCGCAGCACCCCCTTGGGCGCGCCGGTGGTGCCGGAGGTGTAGAGGACGTAGAGCGGGTCGGTCGCCGCGACGCTCACGCAACCGGCAGGCTCGCTGTCGAAACCGGCCCAGTCGTGCCAGCCTCGGCCCAGCTCGGCGGGATGCTCGGGCCGCTGCAGGACGACGACGGCGTCGGGCCGGTGGGCGGCCTGCTCCAGCGCCGCCTCCAGAAGCGGCGCGTACGGCACGACCCTGCTGACCTCGATCCCGCACGAGGCGCTGAGCACGACCTTGGGCCTGGCGTGGTCGATGCGCACGGCCAGCTCGGCCGCGGCGAACCCGCCGAACACCACCGAGTGGACGGCGCCGAGCCTGGCGCAGGCCAGCATCGCGACGGCCGCCTCCGGCACCATCGGCATGTAGACGACGACCGTGTCGCCCTTGCCCACCCCCAGCTCGCGCAGCATGCCCGCGGCCTTGGCCACCTCGTCGCGCAACCCGGCGTAGGTGTAGGTGCGCTTGACCCCGGTGACGGGACTGTCGTAGATGAGCGCGGCCTGCTCGCCCCGGCCGGCGGCCACGTGCCGGTCGAGGGCGTTGAAGCAGGTGTTGAGCCGCCCGTCGGGGAACCAGCGCCCGTCGGCGAAGACGGTGCGCGGTTCGACGTCCCAGGTGATCGCGCGGGCGGCGGCGCCCCAGTCGAGCTCGCTCACCCATCGATCAGATCAGGGCGGGGCGGGCAGGCGCAACCCTCCGGGGCCTGCCGGCGGGACGGGGCCGTATCCCGGGCGACACCAGCCGAGACCGGGCGATAGGGTGCACGATCAAGATTTTCCGTGCCCGGCGAGGAGGTGCCCTTTGGACGACGACACCGCTGCGGGCCGCGGGCCGGGGGAGCTGGGCGGGGACGACCTGATCCTGTCGGTGATCGTCGGTTCGCGGGCCTACGGGCTCCACACCCCGGCCTCCGACACCGACAGAAGGGGCGTTTTCGTGGCGCCCACCGAGACGTTCTGGCGGCTGGACAAGCCGCCCACCCACCGTGACGGGCCGCTGGCCGAGCAGTTCTCGTGGGAGGTGGAGCGGTTCTGCGCGCTGGCGCTGGAGGCCAACCCCACGGTGCTGGAGACGCTGTGGTCGCCGCTGGCCGAGGTGGTCACCCCGACGGGTCGGCGGCTGCTGGACCTGCGCGGGGCGTTCCTGTCGCGCCGGGCCCACGCCACGTTCGCGCGTTACGCCGATGCGCAGTTCCGCCGTCTCGACCCGGCCGCCCCCAGGTGGAAGCAGGCCATGCACATGATCAGGCTGCTGTTGAGCGGTATCCACCTGGTCGAGCACGGCGAGCCTCTGGTCGACATGAGCGCCCACCGCCGGCGGCTGCTCGACGTGCGTGAGGGCCGGCTGTCGTGGGAGCAGCTGTCGGAGTGGCGCGCCGCGCTGATGTCCACCTTCGAGCGGGCGGCGCCGCACAGCGTGCTGCCCGCCGCGGCCGACCGCGCGGCGGTCGAGGAGTTCCTGGTCGAGGTGCGCAGGGCCGGCCTGTGATGCTTCCTTCCTGGCTGGCCGAGGTGGCCGGCGAGCAGCCGTACCCGCTGGCGTTCGCGACGGTCAGCGGCGCCCACCTGTACGGGTTTCCCTCGGCCGACTCCGACGTCGACCTGCGCGGCGTGCACGTGCTGCCGGTCGAGCAGGTCGTCGGGCTGCGGGTCGGCCGGGAGACCATCGACAGGTCGTGGACCCGTTCGGGGGTCGAGGTCGACCTGGTCACGCACGACCTGGCGAAGTTCTGCGGGCTGCTGCTGCGGCGCAACGGGTACGTGCTGGAGCAGCTGCTGTCCCCGCTGGTGGTGCTCTCCTCGCCGGTGCACGAGGAGCTGGTCGCGCTCGCCCCGGCGTGCGTGACCCGCAACCACGCCCACCACTACCTGGGGTTCGCGCGCACCCAGTGGCGGCTGTTCGGCAGGACCGGCGAGCTCAAGCCGCTGCTGTACACCTTCAGGGTCCTGGCCACCGGCATCCACCTGATGCGGACCGGAACCCTGGAGACGGACCTGACCAGGCTGCTGGAGTACGGCCCCGCCTACCTGCCCGAGCTGGTGGCGGCCAAGCGGGAGGCCGAGCACGGGCCCGCGCCGGCGCTGACGTCGGCCGCCGACGACGTGGCGCGGATGACGGCGCGCCTGGAGCGCGAGTGTGAGGCCTCGCGCCTGCCCGAGGCGGCCACGGCGGGCCAGGCCCTGCACGACCTGGTGGTGCGGGCGCGTCTCGCCGGTCTGTCGCCGCGAGCCTGACGCTCCTGGCCGGTCCCTAGTTGACGCAGTCCTGGTCGGTGAGCGCCAGGCCCATCTCGTAGATCTTGTCGTCGGACAGCAGGAAGTAGTAGGAGGCCTTCGGGTTGCCGGGGACCTTGACGACGGGGAAGCCGCTGGCGGCCCGCTTCAGCTTGGGGTAGGCCGCCTTCAGCTGCTTGCCGGTCGAGCCGAGGCCGATGCCCTGGGGCGTCGTGACCCCTTCGGGCGCGAAGATCACGGCCACGCCCAGCTTCTTGGAGATGTAGAGCCCGACCCGGTCCTGGCCGGACGGGTGCGCCTTCAGGTCCCAGCCCGAGCAGCTGCCACCCCGCGTCTTGGGCACGATCGCCCCCGTGGCCCTGGCCTCCTTGGCGCTCATCCCCAGCCGGACGCCGCCGAAGCCGGACGGGCCCAGCTTCTCCCCCGCGCGCAGGGCCGGCTCGGCGGTGGCGGCGGGCGCCGCCGCCAGCAGCACCCCGCCGGCGAGCGCGGCGGCCAGCAGCGAGCGGCCCAGCCTCGTGGCAACCGTGTGCGTCATGGTGATCCTCCGTCGTCATGATTCCTTTTCCCGGTTTGATGACCACATCGCGCGCCTGGTTCACGCGGGCGCCGATGTGATCGGGTGAGTACGGGCTACTCATGCCATGCCGACGGGAGCCTGCGACAGTGTGCGGGTGACTGATCTCGATCACCGCGCCGCCCAGGCGCTCGCCGTGAGCCTCGCCAAGGTCTACGACGCCGTGTCCACCAGGATCGTCGAGGACAACGCCGCCTCCCCGCTGGTCGCCAGGGTGACCGGGCATCTGGGCTGCTCGCTGTCGGAGGCGGTCGTGGTGGAGGCGAAGTACCGCCTGTGGGAGCACGCCGGGCTGCAGGCCGGCACGGACCGCTATCTGGCCGCTCGTTCCCCCGGCGCCGAGTGGTTCGGCGTGATGGGCGGCGAACGCCGTTGGGAGAGCGTCATCAACATGCTGCTCTACGCCCTGCGCGACGGCAGCCGCCTGCTCGGCAGGCCCGACTACGGCAGCGCCCCGGTCGGGCCCGCCGAGAGCATGGAGGTGGTCCAGCTCGGCATGGTGGCCAGCCGGGCGCCGGACGGCACGCCCGTGGTGCTGGTGGTCACCAGCGTCGACGACTACCAGGGGCACTCGATGCTGACCGTTCTGTCCTCCTCCAGGACCGCCGCCTCGGCCACGCGCGACGAGATCGAACGGCTCAAGCGCCGGCACGACCCGTTCAGGGGCCAGGTGATGAGCTTCGGCTTCAGCGAGCACAAGGAGAACGAGCTGCTCACCTTCCTGCCCAGGCCGGAGCTGGCGGCCGAGGAGGTGGTGCTGCCGGAGGGGCGCCTCGCCGCGGTCGAGGACCACGTCGTCGGCATCGCGGCGGTGAAGGAGCAGCTGATCGAGGCCGGGCAGCACCTGCGCAGGGGCCTGCTCCTGTACGGCCCGCCCGGCACCGGCAAGACCCACACCGTGCGCTACCTGGTGGGCAGGCTGCGCGAGCACACCGCGATCCTGATGTCGGGCCCCGGGATGCGCCACCTCGATTACGCGGTCGCGCTGGCCCGCAAGCTGCAGCCGTCCATCGTGGTGATCGAGGACGTCGACCTGATCGCCGAGGACCGCAGCCACTTCGAGACCTCGCCGCTGCTGTTCTCGCTGCTGGATGCGATGGACGGCATCACCGGCGACGCCGACGTGTCGTTCGTGCTGACCACCAACAGGGTCGAGACGCTGGAGAAGGCGCTGGTGCAGCGGCCCGGCCGGGTGGATCTGGCGGTGGAGGTGCCACCGCCGTCCGGGGCCGACAGGGAGCGGCTGATCCGCCTGTACGCCAGGAACCGGCCGGTCGAGGCGGACGTCGCCAAGGTGGTCGCGGCGACCGAGGGCGTGACGGCGGCCTTCGTCAAGGAGTTGCTGCGCCGGGTGATCCTGCTGGCGATCAGGTCGGGCGAGCACGCGCTGACCGACGCGCACTTCGACGCCGCCTTCGCGGCGATGTCGGGCGACGAGCAGGCGCTGACCCGCTCCCTGCTCGGCGCGGGCGACGGGCGGCAGGCCAGGACCGCCTCGCGGTTCTGCTGACCGCCCAGGTCAGGACAGCCCCGACCACACCGTCAGCGGGAAGGGGTTGTCCGGCAGCAGGATGAGCCTGCGGCTGTCGCCGCGCTCGGCCGCGTCCAGGTGCAGCAGCGCCGCGCCGATGCCGGCGGCGCCCACCATGTAGCCGGTGTCGGCGGTGATCTCGGCGGGCCGCAACCTGCGGTAGGCCTGCCACCACCGGCCTTCGCGCGCCGCGCCGACCAGGTGCTCGCCCAGGGTCAGGGCGAAGGCCCGGTACGCCTGCTCGCCGGTGGCCGCCCACAGCCCGACGAACAGTTCCAGCAGCCCGGCCGCGCCGCAGCACTGGCACATGACCTCCCAGAACCCGGGAGTGCGCCGGTACGGCACGCCGCTGGTGAGGATGCCGTGAGCCAGGCGCTCCACCCAGTCGTCGTCGCCCAGTTCGTGGAACATCCTGGCCACGCCCGCCGAGCCGGAGCAGAAGCCGAGGTAGTGCAGGTGGCGGCCCTGCGGGAGGTGGTGGGGCACCAGCGCGCACGAGCCGTTGACCTCGCTGATCGCCTTGACGAAGCCGGCGCCTCTGGCGGCCGCGTCGTGGAAGCGCCGGTCGCCGGTCACCGCGTGGAGGCGGGCCAGGAGGAAGGCGGTGCCGGCCGTACCGGACAGGAAGCCGGGGGTGACGGCGTCGACGGGCAGGTCGGCGGGCGGCTCGGCGCCGAAGCGGTGGCCCGGCACGGGCAGGTCGGCGACGCGCAGGCCGGCCTCGACGGCGACGCGCTCGTAGGCGGGCTCGCCGAGCAGGGCGGAGGCGTGCAGCAGGGTGAGGATGATGCCGCCGTCGCCGCGCTGGCACGGATCGCCCGTCCAGGCGGGGCCGGCGGCGGCCAGCCGGTCGGCGGCGCGCGCGGCGGCGACGGTGAAGGCGTCGTCGATGGCCCAGCCCGCCTCGGCCAGCGCGAACACCACGCCGGCCAGGCCGTCGTGGAAGGTGGGGTCGCGCTGCTCGGGCCAGACGGCGGCCAGGTAGCGGGCGCCCTCGGCGGCGTCCTCCAGGTAGGAGTCGTCGCCGGTGGCGGCGGCCAGCTCGAGGAAGAACAGCACGATGCCCGCCGCGCCCGAGTAGAGCGAGGCGGGCCGGTGCGGGAGCGCGGCGCGTTCGCCTGCGTGCCAGTGGCGGCCCCGGGCGTCGTCGACGGCGCACGCGCGGATCCACTGCGCGGCCGCGACGGCGGCCTGCACAGGGGCCTCGATCGGGCTCATGGCCATCAGTCTCCCACCACACCCAATAACCCGCAAACCCAATAGGTTTAATGTGGTTTAGTACAGTGTGGGCGATGACGAACGATGACATGTGCACCGCCTGCCTGGGCTCTGCGCAGGAGGAGATCGCGCCCGGCGTGACCCGCGCGTGCCGGGCGTGCGCGGGGACCGGGCGCCGCCGCGAGCAGCTGATCTGGCAGCTGGCCCATCTCGAGGCCGAGCAGCTCATCACGCTGCCCGTCGTCCGCGACCTCGTACGGCAGGCGCGCGGCCCCTTCCACCTGTCGCAGGTCGCCGACACCGTCAGGGCGATGCTCGACCTGCCCGCCGGGCGCCTGCCCGTGGGTCCGCGGGTGCGCGACCTGCTCCTGGAGCTGGAGGCCGCGGGCGAGATCGTGATGGTGTCGGCCCCCGACGAGCTCCTCGACGGCACCGAGGTGGTGCTGCATCGGGACCCGGCCTGGGAAAGGGCCCGCACGCTGGGCGTCTAACGCCGTTCAAGCACGGCAGACGAGCTCGCCGTGCAGGATCGAGATCCAGCCGTCGGCCGAGTCCGCCCATGCGCGCCAGCCGTCCGAGATGCGCCGCAGGTCGGCCTCGGTGGCCGCGCCCGACGCCAGCGCCTGGCGCGCCATGTCGGAGCGCAGGATCCGCTCCGCCCACATCCCGCCCCACCAGTGCCGATCCTCGTCGGTGGAGAAGCACCAGGTGGAGGAGGTGGCGGTGATGTCGGTGAAACCGGCCGCGCGGGCCCACGACAGCAGCCGCCGCCCGGCGTCGGGTTCGCCGCCGTTGGCCCTGGCGACCCGCTGGTAGAGCTCCATCCAGGAATCCAGCTCCGGCAACCTCGGATACCAGGCGAAGGCGGCGTAGTCGCTGTCGCGGACCGCGACGCATCCACCCGGCCTGGTGACGCGCCGCATCTCGCGCAGGGCCTGGACCGGGTCGCCGACGTGCTGCAGCACCTGGTGGGCGTGGACGACGCAGAAGGTGTCGTCGGGATGGTCGAGCGCGTGCACGTCGGCGACGGCGAAGTCGACGTTGGTCAGGCCGCGCGCCGTCACCTCCGCCCTGGCCAGCTCCAGCGCCTCGGCGGTGACCTCCGAGACGGTCAGGTGGCCGACCAGGGCGGCCAGGTCCGCGCTGATGGTGCCGGGCCCGGCGCCGACGTCGAGGACCTTCATGTGCGGCTTCAGATGCGGCAGCAGGTAGGCGGCCGAGTTCTCTGCGGTGCGCCAGCGGTGGGAGCGCAGCACCGACTCATGGTGACCGTGGGTGTAGACGGCGTTCATGGTGTCGCACACTATCGGCATTCCCATATTCCGAGAACATATGTCTCAGATGACGAGACGGTCTCGGAAGAGGCCTCATGGACCAGGGAATAGCGCGGCACAATGCCACGTTGCGTCCTGTTGCCGTCGATCTCAGGAGTTGCGCCTTGTTACTGTCCGTGGTCGCCCAGCAGGAGCTCGCCACCCGCGCCGTCTACGCCGCGGGCCGCTCGGCGCCGCCGCCGCGCACCCTGCTCGACATCCTCGACACCACGACGGCGGCCCACCCCGACGCGCCCGCGCTCGACGACGGGGAGGTCTCGGTGACCTACCGCGAGCTCGGCGCGCGCGTGGCGCGGCTGGCCGGCGAGCTGGCCGAGGCGGGGGTACGGCGCGGCGACAGGGTGGGCGTGCGGGTGCCGTCGGGCACGATCGACCTCTACGTCACGATCCTGGCCGTCCTGACGGCGGGCGCGGCCTACGTGCCGGTGGACGCCGACGATCCCGACGAACGGGCCGAGCTGGTCTTCTCCGAGGCGGACGTGCGCGCGGTCGTCACCGACAAGATCACCGTGTTCGGCGAGCCCGCCTCAGGAGCGCGGGGCGGCCGGCCGGCGATCGACGACGACGCGTGGATCATCTTCACCTCGGGCTCGACAGGCAAACCCAAGGGCGTGGCGGTCACCCATCGCAACGCCGCCGCCTTCGTCGACGCCGAAGCCGGCCTGTTCCTCGCCGACCGCCCGCTCGGTCCGGGTGACCGCGTGCTGGCCGGTCTGTCGGTGGCCTTCGACGCCTCCTGCGAGGAGATGTGGCTGGCCTGGCGGCACGGCGCGTGCCTGGTCGCCGCGCCGAGATCGCTGGTGCGCACCGGCATGGACCTCGGCCCGTGGCTGGTCGCCCACGGCATCACCGTCGTCTCGACGGTGCCGACGCTGGCGGCCCTGTGGCCGGCCGAGACGCTCGACGAGGTCCGCCTGCTCATCTTCGGCGGCGAGGCCTGCCCTCCCGAACTGGCGGCACGGCTGGCCGTGCCCGGCAGGCAGGTCTGGAACACCTACGGCCCCACCGAGGCCACGGTCGTGGCGAGCGCCGCGCTGATGAGCGGCGAGGGCCCGGTCAGGATCGGGCTGCCGCTGGACGGCTGGGACCTGGCGGTCGTCGACGAGCGGGGCGAGCCCGTCCCGATGGGCGGCACCGGCGAACTGATCATCGGCGGGGTCGGCCTGGCCCGCTACCTGGACCCCGTCAAGGACGCCGAGAAGTACGCGCCGCTGCCCAGCCTGGGCTGGGAGCGCGCCTACCGCAGCGGCGACCTCGTGCGTGCCGAACCCGAGGGGCTGGTCTTCGCTGGTCGCGCCGACGAGCAGGTCAAGCTGGGCGGGCGGCGCATCGAACTCGGCGAGGTGGACGCGGCCCTTCAGGCGTTGCCGGGCGTGGCGGGCGCGGCCGCGGCCGTGCGCGGCCAGCTCCTGGTCGGCTACCTCGTCGTGGCGGACAGCTTCGACCCGGCCGAGGCCAGGGACCTGCTGCAAGACCGGCTGCCCGCAGCGCTCGTACCCAGGCTGGCGATCGTCGACGACCTGCCGACCCGGACCTCCGGCAAGATCGACCGTGACGCGCTGCCGTGGCCGCTGCCCCGGCAGCAGGCGCAGCGCGGCTGGGCGGCCGAGCAGTGGGCGGCCGTGCTGGGCGTGGCGCCCGAGGGTCCCGAGAGCGACTTCTTCACCGAGGGCGGCGGCAGCCTGGCCGCGGCCCGGCTGGTGTCGGCGCTGCGCGTCCGCCATCCCGCGGTGACCGTCGCCGACCTCTACGAGCACTCGACGTTCGGCGCGCTCGTGGCGTTGCTGGGCGACGAGGAGCCGCAGCAGGCCCAGGGCCCGGCGCGCGAGATCGCACCGATGCCGGTGCGCGCCTCGCTGGCGCAGGCGGCGCTCATGGTGCCGCTGATGACCGTGACGGGCTTGCGCTTCCTGGTCGTGGTGGCGGCGCTGGCCAACCTGCTGTGGACGCCGGTGCTGTCGTGGTGGTGGGTCGCGGCGGGCGCGCTGGTGCTGCTGTCGCCGCCGGGCCGGCTCGTGCTGTCGGCTGCCGTCGCCCGGCTGGTGCTGCGCGGCCTCACGCCGGGGCGCTATCCGCGTGGCGGGGCCGTCCACGTCAGGTTGTGGTTCGCCGAGCAGTTCGCGGCCAGGCTGGGGCTGCCCGACCTGGGCAGCGCGCCGCTGATGTCGTGGTACGCCAGGCTGCTGGGCGCGCAGGTCGGCGCGGACGCCGACCTGCACTCGGCGCCGCCGGTCACCGGCATGCTCAGGATCGGCAGGGGCGCCTCCGTCGAGCCCGAGGTCGACCTGAGCGGGGTGTGGTACGACGGCGACCAGGTGCGCGTGGGCGAGATCAGGATCGGCGCCGGCGCGTCGGTGGGCTCCCGCTCGACGCTGCTGCCCGGCACCAAGATCGGCAAGCACGCGCAGGTCGCGCCCGGCTCGGCCGTCAGCGGCGCGGTCCCCGCAGGCACGCAGTGGGCGGGCGTGCCCGCCACCAGGCAGGGCAAGGCCCGCAAGGTCGAGGAGCGGCCGCCCAGGTCGCGATTCTGGGTGGGCGTGTACGCGCTGACAGCCGTGGCGCTGAGCCTGCTGCCCGCACTCGGGGTCGGCGCCGGGCTGGCGGTGCTGACGGCCGCCGGCACGATGGGGGCGCTACCCGTGGCGACGGTCGCGGGGATGGCGGCTTACGCGCTGGTGACGCTGGTGGGCGTGCGGCTGCTGGCGATCTGCCTGCACCCGGGCCGGTACCCCGTGCACAGCCGTCCCGCCTGGCAGGCGTGGGCGACCGGCAGGCTGATGGCCGCCGCCAGGGTGTGGCTGTTCCCGCTGTACGCCAGCATCCTGACCCCGGGATGGCTGCGCGCCCTCGGCATGAGGGTGGGCCGTGACGCCGAGCTGTCCACGGTGCTCGCGCTGCCGTCCATGACCTCGGTCGGCGACGGCGCGTTCCTGGCCGACGACACCATGGTCGCCCCCTACGAGCTGGACGGCGGGTGGATGCGCATCGCCGAGGCCCGCATCGGCAAGCGCGCCTTCCTCGGCAACTCCGGAATGACCGCGGCGGGCCGCAAGGTGCCCAAGGACGGCCTGGTCGGCGTGCTGTCGGCGACGCCGAAGAAGGCCAAGTCGGGCTCGTCCTACCTGGGCATGCCGCCGGTGAAGCTGCGCCGTACCAGCCAGGAGGGCGACCGCAGCCGCACCTACGACCCGCCTGGGCGGCTGAAGGCCGCCCGCGCGCTGGTCGAGCTGTGCCGCCTGCTGCCCGCCACCTGCACGACCGCGCTGGCCGCGCTGAGCGCGGGCGCGCTGCTGTGGATCGCCTCGCGGTACGGCATGGCCGCCGCGGCCCTGCTGAGCGGCGTGGTGCTCCTGGTGGCGGGCGTCGTGGCCGCCTCGGTGGCGAGCCTGGCCAAGTGGGCGCTGCTGGGCCGGATCACCGCCGGCGACCGGCCGCTGTGGAGCTCGTTCGTGTGGCGCAACGAGCTGGCGGACAACTTCGTCGAGGTGCTGGCCGCGCCGTGGTTCGCCGACCCGTGGCTGGGCACCGCGCCGTTGAACGTGTGGTTGCGCTCGCTCGGGGCGCGCATCGGCCGCGGCGTCTCCTGCCACACCTACTGGCTGCCCGAAGCCGACCTGGTGAGCCTCGGCGACGGCGCGTGCGTCAACCGCGGCTGCGTGCTGCAGACGCACCTGTTCCACGATCGCGTCATGAGCATCGACACCGTCGAGCTGGGCGCGGGCGCTACACTCGGCCCTCACGGGGTCGTGCTGCCCGCCGCCACGATCGGCGCGCACGCCACGGTCGGCCCCGCCTCACTGGTGATGCGGGGAGAGAACGTGCCCGAGGGGACGCGCTGGTTCGGCAACCCCATCTCGCCATGGCGGTGACCCCCTACTTCCCCGGGCACGGCGATCCGCGCTTCGGCGTCACGCACTACGACCTCGACCTGCGCTACCGCGTCTCGACGAACTGGCTGGCCGGCCTGGCCACGCTGTCGGTCGAGGCCGCGGAGCCGGTCACCGAACTGGCGCTCGATCTGGGCCCGTTCACGGTGAACGCGGTCAAGGTCGACGGCGTCCGCGTCCGCCACACCCACCGGGCGGGCAAGCTGAGAGTGCCGCTCGGCCGGGTACGCCAGGGCGGGACGGCGTTCGGCGTCGAGGTCTCCTACGCGGGCAAGCCACGGCCGGTCTCCAGCCCGTTCGGCGGCGTGGGCTGGGAGGAGCTGACCGACGGCGCGCTGGTGGCCAGCCAGCCGATCGGCGCGCCGTCGTGGTTCCCGTGCAACGACAGGCCCGGCGACAAGGCCACCTACACCATGACGGTGACGACGGCCTCGCCGTACCAGGTGCTGACCAACGGCGCGCTGGTGCTCAAGCGGCGCTCGGGCGGCGACACGACCTGGGTCTTCTCCCGCACCGACCCGATGGCCACGTATCTGGCCAGCGTGCAGATCGGCCGCTACCAGCTCGGTGACGGGCTGGCCTGCCCCGCCAGGCTCGCCGCCCCCGCCAGGAACGACTTCGGCCGTCAGGGCGAGATGCTGGCACTGTTCAGCGACAGGTTCGGCCCCTACCCCTTCGACGGCTACACCGCGGTCGTCGCCGACGACGACCTGGAGATCCCGATCGAGGCGCAGGGCTTGTCGATCTTCGGCCGTAACCACGTCGACGGCAGGCGCGGCTTCGAGCGGCTGGTGGCGCACGAGCTGGCTCACCAGTGGTTCGGCAACAGCCTGACGATCGGGAGCTGGAGCGACATCTGGCTGCACGAGGGCTTCGCCGCCTACGCCGAGTGGCTGTGGTCGGAGGCTTCGGGCGGCGAGCCCGCCTCCGCGCACGCCAGGCGCTGGCACCAGCGCCTGGCCGTCATGCCGCAGGACTTCACGCTCGCCGATCCCGGCCCGCGCCGCCTGTTCGACGACCGTGTCTACAAGCGGGGGGCGCTCACGGTGCACCGGCTGCGCGAGGAGATGGGCGATCCGGCGTTCTTCGGGATGGTGCGCGCGTGGACCTCCGAGCACCGTCACGGCACCGTCACGACCGAGGCGTTCGTGGCCCACGCGCAGCGCCACACCTCCCGCCCGCTCGATCCGGTGTTCTCCGGCTGGCTGTACGGCAGGACGCTCCCCCGTTTCCGCTGAGCCGGCCAGGGCAGGCGGCACTCCATGATGAGCCAACTGGTCAGAGGTGCGTTCGCCGGGACGACCGCCACGACGGCGATGAGCGCGGTCATGCTCGCCGGCGACAAGGTGGGGCTGATGCGCGAGCACCCACCCAAGCACATCACTCGCGCGCTGCTGCCCGGCCATCCGCACCGGCCCAAGCCGGGCGAGAAGCCGATGGCGGTGCTGGCCCACTACGCCTTCGGCGCCGGCGCGGGCGCGCTGCTGGCGCTCGTGACCCGCGGCAGGGGGGCGCCGCTGCCGGTCGGCGTGGCCTACGGGCTGGCGATCTGGCTGGCCAGCTACGAGGGCTGGGTGCCGTCGCTGACCCGGCTGCCGCCCGCCCATCGCGACCAGCCCGGCCGGCAGCTGGTGATGGCGCTCGGTCATGTCGTGTTCGGCTCGGTGCTGGCCGCGTCCCTGCGCCGCCGGAACCGCCGGGCGCAGGAACAGGAGACGCCGCCGGCGCCGTGAGACCCTGAGCGGGCACCGTGAGGCCCCGGCCATGGCTCCGGGGCCCACGGGCGTCCGGGGGGCTCCTGGGGGTCTACTCGGGGGTCTACTCGGGGGTCACGGCTTGGCGCCGACCCCGGTCGTGAACTCCGTGCGCAGGTGGCCGGGCGCCAAGGGCGGGGTGTCCATGCCCTCGCCGTCCGCCAGGCCGTCGAGCATCTCGCGCATCGCCTGCGCGGCGCCGTACGCCGGCTGCCAGCCCAGCTCGGTGCGCGCCCGGGTGGTGTCCATGATGGGCAGGTTGAGCGCCATCTCCAGCAGGCCGGGGCTGGCGGGGATGAGACGGGCGTGCCAGCCGGCCGCCACCGCGGTCCTGGCCAGCCACGGCGACATCGGCACCAGGCGGGCGCCGAACAGCCCGGCCAGCTCGGGAGGGCCGAGGACGGGTTCGGCGGCGAGGTTGAACGCCCCGGAGACGTCGGAGACGATGGCCAGCCGGTAGGCCTGGGCGGCGTCGGCCGCGTGCAGCGCCTGCACCCGCAGGCCCGGGATGTCGGGGATGAGAGGCGCGCGGCGCATCATCCGGCCGGGCACGAACGGCCCGCCGAACAGCCGCCGCTGCTCGCTGGCCGCCTCCTTCTTGAAGATGAACGCCGGACGCATCCTGACGACCCTGATGTCCGGGTGGTCGCGCTCGAACACGTCGAGGACGCGCTCGACGTAGGCCTTCTCCCTGCCGTAGGCGGCGCGGGGCCAGCCGTGGGTGGGCCACGACTCGTCCACGGCGTCCTCCTTGGGGCCGGGCGAGTAGGCGCCGACGGAGGAGGCGTGGACCAGGGTGGGCACCCTGGCCTGGGCGACGGAGCGGAAGACCGACATGCTGCCCAGGACGTTGGCCCGCCAGGTGGTGAGCGGGTCACGGGTCGGCTGGAACAGCCACGCCAGGTGCACGACCGCGTCCGCGCCCTCGAACACCGCGGTCAGGTCCTCCTCGGCCACGTCGGCGGCACGCCAGAAGGTCTTGGGCCCCGGGCTCCAGCGGGGGCGGCGGCGGGCGACGCCGACGATGGAGGTGACGAGGGGTTCGGCCTCGAGTGCCTGCAGGACGCTGGTGCCGACGTTGCCCGTCGCGCCGACCACGATGACTCTCATGAACCGCGACTGCCCCGGCGCCAAGGGATCAAACCGGCGCTAGATTGGCTGGATGGTCACCGTCGACGACGTGCGCGCCCTGGCTTCGCGACTGCCCCGCTCCTCCGAGCACCTGATCCACGACCGGGTGAAGTTCCGCGTGGGCTCCACCGTCTACGTCGCCTTCTCCCGCGACGAGACGATCATGGGGTTCGGTTTCCCCAAGGAGGAGCGCGAGGCGCTGGTGGCCGCCGAGCCGGGCACATTCCTCCTGCCGCGCGAGAGCGACCTGCGCTTCCACTGGGTGGAGGCGCGGATGGCCGCCCTCGACGTGCCCGAGATGCGCGAGCTGGTGACCGAGGCGTGGCGGATGTGCGTGCCGAAGAAGGTCTACGCCGCCTACCTGGAGACGCTGCGGTAGAGGTCACGCGCCAGGGTCGTGGTGCGCTTGACCGAGTCGTTCCACCCGCCGCCCGCCGGGTGCGCGGTGAGCAGCACGAAGATCAGCCGGTCGCCCGCGCCGACCAGGCCCGTGGTGTGCAGGACGGGCCTGCCGAGGTCGGGCACCAGCGGCCGGAGCACCTGCGTCCGCGGGGTGACCAGCGCGCCGCCCGCCCCCGTGGGCGAGCACCTGACCGGCGGCACGGTGCCGAAGCCCGACCAGCCCTGCTTGACCGCCCACGGCTTCGGCAGGCCGCGCGGGATGCCGAAGTACTGGTCGAAGCCGTCGGTGCCGCAGGGGGTGGCCTGGCGCAGGTGTCCGACGACGAGGTCGCGGACCTTGGCGTCGGCCCGGTCCACGAGGTAGCGGTAGGTCCTGGCGACGTCGTAGGCGCTGAGCGAGGTGTAGCCCCAGAAGCCCGGTTTGTGGGCGGGCGGCGGGCTGGTGTCGGCCAGGCCCAGCTTCCTGGACATCCGCGTGATGATCTGCCCCTTGCCGCCCCTGTCCCACAGGGCCGAGGCCGCGTCGTCGTCGCTGGAGCGCAGCATGATCTTGAGCGAGGCCAGGTCGCGGCCCGCCGGCCGGGCCGTCCGCTCCAGGAAGTCGATCGCGATCAGGATCTTGACCACGGAGGCCGACCTGAAGGCCCGGTGCGCCAGGCGGTGGGCGACGATCTTCCCCGCCACCCGGTCGAAGACCACGTACGCGGCCGTCGTGCCCGGCGGGATCCTCGGCTGGACCTCGGCCGTCGTGGGGGGCGCGGGGGTCGCGGCGAGCAGGGGTACGGCGGCCGCCACGGCCACCCAGGGCTTGGTTCGCACCCGCCCATGTCTACCAGATCTTGACCGACCGCCTCCCCAGGCGGCTGGGGCCCGAGTACGCCGGCCCGGCCGGGCCGGTCGGTAGGACTTTGCCACCCCCTGGGCTTGCACGGGGAAATGTCAGGCAATCGGCTATTTATGTCGGATATGCCGTTCAGGGGATTCGAGCAGCTCACCGGGCGGGCCTTCGGTGCCGGCACGGACGCGTGGCCCCCCAGGCATCCCAGCGTCCAGCGGGTCGACGTGGGCAGGCTGCTCAGCGAACCGGCCAGGGTCCTGCTCGCCCGCGCGGTCGAGACGGCGGCCCACCGCGGCGCGACCGACCTGGACGAGCTCGACCTGCTGGCCGCCGCCACGCAGGACGAGCCGGCACGCGGACTGCTGTCGGCCGCCGGCGCCGATCTCGGCAAGCTGCGCGACCGCATCGAGGGCATGGCCCGCGGCGCGACACCGGGCGAGCCGCCCGCCGCCCTCTCCCCCGCCGCCAAGCGGGCCGTTCTCGACGCCCAGCGCATCTCGCGCGCCCTCGGCGCCTCCTACATCGGCCCCGAGCACCTGCTGCTCGCGCTGGCCGCCCATCCCGACTCCGCCGCCGCCCGCCTGCTGGCCGAGCAGGGGCTCTCGCCCGGCGACCTGCGGCAGGCGGCCATCGGGCGCCCGGCGGCGGACGTCACCGGCGGGACGGGCGGCACGCCCGCGCTCGACGAGTACGGCAGGGACCTGACGGAGGCGGCCAGGCAGGGCGACATCGACCCCGTCGTCGGCCGCGAGGAGGAGATCGAGCAGGCCATCGAGGTGCTCTCGCGCCGTACCAGGAACAACCCCGTCCTCATCGGCGAGCCGGGCGTCGGCAAGACCGCCGTCGTCGAGGGCATCGCCCAGCGCATCGTCAACGGCGGCGTGCCCGACACGCTGAAGGACCGCCGCGTCATCGCCCTCGACCTGACCGGCCTGGTGGCGGGCGCCCGGTACCGCGGCGAGGTCGAGGAGCGCGTCAGGAAGGTCGTCGACGAGGTGCGCGCGCACGCCGACGGGATCGTGGTCTTCGTCGACGGGGTCCACACCCTGGCCGGCGCGGGCCCGGCGACAGGCAGCGAGCTCGCGGGCCCGGTGGGAGGCGGCACGGCCGCGGGCCCCGCGGAGGGCGGCACGACTGCGGCGGGCGTCCTCAGGCCGGCCCTGGCCCGCGGCGAGCTGCACGTCATCGCCGCCACCACGATCGACGAGTACCGCGCCACCCTCGAGAAGGACACCGCCCTCGAACACCGCTTCCAGCCGGTGCTCGTCCCCGAGCCGACCGTGGCGCAGACGGTGGAGATCCTGCGCGGCCTGCGCGACGCCTACGAGGCCCACCACCAGGTCCGCATCACCGACGAGGCGCTCGAGGCGGCCGCCACGCTGTCGGCCCGCCACATCGACGACCGGTTCCTGCCCGACAAGGCCGTCGACCTGATGGACCAGGCCGCCGCCAGGGTGCGGCTGCGCGCCCGTACGCCTCCCGCCGACGTACGCGAGCTGGAGGAACGGCTGGCGTCCCTGCGCAGGGACAAGGACCAGGCGGTCACCGGCGACGACTTCGACCGGGCCAAACAGCTCACGGCCGAGATCGAGGCCCTCGAACCCCGGCTGGAGGGCGCGCGCCACGACAGGGACGGCGTGCCCTCGGTCGGCGCGGCCGACGTCGCCGCGGTGGTCTCGCGCCGCACCGGCATCCCCGTCGCCCGGCTGACCGAGCACGAGCGCACCCGGCTCATCACGCTCGAACAGCGCCTGCGCGAGCGCGTCATCGGCCAGGACGAAGCCGTCACCGCCGTGGCCGAGGCGGTACGGCGGGCCAGGGCCGGCCTGTCGGACCCGCACCGGCCGATCGGCGGCCTGCTGTTCCTCGGCCCGAGCGGCGTCGGCAAGACCGAGCTGGCCCGAGCACTGGCCGAGACCCTGTTCGGCGGCGAGGACCACCTGGTGCGCATCGACATGAGCGAGTTCATGGAGCGTCACACCGTCGCCAGGCTGGCCGGCACGCCGCCCGGGTACGCCGGCCACGAGGAGGCCGGGCAGCTCACCGAGGCCGTCCGGCGCCGCCCGCACGCCGTCGTGCTGCTCGACGAGATCGACAAGGCCCACCCCGACGTGACCAACCTGGTGCTGCGCATACTCGGCGACGGCCGCCTGACCGACGGGCGGGGCCGGAGCGTCGACTTCACCGACACCGTCGTGATCATGACCAGCACCCTCGGTGCCCACCTCGTCATGGAGGGCGGCGGGCCGCTCAGCGAACGGTTCACGGACCTGTTGGCCTCGAGGCTCAGGCCCGAGCTGCTCAACCGCGTCGACGAGACCATCGTCTTCGCCAGGCTCGACGGAGAGCAGCTGCGCCAGATCGTCGACCTGCTGCTGGACAGGACCAGGCGGCGCCTGCGCGGCCGGGGCATCGAGCTGGCCGTCACCGACCAGGCCAAGGACTGGCTGGTCGAGCAGGGCTACCATCCCGAGTGGGGCGCGCGGCCGCTGCCCCGGGCCGTGCGCAGGGAGCTCGACAACAGGCTGTCGACGCTGGTGCTGAGCGGCCAGGCGGGGCAGGGCGACACCGTGCGGGCCGACGTGGAGGGCGGCGAGCTGCGGCTGCGGGTGCTCGCCGCCCACGGCGCGGACGGCCGGCGCCCGGACCTCTAGGAGGCGGGGCGGCGGCGCAGGCGGGAGTCGGTCAGCGCGGGCGGCTGCCAGCCCCGGTCGCCGGGGTTGAGCGTGACGCCCGGCGGGACGATCTCGTCGATCCGGTCGAGGACGTCGTCGCTCAGCTTCACCTGCGCGGCGGGCAGCTGGCTGTCCAGGTGCGCCATCGTCCGCGGGCCGATGATGGCCGAGGTCACCGCCGGGTGCCGCAGCGTGAACGCCAGCGCCAGCTCGATCAGCGTCCGCCCCGCCTCCTCGGCCAGCCGCGCCAGCGCCTCGACCACCTCCAGCTTGCGCTGGTTGGCCGGCAGCGCCAGGTCGTAGCGCTCCGGCAGGCGCTCGGCCCTGCGCGAGCGCGGCGGCTCGGCGCCCTTGCGGTAGGCGCCCGTCAGCCACCCGCCGGCCAGCGGGCTCCACACGATGGCGCCCATGCCGTAGCTCTGGACCACGGGCAGCACGTCGGCCTCGATGCCACGCACCAGCAGCGAGTAGGGCGGCTGCTCGCAGGCGAACCGTTCGAGACCGCGCCGCTCGGCCGCCCAGTGCGCCTCGACCAGGTGGTGGGCCGGGAACGTGGAGCTGCCCAGGTAGCGGATCTTGCCCTGCCGTACCAGGTCGGTCAGCGCGCCGAGGGTCTCCTCGATGTCGGTGTCGGGGTCGGGACGGTGGATCTGGTACAGGTCGATCCAGTCGGTGCCCAGCCTGCGCAGGCTGTTCTCGACGGCCTGGAAGATCCAGCGCCTGGAGTTGCCGCGCTGGTTGGGGCCCTCGCCCATCACGCCGTGCACCTTGGTGGCCAGCACCACCTCGTCGCGCCTGCCCGACTTGGCCAGGGCGTGGCCGACGAACTCCTCCGACTGGCCGGCCGAGTAGACGTCGGCGGTGTCGATGAAGTTGACGCCCGCGTCGAGGGCACGATCGATGATCCTGGCCGACTCCTCCACCGACGGCTCGCCCCACCCGCCGAACATCATGGCGCCGAGGCACAGCGGGCTGACTCTGAGACCGGTTCTGCCGAGTACGCGGTATTCAGTCACTCTCCCTAGAGTGCCCGAACGGCTTCGGCGATGGGCACCTCGCCACGCACCAGCTCCAGCGTCCTGCCGACCGTGGCCGGCGCGTCGAGCAGCGCCACCACGACCGCGGCCACGTCGTCGCGCGGCACGGTGCCCCTGGCCACCGGCGGCGGCGCCAGCAGGACCCGGCCCTGCCCCTCCTCGTCGGTCAGGCCGCCGGGCCGCAGGATCGTCCAGTCGAGGTCGCGCCCGCGCAGGTCGGCCTCCGCGGCGGTCTTGGCCGCGATGTAGGCCGCCCACACCTCGTCGGAACCCGCGGCGGGCGGCGCGCCCGCGCCCATCGAGGAGATCTGCACGAACCTGCGCAGGCCCGCGCGCTCGGCGGCCTCCGCCAGCAGCACCGAGGCGGCCCTGTCGACGGTGTCCTTGCGGGCCGCGCCCGACCCCGGGCCCGCGCCCGCGGCGAACACGGCGGCGTCGGCGCCGTCGAGCACCCGCGCGACCTCCTCCGCGCTCGCGCCCTCCAGGTCGCAGACGACGGCCTGCCCGCCCGCGGCCGCCACGTCGGCCTGGTGGCCCGGGTTGCGGACCAGCCCGACGGCCTGGTCGCCCCGCTCGGCCAGCCTCCGCGCCAACCGCAGCGCGATCTTCCCGTGTCCACCCGCGATCACCACACGCATGCCTCCAGCGTGTCACACGGGTGTAGTTGACGCAGTCAGGCCCCGCTCCGCGGGGTCCTGGGCAGGCGTGGTGAGAATGGGCAGATGGACTACACCGAGCCACCGGGCCCCGCCTTCCTGTTCGACCTCGACGGCACCCTGATCGACAGCGTCTACCAGCACGTCATCGCCTGGCGCAGCGCCCTGTCGGGGATGGGCATCGACCTCTCGGTGTGGCGGATCCACCGCAGGATCGGCATGAGCGGCGGCCTGTTCGTCACCGCGCTGCTGAGGGAGACCGGCATCACCCTCAGCCAGAACCAGATCGACGACCTCCAGCGGGCCCACGCCGACACCTACACCGAGCAGGTCGACTCGGTCAGGCCGCTGCCCGGCGCGGTGGAGCTGCTGCGCGAGCTGACCGCGCGCCAGGTCCCCTGGGCCATCGCCACCAGCGGCTACGCGCGGACCGCCCGGCTGGCGCTGTCCATGCTCAAGCTGCCCGACGACACCCCGATGGTCACCCGCGACCTGGTACGGCGCGCCAAGCCCGACCCCGACCTGTTCCTCGCCGGAGCGGCCCTCCTCGGTGTCGACCCGCACCACGCCATGGTCGTCGGCGACAGCGTCTGGGACTTGCTGGCCGCCAGGAGGGCGGGCGCGCTGGGCGTCGGCCTGCTGTCGGGCGGCTACGGCAGGGACGAGCTCGAGCGCTCGGGGGCCTTCCGCGTCTACGCCGACCCGGCCGACATGCTCAACCGGCTCGACGAACTGGGCGTACGCCTGAGGGAATAACCGCGCACCGCCAAACCGATCACGTGAAGGATGCGTATCTCCGCAAGAGGAGCTGACATGGATCTGGCAGACATCGGCGTCACCGGACTTGCCACGATGGGCCGCAACCTGGCCCGCAACTTCGCCCGCCACGGCTACGCGGTCGCGGTGCACAACCGTTCGCACGGCCGTACCGAGGCGCTGGTCAAGGAGTTCGGCGGTGAGGGCACCTTCCTGCCCGCGGAGGACATGGCGGCCTTCGTCGCCTCGCTCAAACGACCACGCAGGGCGATCATCATGGTGAAGGCGGGCGCGGGCACCGACGCCGTCATCGACCAGCTGGCCGACCTCATGGAGCCGGGCGACATGATCGTCGACGGCGGCAACGCGCACTTCGAGGACACCAGACGCAGGGAGGCGGCGCTGCGCGAGCGCGGCATCCACTTCGTGGGCGCCGGCATCTCGGGCGGCGAGGAGGGCGCGCTGCTCGGCCCGAGCATCATGCCGGGCGGCTCCCGCGAGTCGTACGAGGCGCTCGGCCCCATGCTGGAGGACATCTCCGCCAAGGTCGAGGGCGTTCCCTGCGCGACCTACGTGGGCCCGGACGGCGCCGGCCACTTCGTGAAGATGGTGCACAACGGCATCGAGTACTCCGACATGCAGCTCATCGCGGAGGCCTACGACCTGCTGCGCCAGGCGCTCGGCGCCTCCCCCGCCGAGCTCGCCCAGGTGTTCCGCGACTGGAACGAGGGTGACCTCGGCTCCTACCTCATCGAGATCACCGCCGAGGTGCTCGACCACGTCGACGCCGAGACCGGCCGGCCGTTCGTGGACGTCGTGGTCGATCGCGCCGAGCAGAAGGGCACCGGCCGCTGGACCGTCCAGAGCGCGCTCGAACTGGGCATCCCGGTCACCGGCATCGCCGAGGCGGTCTTCGCCCGCGCCCTGTCCGGCCACCCCGAGCAGCGCGCGGCCGCCCGTGACCTGCGCGGCCCCGCGCAGGCCGGCGTCGCGGGCAAGGAGCTGATCGAGGACGTACGGCAGGCGCTGTACGCCTCCAAGATCGTCGCCTACGCGCAGGGCTTCGACCAGATCGCGGCGGCCTCGAAGGAGTACGGCTGGAACGTCGACCTCGGCGCGATGGCCACGATCTGGCGCGGCGGCTGCATCATCAGGGCGCGCTTCCTCGACCGGATCCGCGCCGCCTACGACGCCGACCCGGCGCTGCCGACGCTGCTGGCCGACGAAGGGTTCGCGGGCGCGCTGGCCGCCGCGCAGGACGCCTGGCGGCGGGTGGTGTCCACGGCCGTGCGGATCGGCGTGCCGACGCCCGGGTTCTCCTCGGCGCTGGCCTACTACGACGGCCTGCGCAGGGACCGGCTGCCGGCCGCCCTCGTGCAGGGGCTGCGCGACTACTTCGGCGCGCACACCTACCACCGGGTCGACAAGGAGGGCGCCTTCCACACCGACTGGTCGGGAGACCGGGCCGAGCACCCGGCGTGAGCGCCTTTACGTTGTAGATTTCTAGCCCCGCAGCGTCCGAGCTGCGGGGCTTTTTGTGGTCTTCCACGTCTTTACCCCGCGTCCTGTAGGAGTGGAGGGGTACGAGCCCGATGTAACGGCGAGCACCGACGTCCCGCTGGAGTGGCGTGCATGGACAGAGGGTCACCGGTGACTACGGTGGGCTTCCGGATGCTTGCCGTCAGGGGACGGGCACGTGAACGTCAGGTGATCACGGACACCCGGCGGCGGGGCGGCTACGGAAGACGGGTGGGAGACTTGGCCGGAGTCGGACGCGGTGGGGCCGTGCGTGGGCACGCCCGTGACGGTCTTCAGCACGGCGGACAGGTGTGCCGACGGGGAACCGGCGCACGAGGGCGACAGGGTGCGGGACATCGCGGTGCCGGACGCCGACCTGCTGGCGGCCACGCACCGCTGCCACTATGTCGTCTTACTCAACGGCTCAGGTGTGATTTACGCCCTCCTGGGACGCATCACGATCACCGAGGACCGCGACCGGACGGGGAACGTCGACGGATTCCCTGTCAGCATGGTCGCCAGGCGCAGTACGGACGCGGGTGCCGGCTGGCACGACTTTCCCATCACGGTCGACGTGCCGCCCAACAGCCGGCGTGTGGTCGTCGACGGGAAACCGATCAAGCACGACGGGGCGTGGCTGCTGCCGTACTGGCGGTGGACCTGCGGCGGGACGCGGGCAGGAGTGCTCCGCTCGACGGGCCCGCGGACCTGACGCCCGGGCGGATCGGCGCAGCCGCCGCCGGGCATCGGGGTGGAGGAACCCCGGGTGACGCCTTCCCAGGAGGGCGGCCTGGCGATGGCGGCCAGGGCGCTCGACCTGCGGGGCGGCACGTCCCCGGAGGACAGGGACGCGAGGTCCCGTGCCCACGCGGCCTACGCGGTGGCGTCGACGAGCGCGGACGGGGGGCTCACCTGGGCACCGATGACCTTGGACCCCCAGCTCCCGAATTATTACGTTAAAGGCTTCTTTGCCATGGATGGCGGGGCCGCGTGATGACACGCCGGGCAGGGAGCTGACGCCGGATGCCGATGGTGATCGTGCTCGCGGTCGCGATGCCCACCGGGCCGTCGTCCTGCGCCAGAACGGCCACAACCTCCACCTGACCAGGACCGCGTCGCTAGTCGGTCTGGCCGTAAGCTTCGATCTCCTCGCGTTCCTGGGACGTGAGCTCGCGGGGCACCTCACCGCGCACGCTCTTCTCGCGTTGGACGCGGTGGCGGATGTCGTCGACGATCTCCGGGTTGGCCAGCGTGGTGATGTCGCCGACGTCGGCGAAGTTGGAGATGGAGGCGATGACCCGGCGCATGATCTTGCCGGAGCGGGTCTTGGGCATGTCGGCGACGGTCCACACGTTCTTCGGCCGCGCGATCTTGCCGATCCGGCTGTCGATCGCGGCGACCACCTTGTCCTCGATGTCCTTGCTGGCCGCGATGCCGGGTTTCAGGGCGATGTACATCTCCACCGCCCGGCCGCGCAGCTCGTCCATGACCGGGACGGCCGCGGCCTCGGCGATCTCCTCGACCGTGAGGGCCGCGGACTCCAGCTCCTTGGTGCCCAGCCGGTGGCCGGCCACGTTGATGACGTCGTCGATGCGGCCCAGGATGCGGAAGTAGCCGTCGGCGCCGAGCGTGGCGCCGTCCCCGGCGAGGTACGGCCAGTCGTGCCAGTCCTTGCTGTCGGTGTCGGCGCAGTACTTGGCGTAGTACAGCTCGACGAACCGTTCCGGCTGGCCCCAGATGGTCTGGAAGATGCCCGGCCACGGGTTACGGATGCAGATGTTTCCGGCCTTTCCGCTGCCTGCTTCGACCACGTTGCGATCCTCGTCGTAGATCACCGGATAGACACCCAGCACCCCCGGTCCGCAACTGCCCGGCTTCATGGGATGTACGGCCGGCAGCGTGCTGCCGAGGAACCCGCCGTTCTCCGTCTGCCACCAGGTGTCGACGATGACGGCCTGGCCCTTGCCGACGACGTCGTGGTACCAGCGCCAGACGTCCGGCTCGATCGGCTCGCCGACCGTGGTCATGTGCTTGAACCGGTAGTTGTACCTGAGCGGCTCGTCAGGGCCGAGCTTGCGCAGCATCCGAATGGCCGTCGGCGCGGTGTGGAAGATCGTGACGCCAAGGCGTTCGGCGATGCGCCATGGGCGTCCCGGATCCGGATATGTCGGCACGCCTTCGTAGACGACACTGGTGGTCCCCAGCGACAGCGGGCCGTACACGATGTAGGAGTGGCCGGTGATCCACCCGATGTCGGCCATGCACCAGTACGTGTCCTCGGGGTGGATGTCCTGGTAGTACTTCGAGGTGCCGGTCACGTAGGCCAGGTAGCCGCCGGTGCTGTGCTGGCAGCCCTTCGGCCGGGCGGTGGTGCCGCTGGTGTACATCAGGAACAGCGGCGCCTCGGCGGGCATGGAGACCGGCTCCACGAGCGAGCCGCGGTAGTCGCCCATGACCTCGTCGACGAAGAAGTCGCGCCCTTCGATCATCGCCGCCTTGGAGGCGTACTGCCCGCGCCGCCGCCGCCAGACGAGCACCTTCTCCACCTCGACGCCCAGCTTGGCCGCGGCCTCCACGGCCTCGTCCGCCTTGGACTTGTGGTCGACCAGCTCACCGTTGCGGTAGTAGCCGTCCATCGTGACCAGGATGTGGCTGCCGGAGTCGGCGACGCGGTCACCGCATGCCGTACCGCTGAACCCGCCGAACACCTCCGAGTGGATCACCCCGAGGCGGGCGCAGGCCAGCATGGAGACGGGCAGCTCAGGCACCATCGGAAGGTGGAAGGTGACCCGGTCGCCCGTCTTGAGGCCGCAGAAGTCACGCAGCAGCGCGGCGAACTCGTTGACCCGCTTGTACAGCTCCTGGTAAGTGACGGCCTGTGGGTCCTCGGACTCGGGTTCCGGCACCCAGATGAGTGCGGCCTTGTTGCGATCCTTGGCCAGATGCCGGTCCACGCAGTTGTAGGACGCGTTGAGCCGGCCGCCGACGAACCACTTCCAGAACGGCGGGTTGCTGGTGTCCAGCGTGGTGTGCCAGTAGGCGTCCCAGTCGAGCAGATCGGCGTATTCCTTGAAGCACTCGGGGAAACGCTCTTCTGCGAACCGGTCGAAGATGGCCGGATCCGCGGCGTTGGCCTGGGCGATGAAGGTCGCCGGGGGCTGGTAATAGTCCTCTTCGCGCCAGTGGACGGCGATCTGGGCTTCCGAGGGATTTTCTGCCGTCATCGCGGAACCCTCCGCTATGTCAAGAGTGTGACCGATCAGCCGCCACGATCCGTGTCGTCAGTCGTCCTCCAGCCAGCCCGCGCAGACGCCGAACTCGTGCAGCGCGGCGCTGATCTCCGCCTGACGGGCGAAGGTAGACGTATCGGCCAGCGAAAGCGATTCCCAACACAGCCTGTCCGTCAATGCCAGGGCTTGCACGGTCACCGCGGTCAGCGCACTGATCGGTTGTGTCTCGGCCTCGTGCCGCAGCAGGCCTACCGCCCGCGCAGCCGCCTCGCTCGTGGTGGCGGCCCCCAACCGTCCCAAGAGCTGCGACAACTCGCCCGCGAGATACTGCTGTGTCATCTCGGCCGCACCTCCCAGAGTCTGGGAGGTGCACATCGTAACTCCGCCGGCCGATCGGCGACTACCTGCGCTCTGGCAGGAATTCGCGTCGTCCTGTCCAGCGCGGGCGAGCCGTCCCTTGTCTTGCCGCCGTGGGCGGGCGGGGCGATCCCGCCGGCCCCCCTTCTGGCTGCCTCAGTGGGGCAGGACGGGGTGGCGGCGGGAGGGAGCAGGCAGGAGGCCGGCGTGGTGGAGTTGGTCGCGAGCGGCGGCGATGGCTTCGGGGGTGGTGGCGAAGACCCGGCCTGCCTGATCGAGATGGGCGATGACGCCAAGGGCGTGCAGGGGCTGATGGTGGCCGTCGCGGATGCCGGAGACATAGACGGTGATGCCCCGGCGTTGCAGGCGGTCGATGGCATCGCCCAGGACCAGGGCGCCGCTGGCGTCGATGGTGGTGACGCGGGACATCCGCAAGATCACCACGGAGACGTCGGCGACCTCCGACAGCTCCAGCAGGAAACGGTGCGCGGCGGCGAAGAACAGCGGCCCGTCCAGCCGGTAGGCGACGATGTGCTCGGCGAGCAGGGCGTGCTCGTCTTCGGTGTGGTCGCCGGGCAGGTCGTGGGCGATCGGCATCTCATCGAGGCGGACGTCACGGGCGACGGCGCGAAGAGCCAGCGCCCCGGCCACGGCCAGGCCGACGATGACGGCCTGGACCAGGTCGAGCGCCAGCGTCGCGATCGCGGTCAGGACCAGGACCACGGCGTCGCCGCGGGTCGAGCGCATCATCGCCTTGATCGAGCCGACCTCCACCATGCGCACCGAGGTGGCCAGCAAAACGCCGGCCAGCGCGGCCAGCGGAATCTTGGCGACCAGGTCGGCGGCGGTGAACACGATGACGGCCAGGATGCCCGCGTGCGCCAGGGCGGCCAGCCGGGAGGAGGCGCCGGAGCGGACGTTGACCGCGGTGCGGGCGATGGCGCCGGTGGCCGGCACCCCGCCGAACAGCGGCGCGACGAGGTTGGCCAGACCCTGTCCGAACAACTCCCGGTCGGGGTCGTGCCTGTGGTTGACGCTCATGCCGTCGGCCACCGCGGCCGACAGCAGCGATTCCAGCGCGGCCAGGGCGGCGACCGCGATCGCCGGGGCGATCATCGAACCCAGCGCGCCCACCTCGAGGAAGGCCAGCGACGGTGCGGGCAGCCCGGCAGGCAGGTCGCCGATCCGGGCCACCGGCAGGCCGGCCAGCTCGACGACGAGGGTGGCCACCGTGACGGCCAGCAGCGAGAACGGCAGGGTCGGCCGCCAGCGTGCGCCCAGCAGCATCGTCGCCGCCACGGCCAGCGTGAGCGCCGGCGCCCACCAGCGTGGATGGGCGAGGAAGTCCTGGACGGCCTGCCAGGACACGCCGATGACCTTGTCCCCCTCCGGGGCCGGCACGCCCAGCGCGGCCGGGATCTGCTGCAGGCCGATCACGCAGGCGATGCCGACGGTGAAGCCCTCCACCACCGGCGCCGGCACCAGCGCCATGTACTTGCCCGCGCGCGCCAGCGCCAGCGCGAGCAGCAGCAGCCCGGCCAGCACGCCGACCGTCAACACCCCCGAAGCGCCATGGGCGTGCATGATCGGCACCAGCACCACCGTCATCGCGCCGGTCGGCCCCGACACCTGCAGGCCGGAGCCGCCGAACAGCGCCGCCAGCGCCCCGGCGACCACCGCGGTGGCCAGCCCGGCTTCGGCGCCCAGACCGGAGGAGATGCCGAAGCCCAGCGCCAGCGGCAACGCCACGATCGCCACTGTGAGCCCGGCCAGCAGATCACGCCGGGGATGGCGGCCCATCGCGGCCAGCTCGCCACGTTCGGGCAGCACAGAACGGAGGCGGGCCCAGGCGGCCGGCAACAGGGAGGTCACGAGGCGCCGGCCTCCGCCTGCATCAGTTCGCTCAGCAGCTCGTTCTGCCCCGACAGCTTGTGCGTCAGCAGTTGGCGGGCCGCGCGCAGCAGCTCGGCCACGTCCCCGCCGGCCAGGGCGTAGACGACGGTGGAGCCGTCGCGGTGCGCGCTGACCATACCCGAACGGCGTAGCACGGCCAGATGCTGCGACAGCCCGGTCGGCTCGACCTCGATGGCCGCCAGCAGGTCCCGCACCGGCTTCGGCCCGTCTTGCAACAGCTCGAGCACCCGGATCCGGACCGGGTGGCCCAGCAGCCGGAACAGCTCCGCCTTGGCCTCATACAACGGCACCGACATCACAGCCCGCTCCCCCCGGCCGGATCAGCCTCACCTTGCCCGGCCTCGGACGAGCCGATCGTTATGCCGTGCGTGCGCGCCAGCCGTGTCACGTGCTCCCATTCGGCTTCGGCCAACGCGAGCGCGTCGGCATCATCGCCGTGGCGGGCCGCCTCCAACGCCGCGCTCGCCCGGCGTGCCCGCTGTCTGACCGCCGCAGCGAAAGACCCGCTCACAGCACCCCTATCCGTCGAACCGTCTCGAAGTCCACTCCATAATGTAATGGATTGCGAACATTCGCAATTCGCGAAGTAGATGGGGCCGATCCGTCGCCGACAGCGCGACCTTGGCCGGCCTGCGCCGGAGCGACCATGTACGGGGAGTCGACCTCCACCACTCCCAGGCGGCGATCACCGTTGCCGGGCCTGTCGACCAGACAGCTCGCCACCCGGATCGGCGCCGAACGGCCAGGTCGCCAAGGGAGCCATGGAGATCCGCCAGGCGTATGAGCGCTTGCTCGCCGATGCGCCCACTTCTGCCCCTGGCCAACAGCAGCCCACGCCGCGTAGCGGCGACCTGGCGCTCACCTCGGTACGCCTGCCCGGCGGCGGTGTCACCGTCGAGGTGGCTCCTCGGCAGGATGACGGCACATAGTTGTGGGTGATCGACCAGCCGGGCCTTCTGCCGTAAAGGCTGATCGGAATCGGATCGCCGATCGCGAGGCCGGCCATCGCTGCCGGCATGACCCGCGCGGCGAGCCTGCCGCCATCGTCCAGACCACCCGGCCAGCACGTCGGCTGTCTCCGTCGTCGCAAGGCACGGTCGCCGGGTCGGCGATGACCGTCACCCATGCGGAGCAGGGACGTGCTCGCTGTCGGCACGGCGAAGAATGCCCCCGAGGTTATCCACAGAACCGGATTCCAAAACGCCGCGCTCCGCCCCGCCGACGACAATCTAGGTATGCGATTCGGCGTGCTCGGCCCCACGGAGGTGTTCGGCGTCCCCGTGCGGGGCGCCAGACTCAGCGGCCTGCTCGTGCTCCTGGCGCTGGAGGCGGGGCGGGTCGTGTCGGTCGAGCGCCTGATCGGCGACATCTACGGCCCGGCGGGCACGATCAACGCGCTGCAGTCGCAGGTGTCGCGGCTGCGTGCGGTCGTCGGCGTGCCGCTGGAGCTTGCCGCGGCCGGCTATCGGCTGGTGGTCGATCCGCTGGAGGTCGACGCGTACCTGTTCACCCGCCTGGTCGCCGACGCCAGACGGGCGCCCGGCCCCGCCGACCGGTCGCGGCTGCTGCGCCAGGCGCTCGCCCTGTGGCGCGGTCCCGCGCTCGCCGACGTGCTGGACCTGCCGTTCGCGGGGGGCGAGGCGGCCCGGCTGGAGGAGCTGCGGCTCGCGGCGCTGGAGGACAGGCTGGAGGCCGATCTGCTCGAGGGGTCGGTGCCCGTGGGCGAGCTGGTGTCCGAGCTAGGCGGGCTGGTCATGCGTCACCCGTTGCGCGAACGGCTCCGCGGGCAGCACATGCGGGCCCTGGCGGCGGCGGGCCGCGGAGCCGAGGCGCTGGAGGCCTTCGAGGACGCGCGCCGGACGCTGGCCGACCAGCTGGGCGCCGACCCCTCACCGGCGCTGGCGAACCTGCACCTCAGCCTGCTCCGCGACACGCACGCCCCCGGGCACCGCCGGCCCGCGGCCGACCGTCCCGAGGCTTGGGCTCCCGCGAGCGAGGCTGCCTCCTTCCCGGGTGCCTCACCCGCTGTCGCCACCGGAGCAGCGCCCCCGAACGCCTGGGTGACGGCGGCACCCCCCTCGGGCGGGCCCGCCCTCCCCGGCACCTCGGCCCTGCGCCCGCGCGGCCCACGGCCGCAGCGCACCAGCTTCGTCGGCCGCGACAAGGAGGTGCTGCTGGTGCGCGAGCTGCTCGGGGAAAGCCGCCTGGTGACGCTCAGCGGTCCCGGCGGCGCGGGCAAGACGCGGCTCGCGATCGAGGCGGCAGCGGGTCTCGGCGAGGTCTGCTTCGTCGAACTGGCCCCGCTGCGCCCCGGCTCCGACGTCGCGGCGGCCGTGCTCACCGCCCTCGGCCTCCCGCACACCCACACCGAGCCGCCGCGCCCGCTGACCGTCCCCACGATCCAGCCGCCCGCCGACGCGCTGGTGGCCGCTCTCGCCGGCCATGCCGTCACGCTGCTGCTGGACAACTGCGAGCACCTCGTGGAGCCCGCCGCCCTGCTGGCCGACCGGATCCTCGCCGAGTGCCCGGGCGTGCGGATGCTGGTCACCTCCCGCGAGCCGTTCCACATCCCCGGCGAGCAGGTCCTGCCGGTCCCGCCTCTCCCCCGGCCGCTGCACGACCTGTCGCTGGCCGAGGCGCGCGAGCATCCGGCCGTGCGGCTGCTGGCCGACCGGGCGGCTGCCGTACGCCACGGGTTCGCCGTCACCGACGCCAACCTGCCCTCCGTGCTGCGTATCTGCCGCGCCCTCGACGGCCTGCCCCTGGCCATCGAGCTGGCCGCGGCGCGGCTGCGCGCGCTCACCCCCGAGCAGGTGGCCGCCCGGCTCGACGACAGGTTCCGCCTGCTGACCGGCGGCAGCCGTACGGCGCTGCCCCGCCATCGCACGTTGCGCGCCGTGGTCGCCTGGAGCTGGGACCTGCTCGACCCGGCCGAACGCGAGCTCGCCGCCCGCCTGTCGGTCTTCGCCTCGGGCGCGACCGCGCACACCGCCGAACGCGTCTGCGGCGGCGACCTCGACCTGCTGACCGCCCTGGTCGACAAGTCGATCCTGCAGGCCGACGGCGGGCGCGTCAGGATGCTGGAAACCGTCCGGGCCTTCTGCGCCGAACGGCTGGCCGAGACGGGCGAGGAGGAGCGGGTACGGCAGGCGCACGCCGAATGCTTCGCCGCCATGGCCGCCGCGGCCGAGCCGCAGCTGAGAGGCCCCGACCAGCTGCGTCGCCTGGCGGAGCTCGGCGCCGAACACGACAACCTGCGCGCGGCGCTGCGCTGGACGATCGACACCCGCAGGGTCGAGCCGGCGTTGCGGCTGGTGGCCGACCTGTGGATGTACTGGTGGCTGCGCGGCATCAGGCACGAAGGCGCCGCCGTGTCGGCAGAGGTGCTCGACCTGGTGGGGCCCGAACCACCGCCGAGCCTGGTGGAGGAGTACATCGTCTGCTCGCTGCAACTGGCCGCGGGCGGCAAGCCGGGCACGCAGGAGCTGCGCGACATCCTGGCCAACGCCGAGCGCCTGGCCGGCGGGCTGTCCCAGCCGCCGCGCAACCCGCTCGTGGCCATGGTCAGGCCCTACCCGTCGATCGCCGAGGGCGACTACACCACGATGCTGCCCGCGCTGCTGGCGGCCACCACCGCCTCCGACCCGTGGACCAGGGCCTTCGCCAGGCTGCTGGTCGGCTACCTCCGTCTGGGCGCGGGCGAGGTCGACGCGGGCGAGCGCGAGTTGCGCATGGCGCTCGACACCTTCCGCGTGGCCGGCGACCGGTGGGGGGTGGGCCAGGCGATGCTCCAGTTGTCCGAGCTGGCCGGCTGGCGCGGCGATCACGCGGTGGCCATCGCGACGGCCGGTGAGGCGCTGGAGGTGATCGCGCCCTTCGGCGCCGCGGAGGACACGGCGCTCGTGCTGTCGCGCAGAGGCGCCGAGCTGGCCCGCGCGGGCGACCTGGAGGCCGCGCGGGCCGAGCTGGAGCGGGCCGTCGCGATGGCCGGCCGGCTGGAGGTGTCTGAGGCGGTGGCCGTCGCCACCTACGGGCTGGCGGAGGTGGCACGGCTGGCAGGCGACGAGGAGCAGGCCGCCGCGCGCTACGCCGCCGCGCTGGCCCACTGCGAGGCGCACTGGCTGGGCGCCAACGAGACGCGCGGGCGCATCCTGATCGGGATGGGACGGCTGGAGCGCTCCGGCGCCACGTTGCGCGAAGCGCACGACCTGCTCGTCGCGGTGCTCGACCTGCCGGGGGCGTCGGGCGCGATCGAGGCGATGGCCGAGCTGACGCTGCGCGAGGGGGCGGCGGCGCGGGCGGCGTTCCTGCTCGGCGCGGCGGTGTCGCTACGCGGGGTGTGCCTGCCCGACGCGCCTGATGTGGCGCGTACGGCCGCTGACGCGCGCGGCGAGCTCGGCGACACGGCATTCGACCGGGCGTATCGACGCGGGCGCGAAACGCCTCGCGACCAGATCCCCGACGCGCTGCCCTACTGATCGGCCCCCGGAATTGGACCGGCCTGCCCGGCTGCGCCCACCTGCCCAAGCGCCGCGCCCGGAGGCCGGAGATCCTCGGCCTGGACATCGCCGGTCTGGACCTGTCCGACAAGCGCGCCCGCGTGGGCAGCGGGTCATAACCCCGATGCTCGGGTCTTGAGGTGGGTCTTGTAGTCGCGGCCGTGCGTGTCGCTCAGCGGACCGGCGTTGTCGACGCCCCGCCCTCGGCCCCTTCCCTGATCTCAGAAGCGACTTCGGGCACCGGCACTCTCAGAGGTTCGCCGCGTCGTCTCCGGCATCGTGCCGCACGACGGATCAACTCTCCGCGCGACAGACGGTGTTCCTGGGCGGCACGCGGGAGTCGATGAAGTACCGGTTGGCGTGCGCGATCGTGCACGGGTCACCCGTGTGGTACAGCCCGTGCCCAGACCCTTCGAAGCGGATCGTGCCCGATCCCGGTACCCGGAGGGCGAGGTCGGCGGTGTCCGCGTAGTCGGTCCACGTTCCGGCGCCGACGAACGGCGGCAACCGATCCGCGGGAAGAGGAGCGGCGGGGTTGCGGACCGGTTCCGGCCAGCCCACGCAGCCCAGTGGGTGCCACAGTTCGTTACCGGACAGGTGCGGCGCGATCCGGTCGCCCAGGGCCCGCAGGCGGCGGTACTCGGCGTAGTCGCGGTAGCCGATTCCGTCCAGGCAATGGGTCATGTTCATCCCGACGGTCGAGGGCGGCTTCAGGCTGCCCAGCGTTCCCGCCTTGACGTAGTCGGAGAATCCGGTGGCGTCCCCCTTTTCCGCCCGCCTGATCGCCTGGGCCAGTTCCTTCCACCGGGCGTTGTCCTCGCCGGGCGTGACGATGTCGGGCATGGCGGCCACGGTGATGTCGAAGCCGCTGTAGACGACGCCCTTCTCGGCGGGCACGGGAGAGCGGTCGGCCGCGAAGCGGAGTTCGTTCCAGGCCGTGCCGACGTCGCGTCCATACAGCGCGCAGGCGGAGTCGTGCGCGCACCACTGGGAGAAGCGGGTGAACTGCGCCTCCATGAGGGTGTATCGCGCCCGATCCCCCTCGCTCTTGCCCCGGAGCGTGTTGACGATCCCGTCCAGGTACATCGCTCGTACCCGGCTGGGGAAGAGCCTGGCGTAGGCGATTCCGGGGACACCTCCGTAGGAGGTGGCCATGAAGGTGAACTGCCGCTCGCCCATCGCCGAACGGATCGCGTCGATGTCGCGCGCGAACGAGGCGGAGTCGAGGTGAGCGAACAGCTCGGGGTCGGCGGCTCGGCAGCGCTCGGCGGCCGCCCGGTTCGAGCGGGCCAGCGCGGCCCACTCGCGCTCGTTGTCCGCCGTGGTGATCCACGGGCCGGTGGTGAGGCAGTCCTGGTCGAGGACGCCCAACTCGACGCCGTTGCGCGGCAGGAGGCTGACGACGTCGAAGCTGTCGCGGATCTGGGCGAAGCTGCCCGCGTGCCGCTCGAGGTCCTGCACTCCGGATCCGCCGGGTCCGCCGGGGATGGAGAACAGCACGCCGATGCGGTGGCGCCTACCGGTGTGGGGCAGCATCGCGAGGGGGAGCGTGATCGTACGGCCCTGGGGTTCGGCCCAGTTGACCGGGACGCGGATCTCACTGCAGAGCATCTTGCCGCAGGGCTTCCACGCCAAGGTGGATGTGGGAGAGGCGGCGGCCGATACGGATGTGGCACCCACCAGGACGATGGTGGCGGCCGAACCTGCCAGCAGCGGCCGGATGCGGTGTCCGCGCAGCGCGATGGCGACTACCGCGGCGGCCAGGGCGGCCACGGTGTAGGCGGCCAGCAACGCGCCCGCGGCGATCGGGCTGAGCAGACCGTCGGCCGCGATCTGGGCGGGCAGAGCCCCGACGAGGTACGCGCCGATCTGGTAGCCGAGCGGACGCGGCAGTGTCTGTGCGGCGACGGGCAGGATCAGCAGCAAGGCCGTCAGCGTGACCAGGGTGCCCGCCGTGGAACGGATCGCCGTGCCGAGCCCGAGCCCGATGAGCGCGACCAGCGGCATCGAGGCACCGGTGATCAGCAGCCCCGCCAGGACGCCGGGCTCGGACAGGGAGGCGCCGAGCGTCTCCCCGCCCAGCAGAACCGTGTCCGCTCTGGTGCCGAGGACAGCCATGGTGGCGGCGTACATGCCGAAGACCAGCACCTGCCCCGCGACCAGGCTCACGGCCACCAGGACCGGGACCTTCGCGAGGAGGAAGGTGCGGCGGGCCGGGACGGCTGTCAGGCTGGTGCTGATGTGGCCCGTGCCGTACTCGGTGGTGACGGACAGCGCACCGAGCGCGCCGATCACGAGGTGGGCGAAGGGCAGCCCGGTGCCGAGCCCGTCGCCCAAGCTGTCAAAGCGCCGCAGGTCCGCCCCCTGCTGGTTGTCGAAGCCGCGCGCGACCAGGAAGGCCACGCCCGCGCTGAGGCCCACCGCGGCCAGCGAGGAGATCAGCAGGTAGAGGTTGGCGCGTAGCGTTCTGAACTTCAGGAACTCCGCCGCGATCGCGTCCATCATCGTGTCACGTACTCCCTGCTGTCGTCGGTCAGCTCCATGAACGCCTCTTCCAGGGAGGCCTCGCGCGGCGTGAGCTCGTACAGCGCGATGCCGTGGGCGAAGGCCAGCTCACCGATGCGCCTGGCCTCGAGCCCGGTCACCGCCAGCCCGTCCTCCGCCCGCACGACGCCCCCGTCGGCCCGCAGGACCATCGCCAGCGCCGCAGGGTCGGCGGCGCGAACGAGCACGTCGCGCCGGTACCGCTCGGCGAGCGCCGCCGTGGCCGTGTCGGCGATCAACCGGCCGCGCCCCACCACCACGACGTGGTCGGCGGTCATGGCCATCTCCGCCATCAGATGGCTGGAGACGAGCACCGCCCGGCCCTCCGCGGCCAGCGCGCGCATCAGCTCGCGGATCCACCGCACACCCTCCGGGTCCAGCCCGTTGACCGGCTCGTCGAACATCAGCGCCTCCGGGTCGCCAAGCAGCGCCACCGCGATTCCGAGCCGCTGCTTCATGCCGAGAGAGAACTTCGCGATCCGCTTGCCCGCCACGGATGTCAGCCCCGCCCGATCGAGCACTTCGTCCACGCGGGCCAGGCCGATGCCGTTGCTGCGCGCCACGCACGCCACGTGCGCTCGTGCGGTGCGGCCACCGTGTACGGCTCCCGCATCCAGCAGCGCCCCCAGCGTCAGCAGCGGGCGCTTGAGCGAGGCGTAGGGCCGCCCGGCGACCAGGGCGCTGCCGGCCTGCGGGGCCTCCAGGCCGAGGATGGCCCGCATCGTGGTGGACTTACCGACTAACTGATTAAGGCGTATCTTTGGAGTAGAGAGGGGCACTGGCCAGGGCGAACGAGGGAGACGCGATGAAGATCACCGTTGATTACACTCGCATCAGCTACGACAAGTCCGGCGCGGGTATCGGGGTCGAGAGTCACCATCTCGACGATGTCGAGTTCGGTGAGGAAATCGGGTTCCCTGTCGAGGCGACATACAGCGACAACGACCGGTCGGCCAAGGCGCGCGCCGATGGGTCGTTTGCCGAACGTCCCGAGTATGACCGGATGATCGCTGACATTCGCGCGGGCATCGTCGGCGTGATCATCGTGTGGCACGCCAACCGCCTGCATCGCAACGTGGACGAGGCGAACCGGTTCATCAAGATCGCTCTTGAGTGCGGGGTGCGGCTGTTCAGCGTCAAGCGTGGCGGGGAGTACCGCCTGACCCGCGCGGCCGGTCGGGCGGACCTGCTGCGAGACACGGTGACCGCGCAGGAGGAGAGCGAGCACCGAGGCGAGCGCGTGGTGGTGGCGCGCAAGCGGCAGGCACGTACCGGCGCGTACGGCGGTGGCGTCCGCCCGTTCGGCTGGGGCAAGGAGACCGGGCGGGTGCGTCGCGTCTGCCTCAACCCCAAGGAATCGCCCGAACTGCGTGAGTACCGCGATGTTCCGGTGCTTGATATGAACCAGCACAACGAGCAGGAAGCCGAGGAGATCAGGCGATGGAAGCGCGAGTTACTGTCGGGGGTATCCATGCGCCAACTCCTTGCCGACCTAGCCGCCCGCAGGGTGCCCACGGTCGCGCAGAAGGACTCCCGAACGTTGCGCAGGAAGGGGCAGGAGGTCAAGCACCAGGGGTGGAACTCGCGCACGGTGCAGCAGATCCTGACCAATCCGCGCACGGCGGGGCACGCGGTCTACCGGGGAGAGATCGTCAAGCGGAACGCCTATCCGCCGATCATCACCGAGGATGAGCGGCAGGCGTTGATCACGCGGTTCAGCGATCCCACGCGCAAGACCAGCCCCGGCAACACGCCCAAGTGGCTCGGCAGCCTGATCTACCAATGCGGCATGTGCGCCGAGGCTGGCCATCGTGACAAGGCGGGCGATCCGGCCACCATGACCGTGCGTAACAACTCCAGCGGCGATCCCGTCTACCGGTGTCGCGAGAAGGGCCACTGTCAGCATCCGGCCAAGGAGGTGGACGACTACGTGGAACGCGTGGTGATCGCGCGGCTGTCGCGCCAGGACATCGCCGAGCTGTTGCCCCAACACGCGCCCATCGACGTGACCGCGTTGCACGAGGAACTCGCGCTGTTGGACGCCGACGAAACAGAGATCGGTCTGTCGCTCGCCAGGCGCAGACGCGGCGGGCAAGGGCTGAGCGTCGCGGCGGCCGAGGTGGCACAAGCCGAGATCGACAAGCGCCGCGCGGAGATCAGCCAGCAGATCATCGAGGCGGCAGCCGAGCACCCGTTGCAGGAGTTCGCGATCAGTGATGACGCGGCCAAGACCTGGGCAGGGCTCAGCCGAGGACGCAAGCGGGAGATCTTGCGCATGCTGGTGACGATCACTCTGCTACCGGTCGGGCGTGGCCGTCGTCCTTCGGTCATGCAGAGAGTAGCGATCAAGCCTGTCCAGCATGCATGACCCCACACCGCCACACAGCGAACGCACCCCTTGCCAGTCGGCCCAGACTGACAAGAGGTGCACCCGCCCATGTGCCCGCCTACGTCCCGCGCAGCAGCAGCGCCAACCGGTGTCGCTGGTCATCGGTCAGCGGTGGCCAGCCCTCCACCAGTTCCTTGACGTAAGCGTCCACGTCCTGGTGATCTGCTTGCGACTCTTCGGCAGCCACGCGCCGACGAGCTTTCCGCTGTGATGCGTGCCCTTGCTGCCTGCGGTCACGGGCCAGGGATGCATCAGCCATGCGACCACCCGGCTCCCGGGTGACCGAGCCGTCTCGGCGTGATCACCGCAAGCCGCCCCCGAGCGACCCGCACCGAGATGATCATGACCGTGTCCGCGCGCCTGGCCATCCCGCCCACCCGCCCTCGGGTTCGTGGTGGCTGACCTCCGGCTCGCGGCCGGCCGATGATCACAGGGTGGAAGAACTCGACCCCGAAGCGGCGCCTCCGGCACGCCTTTCTGGTGGCGGCCCTCACGCTGACCCCTGACCGGCGTGCCCCGCAGCCTCAGCCCGGTGCGGGCTTGGCCCCCGCGCCAAGCCGTTGCCGAAAGATTGACCCCCTTCCCCAGTGGGCTCGTTCGCTTGGGCGTCGGCGATCCGTTCCCGGCCGCGCTGCCGTTCGGCGACCATCCGCAGCAACCGCACCGCCAGCGACCCCAGACGCGGGTCATCCGGCTTGAGCTGCTGCCACACGTACCGGCCCGGCTCGCTCGCCTCCTGTTCGGCGATGCCGAGCGCTTCCAGCACCCAGGCCCGCCGCGCCCGCTGGTAGCCGCCCAGCGTCTTGCCCGTCCACTTACGCGAGACCAGCACCCGCCGCCCGGCATAGCCGAGATAGGCCGCCCGATGCGCCTTGCCCCGGCACAGCCCCGGCACCATCCCCGCACGCGCGTTCTTCGGCTGCACCCCGAAACGCAGCCAGTTCGCGCACCCCGGCGAACACGGCTCCCACCGCAAGACCTCCAGCAGCCGCCGCGCATGCGCCCGCCGCGCCCGAGCCGCCCGCTTGCCGTCCGCCCCTTCTCCCGGGTCATCGTTGAGCGGATCGCCGAGGCTCTTGGTCAGGTACTTGGTGAGATAGCGGACCCGCATGTCCGCATCCGGTGTCCCGGCCAGCACGCCTTGAATGTCGGCCTGCTCGCCGAAGCGGATCACATGCAGAGGCGTGGCGTCCGGGTCGGCTCCCAACGCGTCTAACGCCTCCTCCCAGGTGGGCAGCACCTCACCCGTCGCCGGATCGAGGTAGCCCACCTCCTCCCGCCACACCGGCAGGTGATCGCCCTCGAAGACGACCACGCCGGTCGGTGGCCACCACACCTGGTGGTAAGTGGCCGCGATGACCCGCCGCAGCTCAGCACGTGGGATCGTGCCCCGGATCGCCATGTGCAGATGCGGAGCCAGCCGCCGTTGCGGCTCCACACTCGCGAAGTACTGCACCTCGAACCCGGCCACCCGCCGCAGGTTCTGCACCAGCCGATCCACCAGCTTGGCGAAGTGCAGCGCATCACGTGCCGCCCGCTGATAGTCGTAACCGTCCGGATCCACCGGCGCCCCGTCTCTGACCCGGCCGTAGGACGGCAGCGTCAGCGTCACGAACAGCGACGGCCGAAACACCTTGCCGTCCCGCCCGGTGAACGTCCGGCCCAGCGTGGTCGCCCGCATCACCCGCTTGGGTAAGGCCGGGGCGTCCTGCCGCCGCCGCGTGGAGCGCACCCGCCGAGACGAGACAGCCCCCGCCGTCCCGTCATCGGTGCCGCTGTCGGTCTGCGCCCCACCTGATGCGTCGCCGCCATCCGACCAGACGCCCAGGGCGCGCATCTCCGCCTCATGCCCGGCCAGCGCCGCCGCCCAGTCACCTGCCTCATCCGCCCGGCCCGCCGCCATCGCGGCATCGCGCAGCGCCCGAAGCTCGTCCCGGAACTGATGCAGCCACGCCCGTTCATCCTCGTCCACCTCACGAGCGGGCACGATTGCCGCACCGCCCGCCGTCCCGCTGCCCGTTTCTGATGCCCTGCCGTCCCAAGGCGAGCCCGGCCCAGGCTCGATCTCCGGTTCGGCCTCCAGATGCCAGCCCTCCCGGCACTGCGCCGCCCGCAACTGCCGCATCCGCTTGGCGCACGGCGGACACTTGCTCTCCAACCGCGCCCCGCACGCCACGTTCACCACCCGATCAGCCCCGCTATGCCGATCGGTCACCCGGAAGGCCAACGGCCGCACGCAGACCCCGTTATCGATGGCGACCTGACGCGCCGTCTCCAGCTCCAGCAGTCCCGCCTCAGCCAGCGCCCCCAGTGCCCCCGCTCGCGCGCCAGCCCGCGCCTTGTCCTGCCCGGTATCGCTCAAGCGGCCCCCCAAGCATCGGCGCCGCTGTCCCGTCTGGTGTCGTACTCGTCGGCCTCCCAGGCGCCCCAGACCCCATACCGCTCGTCGGTCAGGTCGTCGTCCAGGTCCTCGCCGAACTCTTCCCGGAACGCCCTACGCAGGCAGACGCGGTCCAGGTCCTCGCCGTACGGCCAGTCGTCGTCACCGCCCAGCCGCGCCGCCACCTCCTCCACCGCGTCGCCGAAGTCGTACTCCCGCCCGACCATCGCCCGGTGCCCGCATTCGCGGCACTCCACGATCAGCCGGACCTCGTCCTGCCACAGGCTCCCCTCAGTGCCGCACAGCGCGCACCGAAGCCCGTTCAGGGCCACCCAGATCGTCATAGGGCACCACCCCCTTCCTCACCGCTGCCGTGCCGACCGTTCCGCTTGCCGCCGCCCATCTCGCCGCCTTCTTCGCCCGTGCCGCCGTCTGTGTCGTCTGGTTGGCCGCCATCGCAGCCGCCGCCGTCCTCGCCATCTCTGCCTCCTCGCTTGTCCATGGGCACGCAGTAGCGCGCCACCATCTGCCTGATATCGCCATCGCTGACGTAGGCCGCCCGCACCCGCACCGGGTCGGGGCTGTTCTCCAGCCGCACGTAACCGATCCCGGCCCCCACCGCCGGATCATCGGGGTCACGCGGGATCTGATCGGCCAGCGCGCCCCGATCCCGCGCACCGTCACCGAGAACCATGTCCACCTGTTCCGGCTCGTCCAGCCGCAGCGCCACCCGATCGGGGAACAGGTTGCGGATCGCCAGCACGTCCTTTCGCGGATCTTGCAGCGCCGCCATCACCGCGAACCCGGCCGCCCGGCCCTGCGTGGTCAGCGTGGATAGCGCCGCCAGGATGCGCGCCTTCAACTGCCGGTCGGCTTGGTAGGCGGTCAGGAACGCCACCTCATCCACGATCACCAGCACGAACGGGTCGTCGGTGGTGGGGGTGTGGTCGCGCCGCACCCCGGCATACCGGTCGGCCCGCTCCTGCATCCAGGTCACGGCCAGCTCCAGCAGCTCGACGCACGCGAGCGGGCGCGCCGCATACCGGGTGAAAAGCTGCTGGCCATAGGACAGCTCCATCAGCTTGGGGTCCAGCCCCCACAGCTGCACCAGCCCCGCCTCCTGAGCGGGCAGCAGAGCGCGCACCACCGACCACAGCCACGACCCCTTACCGGCCCCGGTCGCCCCCGCGACCAGCACGTGGGTGCCGTGGATCTTCAGCCGGAACGGCCGCCCCTCCTCATCCAGGCCGATCTCCACCGCCCCGGTCACCGGCCGACGCGGGATCGGCCGCGCCGTGATCGTGACCGCCAGCAGATCAGCACGCGGGAAGGTCAACCGCAGCCAGCCCGGCCGGATCACCGACACCCGGCAGGAGACCGCGCCGAACCCGTGCGCGAGATTGGGCGACCGGTCCGCCCACAGCTCATCCGACTGACCGGCCAGCATCTTGACCGTGACCCGGTCAGCCAGCCGCGTGCTGCGTACCCGCCGTACGTCCGGCACGTAGGCGCGGCCCCAGAACGAGCCGCCCAGCCCGGCCCCGACCAGCACCGCCCGCCAGCGACGCCGGTAGACGAACATCCAGCGCGCCCAGCTCACCAGCGGCCAGCCGACCCACCGGCCGTAGCTCGCCGCATCGGCCAGCGCCCAGCAGGCACTACCGACCCCGAAGGCCACGTAGGCGGCGACCAGCCATCGCCAGCCCGCCAGATACCACAGCGCTCCGGCCGAACCGGCGACCGCGCAGGCGACCGGGTGACGTACTAGAGTCTTGATCGTTCCGGAGATCAGCCGCCACAGCCAGACGACGATGACCACGATCGCCGGAGTCTTGACCACGGTCGGCCGCCACACCACCGACGTCTCCGGCCGGGTCGCGACGATGTTGTCTACCTCTGCACCGGGAAGTTTGCGCAACACTTGGGGCACCACCTCCTTTGACCAGGCCGCCCACGCCGACCCCGGCCCACCACACAGGCGGGAAGGGACGACGGAGGCGACGAACCGCAACGACCGCGCATGCGGTCGCCGACCTCGCCAAACAAGTGATCTGTGTGTATGCGGATAGCGCGCGCCCACAGCCGCAGCACCGCCGACACCCGCCCCGCCAAGAGAGCGGATGCCGACGACGCCGCATCACGGCTGAATCTGTGTGTGTCCGGGCCCTCTTGCGCGCCCCGATGCCCGGCCCCCAAGGGGCCTCACCGCCATCTTTGCGGCCTACCCTGCCGGGCCTACTCGGCGCGGCTCTACCGCGCCATCAAAAACGCGTCTCCCTCAACACGGGATCGCGACCACTTCCACCCGCCCGCGCCCCACCGGCAAGGCGAGCCATCAACCCGCTACGACGTAGCGACCTTCGCGCCTGATGGGCCGGACGGTCTGACCGCCGCTCGCAGGCCCCGCGCCTTGAACGAATACGCCAACCGGTTGGAGGCGTTCACGTACGGGGTCACCATCAACCCCTCAAACTCCACCGGCACCAGCGCCAGCCCCAGCGCGGCCAACGCCGCAGGAGCTTCAGGAATCACCGGCTCAACCGGCGAAAGGATCTTCACAGCGACCGACTTAGCGGACGCTTTCACCGAAGGGTCCCCGTCCATGACCGGGACCTGCCACATCAGCTCATTGGTGAGCTTGTCCCGAGCCGGGACCGGCTTGCTCGGTGTGCTTGCCTCGAAGTCGAGTACTGGACTGACGTCCCCGACCACGTAACATCCGTGGGGGAACACTAGCTCGTGTGGAACCGGTATCGGCCCCTGTAACAAGTGACACCACCTCCTTCGGTCGATTGCTCTGGCCTATAGAGAACGAACGAGGCACGGCCAGAGTTCCCGAATCCCGGAATTATTCCCGCGAAATTCTCGGCTTTCTCAACGCTTATTCCAGCCGACCCGAAAAAGGCATATCCGGATGACCGTGGCGGGGGCCCGGCCTGCGCTAGAAGGATGGCACCCCGCCACGGGGTGATCATTCCGGAGTGGGTGATCAGAACTCTTTCTATCAGCGCATCCGCCGCAATCATCGGCATGGAGGACAAAGCGCATGGCCGGAGACTCTCAAGATCAGGTAACCGCCGCCGGTCGAATCGCCCGATCAAGCATGCTGTGGCGGGATGCACACCCCCCGACGAGCACCCCGCCACGCAGTGACCTCTCCAAACGGAGGCGCCGCACCCCAGTTGTATCAATGCGAGCAGCCGCGCCGTGTCGCTATCCGGCAAAGCCCCCGCCACAACTCCCCCAGATCGCATGTCGCCCGGCCCGCACTGCCGAATTGTTCTCATAGAAGTCAAGGCGGACCGCCCAAGGGCGGCCCGCGCGGGCGGCCAAACCGGCCGCCCTCCCCGGCCGGGCATGCGGCCTGGGGGCCGGTCCCGGCCGGGAGCGGCCAGGCCGCCCGCAACCGCCAGCCACCGCACGACTCCGAGACAATCGGCAAGATCAACTACTGAGCCGCCGCGGGGCGCTTCGTGATCATCTTTCCGCCGCGTGCGCGCCGGCCACACTCACTTCGTTCGCCCTCCGGGTGACCTGCGGTCATGTCGCCGGCCCCCACGCTCCACACCGCTACAGGCCCGATGCGCCATGGGGCCGTACTCAGAAGAGACGATCCCGAGTCCAAGTTCGTCGGCCCTGGGCGTGAAGGGCCCCCTCGTCGAACTGTCGAGGGGTGGCCGGGTTGCCTGCATTGGCTATGTGGGCAGCCTCCAGGTTGGTCCGTCAGGGGCACCGAGCCAGACCCGTTGTTCCTCCTGAGCCACGGTGAGGCCGAAGCCAGACTGATGAGGCTGGCCCGCGTCCTGCCAGACGGTGATGGCTTTGGCTACCTCGTCCCACAGGCGTACCGGTCCGTGCTGGTGGACCACCCATCCACCGGTCGGGGACGGCCTGACGTCGGCCTGAGATCCGGTGCTGACGTCGTGCAGCGTCAGGATGTCTTCCGCCCACCCGTGTTGTGCATGGGGCACGGCGAGCTGAGCCACGAACAACGCGGTGTCGTTCTTGAGTATGGACGGGTCGAGCGTGCTGTCACCGACGCTTCCCAGGCCCAGTTCCAGAGTCGGGCGCGAGGGCGGCAGGTGCGGACGGGCGGTCATGAAGTAGACGTCCTCGGGCAGGAAGTGACCGCTCGCGCAGCCGTCGTCCTTTACATGCAAATGTGCGAAGGCCGCCCCGCCCGTCCACCCCATCATGGGCGCGGTGATCGTTCCGCCCGCGCGGACCTGCTTCACCCATACGGGTGGGATTGTGCGAACTGAGCACGTCGCGATCAGCCGATCGTAGGGAGCGTTGGCGTAGTAGCCGAGAAGGCCATCGCCTTGGATGAGCGTTGGCGCATACCCGGCCGCCGCGATGGCGGCCTTGGCTCTGGCCGCGATCACCGGATCGTATTCGATGGAGGTCACCGCCTCTTGGCCCAGCCGGTGACACATCAGCGCGGTTGAGTATCCGGTGCCCGTCCCGATCTCTAGAACCCTCTCGCCCTCCCCGATCCCGGCGGCTTCGAGCATCCGCACAACCAGCCCGGGGAAGGTAGACGATGAGGTGGGCCGCAGGATGACGACCGGTTCGGTGGCGTCCTCTGCCATCACCCCGTCGATCTGGGTGACCCACGTCTCGTCGGTGTAGGCCAGCGTGAGCCACTCTTTGGGGGTCATCTCGTCTTTGCGAACCGGAACCCACCCGCGCTCCGGTTCAAGCCGGTAGACCGCTTCGCCAAGGAAGAGTTCGCGAGGAACCGCCTCCACGGCCGGGTGCCAGGCCACCGAGCCGATCTTGTCGGCCAGTTGGTGACGCAGTTCGGCTGCGAGGTTCATACGGTGTATCCCTCCAGGAGGGTGTGAGCGAAGGCGTCGGCTATCGCCTCGGCATCGGGAAGCCAGCCCCATTGGCCGTTCGGGTTGCACTCGATGAAGACCCATCGATACGGCTCAACGCCTCCTTCGGTTTCTTCTAGGGCGAAGTCGAAGCAGCCGAAGGCCAGGCCGAAGCTATAGAGGTAAGCGTGCAGGCGCGCTACGACCGACGAGGGTACCCGGATGGGAGTGTGCGCGAGCGCTTCCCAGTCTCCGCTCCGCCAGTCAAGCATGCCCTCTGGGCTGGTGATCTGGCTGGCGAACACGTGAGAGCCGACGACGGTCACCCTGGCATCGCTGTGTTTGGGGATCTCTGCTTGGAACATGTGGGCCGTTACCGCGATGGACTCGTCGAGGTCGCCGGAGTCTACTCTTTGTGTCCAGATGGTCGCGACCTTGCCTTCTATTTTGTGCGGGATGCCGCGAAACGACTTGTATACGATCGGGTCGTGTTCTATCGCGAACTCTTTGGCCGCCTCCAGGTCATTGGTTATCAGCGTCTCGGGAATGGCGAACCCGAGTTGTGCCGCGATCTGCAATTGCGCCGGTTTGTAATCGCTTCTGCTGATATTGCCGGGGTTGTTGACGTAGCGGCAGTTCGGCAGGTTGGTGATCAGGCCGTGCAAGCCGTGTCGGGCTTCGGTGATGGCGAAATCGCGTGCTTGCGCCTCAAGTGTCTCGAACCGCCAAGGCGACGGGCGACGGTAGTAGACCGCCCGCACCTCTTCCAGGGCGATGTCCCGGCTTGTTGTGCGCAGACGTCCGGACCAGCTTGCACGCTCGCCTCCCAGGCGGGCGCCGAACGTCAGGCCAGACCCAACGTCGGCCGGGTCTACGCGAGCGACGCAGGCACCTCGTTCGTTGAGGGAGGCGATCACCAGATTGGCGGTGACGTCCTCAGGCGAGGTGATCACCACTATCGCGTCCTTGGTGGAGCGCACGAATCAGTCCCTTTCGACGTCGTTATTGGAGTCGTCTGCCACGTTCGGGGCGTTCTGGGAGCCGTCGCCGGGCCGGGACTTGGTAATCGTCGCGTACGCCCTGTTGGTTGAACCCTTTCCCATATCGACGATTCCACCCCGGCCGTCATAGAAGACCGTGAGCTGACTCGCCGGGTCGAGGCTGGTTGTTGTGTAGGGAAGTGCCGCTTCGGGAAGGCGTTCGGTGGCACGCCCCAAGCCCCAGGGCTGACGGAGAAGAGTGGTCGCCTTGTTCATTGTTGAGCCCTTCTGTTGTGATTGGAGAATCATGTAGCCATGGCGAGGAAGAGAGAACGGCGAGCTTGAACGTAGAGAAGAGGTGAGCACGGCAGCGTGGGATCGGCAGTTTCCGGCCCACCCTGAAGGATCGGAAGATCAACCACGCTGCCGCACCCGAATGAGGGCGAGACGATGCGCCGTCCGCTCCCGCGCCAGGAGCCAGCCATCCGCACCACCCCGCCCAGCTCCTACGACGAGTCGTCCGGCCCGGTCACCGGCACCTCCCCCGACGTCACCCAATGTGCGCGGAAGAAGCACACGGCGCATGCAAGCTCGTTCGGCTCCCAGCCCTGCCACCCGATCTTGCGAGCCCGGAAGACCAGCACCGACCGGCCGCACAAAGCAGCCCCCCGCCACACCCGCCGCACCGGGGTCGAGCCGACCACCCGCGCCGCATGCTGATCCAGCTCGTTCATCACGAACCCGACCACCAGCGGAGGCGGCCCACCGAAAGCCAGCCTCCACCGATCCAGCAGCGCCCGTAATCTCGCCCGCTTGATCACGACTGGCCCCCCGGCTGGTCGGCCCGCAGCCGCTCCAGCACCAGCCGCAGCGCCTCGCGCGCATCAGCCGCGACGCGGCGTGCCATCATCCGGTCCTCCTCGGTGACCTCACGCGACGGAACGGCGGGAGCGGCCTGACAGCCGGGAACGAACGGGATCTCCTCAGTCACCGCGCTACCTCGTTCCCCGGCGTCTCGGCGGTCGCGGCGAGATCGGCGATGGTCTCCGACAGCGGATGACCGGCCAGAAGTTCGCGGTAGCGTATGGCGATCCGTCGCGCCGCTGTGTGGTGTGCGTCGGCCGGGCAGAAGGCCCAGACGTAACGGTTGCGAGACGAGATACGGCCGGTCCACCAGCGGTAGCGCCATCCCTCCGAGGCGCACTCGACCCAGATCACCAGGTCCACCCATACGGAGACCAGGGCGATGCCTGTACCGACGTGCACGTCTGAGTTGATGCCGAAGTCCGCCAAATCCAGTTGCAGCCGGTAGGCGGACTGAGCTCCAGGAGGTTTGCCAGGACTGGTATTGGCTCGTACCTGAATGGCCGTACGCTGTGCCATAGATCGCACCTCCAGAGTGCGGTTTAGGGACCCGTACGGCGTGTCAGCGCCTGCGGGTCCCGCCATGTTTTGGCGTCGCCCTCCATCTCATCCCCGTCAGTCCACCCACCAACAGTGCGAGTGAGGGAGACTAGGGGAGACAAGCCATCCCCCCACACGTCCCCCGAGGTGCACGCGATGAGCGATGTTCCAAGCTGGGCCAGTCGGCTACGCGCTGAACGACGCAAAAGGGAGTGGACTCAACGGGACATGGCCAAACACCTAGCGGATGCCGCCAACCAGAGCACACGTCTTCCGTCTCGGGAATCGATCACCCGGCTGAT
>NZ_JBEXMT010000046.1:0-69673 GCF_040610675.1 Nonomuraea sp. NPDC003804
AAGGGGAAGCGGCTGATCGGACCGTGCTCGCGCGCCTCGATCAGCTCCTTGGGCGGGTCGAAGGGGCAGCCGGGCTGACGCGAGGTCGGCAGCGTTGTGACGGTGTGTTCCATGGTCATTCCTCTCGGGGGGCTCGCGATATCACGTGTCTTTTGGAGCTCGAAGGATGCGTGCAGGGAATGGAAGCCGAGCCTGTCCGCCACGCTGATCGGGATCAGGACATGCCGATCGATACGCCCTAGGAGATCTTGCGGCGGTAGGTGTTCATGGCGAAGCCGTACGCGACGATGAGGATGCCGACGCACCAGGCCAGGGCGATCCAGATGTCGGTGCCGACCGGCTGCTGGGTGAACAGGGCGCGGATGGCGTTGACGATGGAGGTCACCGGCTGGTTCTCGGCGAAGATGCGCACCGGGCCGGGCATGGTGCCGGTGGGCACGAAGGCCGAGCTGAGGAACGGCAGGAAGATGAGCGGGTAGGAGAACGCGCTCGCGCCTTCCATGGTCTTGGCGGACAGGCCGGGGATGACGGCGATCCAGGTCAACGCCAGGGTGAACAGGATCAGGATGCCCGCCACCGACAGCCACGCCAGCACTCCCGCCGAGGAGCGGAAGCCCATGAGCAGGGCCACGAGCATCACGACCACGAGCGAGATCAGATTGGCGACCAGCGAGGTCAGCACGTGCGCCCACAGCACGGACGACCGCGCGGTCGGCATGGACTGGAAGCGCTCGAAGATACCGCCCTTCATGTCCATGAACAGCCGGTACGCGGTGTAGGCGATGCCCGAGGCGACCGTAATGAGCAGGATGCCGGGCAGCATGTAATTCACATACGAATCCGACCCTGTCCTGATCGCGCCGCCGAACACGTAGACGAACATCAGCATCATGGCGATCGGCATGATCGCGGTCGTGATGATGGTGTCCGGGCTGCGGGTGATGTGGCGCAGGGACCGTCCCAGCAGGACGGCGGTGTCGGTGAGGAAATGCTTGCTCATCGTTGTTCCTTATGCCTTCGTGCCGACGAGGGTGAGGAAGACGTCCTCGAGGGTCGGCTGCTTTTCGACGTATTCGACCTTGGCGGGCGGGAGCAGTTGCTTGAGCTCGGCCAGGGTGCCGTTGACGATGATCCGGCCCTCGTGCAGGATCGCGATCCGGTCGGCGAGCTGTTCGGCCTCGTCCAGGTACTGCGTGGTGAGCAGCACCGTTGTGCCGCGGCCGGCGAGTTCCTTGACGGCCTGCCAGACCTCGATGCGGGCCTGCGGGTCGAGGCCGGTGGTCGGCTCGTCGAGGAAGATGACCGGCGGGTTCCCGATGAGGCTCATCGCGATGTCCAGGCGGCGGCGCATGCCGCCGGAGTACGTCGCGACCTTCCGTCCGCCCGCGTCGGTGAGCGAGAAGCGGGCGAGCAGCTCATCCGCGATCGTGCCCGGATCCTTGAGATGCCGCAGCCGGGCGACCAGCACGAGGTTCTCCCGCCCGCTGAGGATCTCGTCAACGGCGGCGAACTGCCCCGTGAGGCTGATCGATTCGCGTACGTCGGCGGCCTGCGTGGCGACGTCGAAGCCGTTCACCCGTGCCGTCCCCGCGTCGGCCTTGAGCAGCGTGGACAGGATCTTCACGGCCGTGGTCTTGCCCGCCCCATTGGAGCCGAGCAGGGCGAAGATGCTGCCCCGCGCCACGGTGAAGTCCACGCCGCGCAGCACCCGCAGCTCCTTGTACGCCTTCTCCAGGCCCTGCACCTGGATCGCCGCAGCTTGCTGTGTCGTCATCAGTCCGTCCTGTCCTTTGTCGTGGTGTTCTCGCCGGCGGCGCGCTCGATGGCGCTGGTGAAGCGGTTGCGCTCCCGGGTCCTGTACTGGCCGAGGGGGTAGTTGGCCATGAACGCCTCGACGAACTCCACCGGGTCCGCGCCGAAGATGTCGCGGATCGGGGTGCCGTCCGCCGCGCCCTGCTCGAACAGCTCGGCAAGGTCGTCGTACATCGCCATCGCACCGGCGCCGTCGGCCGGCCCGAAGTGCATCAGGTACCGCTCCAGCGCTTCGACCGCGATGCGGTAGTTCTCGGGAAGCTGCTTGATGCGTGCCTTGTACTGCCGGTAGCGCTTCTTCTCCTCCAGCGATCCGGTGACGATCTCCAGGTACTGCAGGTAGCGGCTCTTCGGCTCGTGTGGTCCTGTCGTCATGTCTGCTTGCCTCCCTCGTGGAGCTGTTCGAGCCGGTCGGCCAGGAAGCTCCAGGTCCGCCGGAACTCTTCGAGGTACTCCCGTCCCTGAGCGTTGAGGGAGTACACCTTGCGTGGCGGCCCCTTCTCCGACGGGACCTTCTCCACCTCGACCAGGCCGCGCTGCTCGATCCTGACCAGCAGCGCGTAGATGGTGCCCTCGGCGATGCCGGAGAAGCCCTGCTCTCGCAGCCACGCCGTGATCTCGTAGCCGTACGCGGGCCGGCCGGACAGGGTCGCCAGGACGATGCCCTCCGGCGTTCCCTTGAGCATCTCCGTCACGAGCTTGCCCATGGGACACCCCCCTTCCGGCTACTTCGTGATACTGACTACCGGTACAAAGTAACACTTACTACTGGTACCTAGCAATACCGAATAGCTGAGAGCAAGAAGCGTGGAGCGAGTCCGTCATCCCTCAGGCCAAGACGGGCTCCGTCGGCCCACCGGAGAGTTCGATCGTCGCGCACGAGGCGGGAGCGCCCGCGACCACGAGTGCGCAATCACTGAACGGTTCATGGCGTCCACCATCACCGAAAGCGCTGACACGAGGCCGTTGCCGTGCTGACACGGCACCGCAGCAGGCCTCTCACCGCCGGGACATCCGCCGGCCTGGCACGCCTCCCGAGGGGGGTTCGGAGGATCCCCCCGACGTCTTCGCGGATCGGGGTCCCGTTCACCGCGCTCTGCTACGGCAGGCGCGGCCTCGGGAGGATGTTCAAGCGCCCCCAGCACCCCCTGGGGTCCGCCCAACGGAACGGCGCCTACTCGCAGAAGACGCACAAGTGGCCATCGGGCCGCTCGAGCTGCACGATCGCCCCTCCGGCGCCGACCAAGGCCCGGCTTCAGCAGTTGCCCGGTCCTACCGCTCTGCTGCACAGCCCAGCGCCCGCCGGCGCCTTGGTCGGCGACGGGTGTTACTTCCCGGCCGTGCCGGGTTGCCCGCTGATGGACTCCTGATAGATGTCCGCGTAGGTGCGCGAGTCCTTGACCAGGCCCTCGCAGAAGGCAGCGACGTCGTTGCCGATGAGTTCCAGGACTCCCTTGCCGGCCGCGACGCCCTCCTCGAAGAAATCGACGATCCCTGAGAGCAGGGACCCGTCAGGCAAGTCGATCGGTCCGACCTTGAAGAGGTACCTCTGAATCTCCTTGTAGACGATCTGGTAGTCCGGCGGGAGCGCCTTGACCCGGACCGTGTGCGCCCGCCACTGCTTCTTGCCCTCGATGATGTCCTGGATGCCCACGTCAGCCTCCCAGCCGGCCCAGTTTCCTTGCGACGTTCCTGTTCAACTGCTCGCGCCACCGGTCGCGATGGCTCCGAGCCCCTTCTCCGCCGGCCAGCGCCGCGCAGAAGCCCTCGATGTCGTCACCCAGCACCTCGTGAACGCTCTGCCCATCGGAGGCTGTCTCTTCGAGCAGCCCCAGAGCATTGTCGAGAATCGGCATCAGGTTGCGGCCGGTGAAGTCCGCGTAGGGAAAGAGGTGACCCTTGATCTTCTCCCACGCCGCCCGGTAGTCGGCCGGCAATGCCGCGGCCCGGGCTTCGAACGCCTTCCATTCCCTGGTGAGATCGCTGCCTGTCATGGTCTCCCAGAAGTTCATCTGCCGCCCTCCTTGAGCTTGTCGATCCGCGAGGAGACGTACTTCCATTTCGCCCAGAACCTCGCGAGCTCTTCGCGCCCCGCGTCGTTGAGCGCGTAGAACTTGCGTGGCGGGCCCATCCCGGAGGGTCGTTTCGTCACCTGGACGAGCCCGTTCTTCTCCAGCCGCAGCAAGATGGTGTACACCGTCCCCTCGACGACGTCGGTGAAGCCGAGTTCGTTCAGCCGACGCGTGATGGCGTACCCGTAGGTCTCCTCGCTGCCGATGATTTCCAGCACGCAGCCCTCAAGCGTGCCCTTCAGCATCTCCGTCAGGTCGTCCATCGTGGGTCCTCTTCGGTCTCCTGGTACTTTGTAGTACCGAGTACCACTATACAGTACCACAGAGTAGTGGGCCAATGTCCAGCGAGCGGCCGCAGGGATTCGAATCATCGGCCCGCGATTGGATGCTCGACATCACCACTTGGCCCGGCGACGTCGACTCCTTCGTTGACTGCCATGGTCTGACCGGCCTTTACCGCTGCTACTTCGACCTGGTCGCCGCCGGCCGCAAACCATCGAGGTCCGGGCAAGGAGCACTCGGCGTGCCGGCCATCGTCACCTCCGGAGCACGCCATCGTGGCGCCCCACGTTGCCCGGGTCCCTTCCAAAGATGCGCCGAATAAGCTTTCCGATCAGCAGGGCGTCCGCGTCAGCCATCGCTCAGGGGCCGCTCTGACTGGCGAAACGCGGATCGGAGGGATCCGCCGCGTCGCGGCGAGAGATTTCTCCGGGACCGTGTCGATCCGCGGGCCGCTCGTTCGACGTGTGGGTGCGAGGGCCGAGAGGCGGCCCCGCCGGACGAGGAGAACGCGATGCCGAAGTACCTGCTGATCATGCGGGGCACCGACGAGTCGAACGCGGCCATGATGGCCGACATCGACGAGATGATGGCCACGACCCGCCAGTTCATCGAGGGGATGGTCAAGGCCGGCGTTCTCCTCGCGGCGGAAGGGCTGGACGATCCGGCCCAGGGCGTCGTGGTCGACTTCAGCGGCGAGGCCCCGGTGGTCACGGACGGGCCGTACGGCGAGACCAAGGAACTGTTCGGGGGCTTCTTCCTGCTCGACGTCGCCTCGAAGCAGGAGGCGGTCGAGTGGGCCAAGCGGGTCCCGGCAGCCCCCGGATCCAAGATCGAGGTCCGGCGGGTGCCCGGGAGCGACGAGGTACCGCAGGTCGGCGAGTGATCATCAAGGACCGGGCCGGTCGCGAGAGCAACGGACAGATCTGATGGGTACGGCCGATGTCGAGGCCGTCTGGCGGATCGAGTCGGCACGGATCGTCGCCGCGCTGACCCGGTTCACCGGCGATTTCGGGCTGGCCGAGGACGCGGCCCAGGAGGCGGTGGCCGAGGCGCTGGTGTCGTGGCCGCTCGCCTCTCCGGCGAATCCGGCCGGCTGGCTGATGGCCACGGCCCGGCGGCGGGCGATCGACGCGATCCGCCGCCGGACCGCCCTCCAGGACCGATACGCCCTGCTGGCGGCCGACTTGGCGGTCGACTCGGCGGTTGACGAAGAAGCCGATCCCGACAAGATCGATGACGACGTGCTGGCGCTGATGTTCGTCAGCTGCCACCCGGTGCTCTCCCCCGAGGCCCGGGTGGCGCTGACCCTGCGCGTGGTCGGCGGCCTGTCCAGCGAGGAGATCGCCCGCGCGTTCCTCGTACCCGTGCCGACCGTGCAGGCCCGCATCACCCGGGGCAAGAAGACGATCGCGGCGGCCGGGGTGCCGTTCGAGCTGCCGCCGGCCGCCGAGCGCCGGGAGCGGCTGGGCGGCGTGCTCAGCGTCCTCTACGTGATCTTCACAGAGGGGTCGACGGCCACGTCGGGCGACCGGCTGCTGCGCCCCGACGTCGCGTACGAGGCGATCCGGCTGGCCCGCACGCTGGCCGCGCTTCAGCCGGACGAGCCGGAGGTGCACGGCCTGCTGGCGTTGTGCGAGCTGACGGCCGCGCGTTTCCCGGCCCGGACCGGCCCGGACGGTTCGCCGGTCCTGCTCGACGAGCAGGACCGGCGGCGGTGGGACTTCTCGGCGATCCGCCGTGGGCTGGTCGCGCTGGCCAAGGCATCGACTCGCGGCCTCGGCCCCTACGGCCTGCAGGCCGCGATCGCCGCCACCCACGCGTCGGCGCCCTCGGTCGAGGCGACCGACTGGGACCGGATCGTGGTGCTCTACGAGGCACTCGGCCGGGTCGCGCCCTCGCCGGTGGTCGAGCTCAACCGGGCCGTCGCCGTCGCCATGGCCTCGGGCCCGGCGCAAGCCCTGACCATCGTGGACGAGCTGATCGCCTCGGACCGGCTCCCCGGTTCACATCTGATCCCGACCGTACGCGGTGAGCTGCTGGCCCGACTCGGACGGCGACCGGAAGCGCGCGCCGAGCTGGAGCTGGCGGCCCGGCTGTGCGCCAACCAGCGCGAACGCTCGGTGCTGCTGCGCAAGGCGGCCGCGCTGAGCTGACTTCTCCAGCTCGGCCAGCCGGCCCTCAAGCACGCCCCGGATGCGTGCCGCCCTTCATACCCGCGACCCGGTTACAGCGGCGTTAACCGTTCCGTTCACCGCGGCGTAACCCGCCTTCGGCCACCTTGGGCTCATGATCAGAGCCCTTTGCTCCGCCGTCCTGCTGACGGCCTGCTCGATGTCCGCGCCGGCCCCGGCCGCCCCGCCGCCTCCGGTCGCCCGACTGGCCCTGCCGGTCCCGGTCGCCCGGCCGGCGCCGACGTCCACGCCGGCCGCCGGCTGCGCCGCCATCACCGCACCACCACCGGAGCCGGCGCCGCCGACGTCGGTGAACACGCTCCGGCAGGCCTACTTCTGCGTGCTGGACAACTACTACAGCGGCCCGGCCATGGATCCGAAGGCGCTGCTGAAGAGCGCCTTCGCCGCCTACACCCAGGACCTGATGCGGCACGGCGCCGACCGGGCGGACCTCCGGCTGCCCGCCCTGACAGGCAACCGCGACACCGACTGGGACGCCGTCGCCAAGGTGCTCGGCACGGGCGAGCCCGCCGCGCTACGCGCCGCGATCACCGGCATGGTCGCCGGCCTGCACGACAACCACGCCCGCTGGATCAGGCCGGCCCCGCCGCCGCCGGGCGGGCCGGCAGGAACGGGCATCGTGGGCCTGTCGGCCCTGCAGGGACCGCGGCTCGACCCCGCCGCCCGGCCGCCGCTGTACATCACCCGCGTGCTGCCCGGCAGCCCCGCCGCCAAGGCCGGCATCAGGCCCGGCGACATCGTGGTCAAGGCCAACGGCGTGCCGGCGTTCGTCGGTGACACCCCGAACCAGGGCATCACCGACGCCTTCACCTCCAGCACGGTACGGCTCACGCTCAGGCGCCCCACGACGGGACGGACCCGCACCGTCGAAGTCAGGCAGGGCCCCATCACGCCACAACCCCCATCGGTGACGTCCAGGCCGCTGCCCGGCGGTGTCACCTACGTCCACCTGCCCGGATTCTTCGAAGGCGCCGCCGACCAGGTCATCGCCAAGCTGCCGGACAAGCCGAAGGCCGTGGTCCTCGATCTGCGTGGCAACGGCGGCGGGTCACCTCGGGAGGTGACGCGGCTGCTCAGCGCGTTCGCGCACGGCAAGGTCACCAGCTACTTCTGCTCGCTCAAGGGCGACTGCGTCCCGAACCGGACCGACGACACCGTGCCGCTTCTGGGCCTGCGCCTGATCGTCCTCACCGACCGCGCCTGCGCCTCGGCCTGCGAGGACTTCAGCGCAGCCGTCAAGGACAACGGACTGGGCACCCTCGTCGGGACCCGCACCGCCGGAGCCGTCTCAGGTCCGGCCGAGGGGTACCTTCTCGACGACGGCAGCGTCCTGCTCCTGCCCAGGAGCAGGCACCTCGGGCCCGCCCGCGAGATCATCGACACGATCGGCGTGCCGGTCGACCACCACGCCCCCATGACCGCCCTCGACCTGGCCGCCGGGCGCGACCCGGGCGTGGCCAAGGCCCTTGAGCTTCTGTAGAGCCGCCCAGGGCAGGCCCCGCGACCGGGGCCGAAGACAGGGTCGTCACTTCGCCGGTTCGCGATCGCCACCTCGTCCCCTCGCTGGGGGAGGTTCTCGCCGTCTCCCGGCGACAGGCGTTCTACCGTGACACCCATACGTGCCGTCGGACGCTAGATGATTCTCACGCAGCTCGACGAGGCCGCTCGGATCAGCCGCCAGTCCGCCTGGGAGCGCTGGCGGCGCCGCATCCCCGAACAGCACCGCCGACCCGTACCCCCGCCAGCCGAGCGCCCCGCCGGTCAACCCGCCGGCGCAGCCGTCGCCGCGCCGACCATCGCGGCGCCGAGCTCAGTACGGCAAGAGCCGGGCGAATCGAGGGGTGAACGGCGGCGGCCGCGTGTGACCATGGGGAGATGGACGGCACGATGACGGCCTGGGTGGTGCGGCGTCCAGGCCCCATGGCGACAGCGCCGCTGGAGAAGGTACGCCTGCCCGTGCCCGAGCCGGCCGCGGGCGAGGTGCTCATCCGGGTCGAGGTGTGCGCCGTCTGCCGTACCGACCTGCACCTGGCTGAAGGCGACCTGCCGCCGCGCCGCCCCGGGACGGTCCCAGGGCACGAGGTGGTCGGCCGGGTCGCCGGCCGCGGGCCGGGCGCCGACCGGCTCGCCGACGGCACGCGCGTGGGCGTCGCGTGGCTGCGGGCCACCTGCGGCACGTGCCGCTACTGCGCGCGCGGCGCGGAGAACCTGTGCCCGTTCTCCCGCTACACCGGCTGGGACGCCGACGGCGGCTACGCCGAGTACCTGGTCGCCCCGCAGGACTTCGTCTACCCGCTGCCCGGCGACCAGCCCGCCGACGCGCTCGCGCCGCTGCTGTGCGCGGGCATCATCGGCTACCGGGCGCTGCTACGGGCCGAACTGCCGCCCGGCGGGCGGCTCGGCGTGTACGGCTTCGGCGCCTCCGCCCACCTCACCACGCAGGTCGCCCTCGCCCAGGGGGCCACGGTGCACGTGATGACCCGCGCGGAGTCGGCCCGGCGGCTCGCCCTGGAGCTCGGCGCCACCTCGGCGGGTCCCGCCTACGCCGCTCCCCCGGAGCCGCTGGACGCCGCCATCCTGTTCGCCCCGGTCGGTGATCTGGTGCCCGTGGCGCTGGCGGCTCTGGACCGCGGCGGCACCCTGGCCGTCGCCGGGATCCACCTGTCCGACATCCCGCCGCTGGTCTACCAGGACCACCTGTTCCAGGAGCGCACGCTGCGCAGCGTCACCGCCAACACCCGCGAGGACGGGCGCGCCCTGCTGGAGTTCGCCAGCCGGCATCCGCTGCGCGTCACCACTGTCCTCTACGGGCTCGACGAGGCCGACCGCGCCCTGTCGGACCTGGCGGCCGATCGGGTGACCGGCGCCGCCGTCCTCCAGGTCGGCGCGTAGTCGCCCTCCGGGCGGCACGACCGGAGGGTGGACAACATGTGCCACCTACGAGAAATGCTGAGAAGCGCAAGGCGACCCGGGCGGCGGGGATGACCTGCATGCCCTGGGTCGCCCAGTGGCGCGGCTTAACCCAGTACGCCTCGGACCGTGACCGCGTGGGTGCCCTGCGCGGCCAGGAACACGCTGTCACCGGCATATTTGAAGGTGTAGGTGTGGTCGCCGCCCTCGGCGGGCGTGTCGGCGAAGCCGAACGTCCCGTCGGCGGACAGCGTCAGCGACGGCAGCGTGGTCGTGGAGGTGCCGTTGCGGTTGGAGACGGTACGGGTCACCGTGATCACGGTGCCGGCCGCGGGAAGCCGGCCGGCACCGTCCAGCGCGCCGCTGAACTCGAGCTGCTTGCCAGTGATCCCCGTGTCAGGTCCGGACAGGGTGAACGTGGTCTGGCGCTTGGCCACGGCGACGGTCCGCAAGCCTGTGGCCGGCCCGTAGGTCAGGTTGCCGCTCCAGCGCACGTCGTACCGGGTGTTCCCGCCGATCGGCGGGATGTCGATGATCGTGAAAGTGCCGTCCGCGGCGGTCGTCGCCCTGGGGAGGGTCTCGCGCGTGCCGTCCGGCATCAGCCGGGTCACTTCCAGTTGTTGCTCGCCCGGGTCGGCTCCGTTGGCCAGCGCGAGTGTGCCTGTCAAGGTGAGCGGTTCGAGAGCGATCGCCGGGGCCGAAGGCGTCAGGCTGATCAGGGACGAGACCTTGGACACCAGGACGTCTCGCCACGCCCTGCTCCATCGGTAGTCCGCGTTGCCGTTCCAGAGCACGTCGTACCTGATCTGGCCGCCGATCGGCGGGGTGTCGTTGACCGAGTACGTCCCGTCCGCGGCGGTCGTCACGCCCGGGATGGGGGTCCGGGCACCGTCCGACGTCCAGCGGATCAGCACCAGCGGCTGCTCGCCGGGCGCCGATCCGTCCGGCAGGGTGAGCGTGCCGGACAGGGTGAGCGGCTTGAGGGCGGTTCCCGTGGCGGGCGCCGTCAAAGTGACGGTCGATCCGGGAAGAGTGACATCGGGCAGCCGTACCAGGTGGAGCCGGTCGGACAGGTCGCTCAGGACGCCGAAGACGGTTCCGCCGGAGTAGGCCAGGCTGCCTGCGACCAGGTCGGAGGCGAGGTTCTCGTACGCGAAGGTCTGCTCGCCGCCGGCCCTGTCGTACATCACGACGGGCTTTCCCGACGTCCGTCCGCCAATCACGTGACGGCCGTCCGCGCTGACCGTGACCGCCGTCGGATAGCCGGTGAACGTCGAGTCCGCGCCGTAGCTGCGGACGAGGGTCAGGTCGGTGGTGTCCCAGGCGTCGAACCGGTACGGCGCGCCGAAGGCCGAGTACACCGTTGAGCCGTCTGCACTGATCGCGATGTCCTGCAGGTTGAACAGGCGATGTGTGCTGCCGCTGATGGCGCCGCGCAGGGTGGGGCCGGTGTCGGTCAGATCGTAGACGTAGATGTCTCCGGGACTGGTCACGGTTTCGCCGACGATCAGCTTCTGTCCTGCGGCGGCCACCAGCGGCGCCTGGTACAGCTGCAGCGGCAGCCGGGCGAACTCCGGCTCCGCCGCCGACACGTCGAAGCCGACCACGCCGGCCGACCAGTCGGGGTTGCAGCCGTACCCGACGTAGAGCTGGGTGCCCAGCAGGGCGAGGTGTGACGGGCAGGGATACTCGTTCAGGGCGATCCGGCGAGTGACGGTGAGGGAGCCGGTGTCGATCTCAGCGATCTGGTGCGAATCCCGCAACGCCGCGTAGAGGCGGGTGCCGTCAGCTGTCAGGGCGAGGTCGGCCACGCTCGGCAGGTCCGTGACGGCGCCGGTGAGCCGTGCTTGGTGGTCTGCGACGATGACGCGGTCCTTGGCGGAGATGAAGAGCCTGTCGTCGGTCGCGGCCACGTCGCTCCTGTCGGAGGACACGCCGAGGTCGGTCGTGGAGTCGGCGGCCGTGGCGGCGGTGGGGTGGGCTATGAGCAGTCCGGCTGCTGTGACCAGGATGGTTCCGAGTGCGCGCAATCGGTGAGCTAATCGGGAGGCTGGCCGGTCGGCCGATGATGGGTTGCGGTCAAGTCGTCGCGATGACAACGCGGTCCACTCCTTGGCGTTCGTTAGTTCGAGAAAGACAAGATCAAGTCAGGTTGCGTATCTCGCGTCAAGGGTGGCGCAGCGTGATCGGCGGGACTCCCAGAAAGCTCACAGCTTCGCCGGCAGCCGTACACCGCCGGCGAAGCCATGTCGAGATCCCTTCACCGAGCCCCGTACGTCCAGCCGGGCAGGCCGGGCACCTCGCGCGCCCCCTGCGTGCAGCGCATTCCGGGGATCACCCAGGTGTCAAGGATCTCTGGCGTATTGATCGCAACACCTGCATGCCGACATCGGCAGACATCAAGAGCTCGCTCATGCCGGCCCGTGAGTCCGTAGGCGAGGTCGGGCGCCTGGGGCAAGGCCGCCTACCGGATCCTCGGATCCATCGCCGGCTCCTACACGCGAATGCAACGACTCACCACACCAGCTCTGGGTGTCGTCACCGGCCGGCGTGATCCCCGCTGACCGGTTCGAGGACGAATACCGGGATCTGGCGGTCGGTCTTGCGCTGGTAGTCGGCATAGTCCGGGTACGCGGCCACCGCCCGGCGCCACCATTGGGCCTTCTCCTCGCCGAACACCTCGCGCGCCCGGTACTCCCCGGTCGCCGTGCCGTCCTGGAGCTCGACGACCGGCTCGACGACCAGGCTCGCGTACCACTGCGGGTTGGCCGGCGCGCCGCCCTTGGACGCGACGGCCGCGTAGCGCCCCTCGTGCTCGACACGCATCAGCGGCGTCTTGCGGACCTTGCCGGTCTTGGCGCCTCGATAGGTCATCAGCACGGTGGGCAGGCCACGGATGGTGACGCCGTCGGTCGTGCCGGTGCGCATGATCTGCTCGACGTGCTCGCGGACCCACGCCGACGAGCTCGGCTCATAGTCGCCGGTCAACGTCATGCTCCGAGCAACGCGCCTGGTCGCGACCTCGCGACCGGACCGTGCCGGCGGCCTGGTGTCCACGTTGCCGGTCAAGGTCCTGAGGATGCCGGGCAGGTCTGCCACCGTTTGGACGGGCAGGCCGGCCACGGTCTCCTCCGCCAGAGCGCACCACAGCTGCTTGACCTGGCCGGCCAGCGCCTTGCCGCTGTCGGTGAGTTCGACGATGCTGGCGCGCTTGTCGGAGGGGGCGGGTACGCGGCGGATGTGGCCGGCGGCTTCGAGCTTGCGCGTCATGAGCGTGACGCTGGGCGGCTCGCAGCCGAGCGCCTCGCTGAGCTGCGCCTGGATCATCGGGCCGGTCCGGTCGAGTTCGAGAAGGAGCGCCTCCTGGCCGGGGTGCAGGCCGAGCGGGGCCAGCAGCGCGGCGGCCCTGGCCCGGTGGCGCAGGCTCAGCAGGCGGATGGCCTGGTTGAGGGTGTCGGCTTGCTCGAAGTCCATGGGCTCTCCTTGACAGATTAGTTATGCAGATAACATTATCCGCATAACTAATCCTATGCGACATCGAGGGAGCCGACATGTCCGTGAAGGTCGCCGTCATCTACTACAGCGCGACAGGCACTGTGCACGCACTCGCGCAGGCCGTCGCCGAGGGCGCTGCCTCGGCCGGAGCCGAGGTGCGGCTGCGGCGGGTCGCCGAGCTGGCGCCCGACAGCGCGATCGAACAGAACCCGCTGTGGCGGCAGCACGCCGACGCCGCCGCGTCGATCACCCAGGCCTCGGTCGAGGACCTGGCGTGGGCCGACGCGTTCGCGTTCGGGACGCCGACCCGGTTCGGCGCGCCGGCCGCGCAGCTGAAGCAGTTCATCGACCAGGCCGGCGGGCTGTGGCGGGAAGGAAAACTGGCCGACAAGCCGGTGACGGCCTTCACCTCGGCGTTCAACCGGCACGGCGGCAGCGAGGCCACGATCTTGTCGCTGGGCAACGTGTTCTACCACTGGGGTGCGCTCATCGTCCCGCCCGGCTTCACCGATCCGGTCGTGTACGCCGCCGGCGGCAACCCCTACGGCACGTCGTACGTGACCGGCCCGACCGGAGACGGCCCGGACGCCGCGGCGCTCGAAGCGGCCAGGTACCAGGGACGGCGGTTGGCCCAGATCACCATCCGGCTGCAGGAGGACGGCCGCGTCACCGATGCCGACGGCAACGCCCCCGCACCCCTGGCCGCGGCAGCCTCCCGGACCGCGTGAGCGGCGGGATCGGCAAGGAGGAAGTCATGACAAGCACCAGCACCGCATCTCAGCGGGCCAGGTCGCACGCCGGCCTCGCCTGGTTGATCCTGTCGCTGGCATGCGCCTGCCAGTTCATGGTCATCCTGGACGCGTCCATCGTCAACGTCGCCCTGCCCTCGATCCGCGAGGAACTCGGCTTCACGCCCACCGGCCTGGCCTGGGTGGTCAACGGCTACCTGCTCACTTTCGCCGGCTTCATGTTGCTGGGTGGCCGCGCCGCCGACCTGTTCGGCCCGCGCCGCATACTGATCATCGGGCTGTTGCTGTTCTCCGCCTCGAGTCTGGCCGGCGGCCTGGCGACCACTCCGGAGATCCTGGTGGCGGCCCGCGTCGTCCAGGGCGTGGGAGCCGCCATGATGGCCCCGGCGACACTGGCCGTGATCAACACCACCTTCACCGAGCCGCACGCGCGGGCCAAGGCGTTCGGCGCATGGTCCGCCTCGGGCGGTGTGGGCGGGATGGCCGGCGCGGTCGCGGGCGGCGCCATCACAACCGGACTGTCGTGGCGGTGGGTCTTCCTCATCAACGTGCCGATCGGCGCGGTGCTGATCGGCGTGGCCGCGATGTCGCTGGCCGGCATGCGAACCGGCCGGCGCGAACCGCTCGACCTGGCCGGCGCGCTCACGGGGACGGCGGGGCTGGCCGCGCTCATCTACGGGGTCATGCAGAGCGCCGATCACGGCTGGACCTCCCCGCTGGTCGTCGGGCCAGTGGGGGCGGGCCTGGTCCTGCTCGTCGTCTTCACCGTGGTGGAGGCGCGTCTCGCCGGCCGGCCCATGGTGCCCCTGCGACTGTTCAAGATCCGGGGAGTGGCCGTCGGCAACGGCATGCTCCTGCTGTTCGGCGGAATCGCCATCGCGATGTGGTACTTTTCCTCGCTCTTCCTGCAGAACGTCCTCGGCTTCAGCGCGCTTCAAGCCGGGCTCGGGCAGACACCCGCGGCGGTGACGTTCATGGTGATCGCGCGATGGGCCGCCGCCCTGCTGCCGCGAACCGGCGTGCGCCCGCTGGTGCTGGCCGGCAGCGCCTGTTTCCTGACCGGGTTCGGCTGGTTCTCCCTGGCCAACGCCGACAGCGGCTACGTCACCGGCGTGCTCGGGCCCACGCTGCTCATCGCGGTCGGCATCGGGCTGACCTTCCCCACCCTCATGGCCGCGGCGACCGCCGACGTTCCCGAGGGCGACGCGGGGATCATCGGCGGCCTGGCCAACACCGCCAGCCAGGTAGGCGGGTCGATCGGCCTGGCGGTGCTCGCGACGGTCGCCGGCACCCGAGCCGCGTCGGAGACCGACGCGAGCTCGCCGGCCGCCGCCCTCGCCGCCGGCTACGACCTGGTCTTCCTCATGGCGGCCGGGCTCGGCCTGGCCATCGCGGTGGTCAGCTTGCTGCTGCCGCGGCACCGGCGCAGCTGACCGCCGGCGACGCCTCACCCGCGTGGTACCGGCTCGCCGGCACCACCGCGGTGCGGTCGTGAGGAGGAAGTCAGACGGAGGGCTTGCGGAACTGTTCGATCAGCGCCGCGTAACCGTCGTCGGCGTGACCGTCGGCTGCCGCACGTTCGGCCAGTGCCAGGAAGAGATTCGGCAACTCGGAGTTGACGCCGAGCGCCTCGGTCTCCTGGATCAGGTGCTCCATCCCGCCCATGTGGACGGCGACGGTGGCGTCGGTGGCCGGGTAGCCGCCCTCGTCGATCTGCTGCGCGTACGCGGAAACGTAGTCGGTCGTCACCTTGATCGCGGTGTTGGCCAGGGCCGCGAAAGTCGTCGCCTTGACGTTCGCGGTGCCCAGCAGCGCGGCACCCTGCAAGAAGCCGTTCAGGACCCCCCACATGATGCTCAGGACGGACATGTCGTACAGGGCAGACAGGCCGTGGTCCTCATCGAGGTAGACGGTCCCGGTCTCGCCGAGCGCCTGCAGGGTGGCCTGGTGCTCCTCGAAGGCGGCCTTCGAGCCGGAGTACAACAGCGTGGCCTCGGCGGTGCCGATGGCCTGGGGAAGGCCGAGGATCGCCCCGTCGAGGTAGGCGCTGTCGTTCTCGGCCGCCCACGCGGCGGTTTCGCGCGCCTGGGTGGAACTGGCCGTGGTCAGGTTGACGAGGGTACGGCCGGCGAGCGAGCCGCCGACCGGGTCCAGCAACTGGTGCACGGCGTCGTAGTCCGAGACGCAGACGACGACGAGTGGGCTCGCCTCGACCGCGCTCTTGACCGAGCCGGACAGGGTGGCGCCCCTGGCGACGAGATCGTCAGCCTTGTCCGCCGAGCGGTTCCAGACGGTGGTCGGGTGACCGTTCTTCAGGAAGGCCTCGGCCAGCGCGTGGCCCATCAGTCCGAGGCCGACGACGGTGACCGGCGCTTGTGCGGCGGAACGGGGGGACATGTGTGCTCCTGCGTGTCTCATGCGGCGTCCGCCGCGACGGGTGTGGTCGCCGTGGCCGTCCGGACGGCTCGGCCGGACCTGTCGGTGACGTGGTCCTCGGACCGGTTGGGCGCGCGGTCGTCGCGGCGAGGCGGCCGAGCGGCGGTCCAGCCGTACCGGGGCCGCCTCATGTGAAGAACCCGACGATGCTGCGGATGCGGCCACCGGCGAACTCGACGACGTCGTAGCCGGTGGCGACCGTGCCGAGTTTCCAGCTGAACAGCGCGCGGTCGTGGTGGGCGCCGACCACGGTGTCGAGGGTGAACCTCAGGTCGCCGAGCTTCTCCCGGGCACGGCCGATCTCCTCGGACAGTTCGGCGTGCCCACGCAGGCCCGCGTTGTTGGGGTCGGCGTAGAGCGAGTCCTCGGTGAGGACGGACTTCATCAGTGTCATCCGGGTGGCGGCGTCCGGCTCGTTCCAGATGTCGAGGTAGGTGCGGATCACATCGATGGCGCTCACCAGCTGGCTCCTTCCGACGTGGACGTTTGCTGTGGTTGCGGGGTGGGCCCGAGGACGATCAGGCCACAGACGACGGTCGAGAACGGCCGTGACGGGGTCCTTCTCGGGTCACCTTGCTCTACATGCCGTCTGGTTTCTACACGGCGTTCAATTTGCCGCACGACGTAGATTAATCCAACCCAGTAGACTGTCAAGCGTGAGCGACCAGACGATGAGCCGCCGCGACCGGCTACGTGCCCAGACCAGCGCCGAGATCAAGGCGATCGCCATGAAGCTCATGGCGGACGGCGGCCCGGACGCCATCTCGCTACGCGCGATCGCCCGCGAGATGGGCATGACGGCCGGCGCGATCTACAGCTACTTCGCCACCCGCGATGATCTGATCACGACGCTCATCGGCGACGTCTACACCTCGGCGGTCGACGCCGCCGAGGCCGCCCGCGACGCGGTGCCGGAGACCGATCCGGGCGGCCGGATCCTGGCCTGGGCCCAAGCCATGCGCGAGTGGGCGCTGGCCAACCCCGAGGGTTTCCGGCTGATCTACGGCGACCCCGTGCCCGGCTACCGTCCGCCCGACGACGGCCCCGGCAGGCAAGCCGAGGCGCGCGCCTGCAGCGGACTGGTCGGCCTCGTCGCCGCCGCCTGGCCGACGGTCCAGGCGCGCCAACCCGAGGAGGGCGCCTACGACTGGGCGGATTTCGACCCGGAGCTGGTAGCCCATGTCCGGAAGGACTTTCCGGACCTGCCGCCGGCAGGCATCGCGATGACGCTGAGGGTGTGGGGCCGCATGCACGGGCTCATGGCCCTGGAGATCTACGGGCACCTCCGCACCGCCATCCACGACCCGGCCGCTGTCCACCGCGACGAGATGCACGACCTCATCGCCTCGCTCGGCCTCGTGTCCTGACCGCAGCCCACCATCGGCGCCGACCGCCGCCGGCCTCACCCTCCTGAGCACGATCGCCTCACCGGGTCTCATCTCGCCGCCCGGGCCGGCGTCCGCCGAACTCCTCACACATGCGGAAGTCGTGCGGCCGTCACGAGTGAGCGGGACGGGACGTCCACCGCGCTCGCCAGGTGATCCCCCCTGCGAGGTAGGTCCTCCCCCGTACGGGGGAGGACGGCCGGCGACGGCCCCGGCAGAGTGGCAGGGTGACTGAGGAGCCGCGCACAGATGCCATCGCCTGATCTGCCGCCGTCCAAGGGCCAAGAGGTCCAGCGAACGTTCAACAGGATCACGGACTACTACGACCGGATGAATCGCCTCATGACGCTGGGGCGACATGCCGCCTGGTGTCGTGACGTCGCAGTGAGTACGAAGGTCCCTTCAGGTGGAAGCGTGCTCGATGTCGCCACCGGAACCGGCGTCATCGCTCTTGCCGCACTGCAGAAGTATCCGAACGCGACCATCCATGCCGTCGATTTCTCCGAGCGGATGCTGACGGAAGCCGCACGCAAACCGGGGGCCTCGGCCATCAGGTGGCAGCACGCGGATGCGAACGATCTGCCCTTCGGCGACGAGTCCTTCGACGCCGTCACGCATGGCTACCTCCTCCGCAATGTCGCGGATGTCGAGCGCGTGCTCGAAGAGCAGTACCGGGTGCTCAAACCCGGAGGCCGGGTCGTCATTCTGGAGACCTGCCCGCCACGAGGACCACTCCGTTACCCGGTGACTCTGGGTGTTCGTGTTCTGATCCCCCTGCTCGGCCAGATGATCGCCCGCGATCGCGAGTCATACGCATACCTACAGGAATCCACACTCGGGTTCATGACTCCGCAACAGGTCGTCGCGATCCTTCGCCGAGTCGGGTTCGCCTCCATCGCGTGGAAGAAGAAGTTCTTCGGCACCCAGATGATCATCTCGGCCCGGAAACAGTAGCCGCCGGAGGGTCTCGCCGTTCTTCCGCTCGATCGGGCCGGCCGAGATGGTCCTTGGTCCGGACAGGCATGGGGGTCACACCGCGGCCTGCGGGGCCACCAGGGGCGGGTCCGCTGGACGTCGGCCGGGCCGGGCGGCCCGCTGAACGAGGAGCGCCGGCTGGACCGACTGCCGGCAGGCGCTGCTGGGCGGGCGCTGCCGGCCGGGCGCTGCTGGCGGGCGGGCGGTGACGGGGAGAGGGCCGGCCACACGCGCCCGTGGCCGGCTGCGCACGCGTCACAGGTCGGCGGCGATGATCTTGTCGATGTTGCGTTCGGCCAGCGCCGTGATGGTGACGAACGGGTTGACGGTGGTGTTGCCGGGGATCAGCGAGCCGTCGATGACGTACAGGCCGGGGTAGCCCGCGAGGCGGCCGTAGTTGTCGGTGGCCTTGTTCAGCACCACGCCGCCGAGCGGGTGGTAGGTGAGGTGGTCGCCCCAGATCTTGTAGATGCCGAACAGGTCGGTCCGGTAGATCGTCCCCTCCTTCGCGTTGATCTTGTCGAAGATCGTCTTGGCCATGGCGATCGATGGCTGCTTCCAGGCGGTCTGCCAGTTCAGGTCCACCGTGCCGGTCGCGGCGTTCCAGGTGAACTGGGCACGGTTCGGGTTCTTGGTGATCGACAGGTAGAAGGAGGCGTAGGTCTCGATTCCGGTGGGCAGCGGCGCCACCTCGGCGAAGGCGCCTCCGGCGGCCCAGTTGTCGATGCCGCTGCAGGGGATGGTCGACTGGAGCTTGCCGGTCGGGTCCCACAGATGGTTGGCGCGGCCGCACATGACGTTGCCGTTGTCGCCCCAGCCCTTGCCGACCTCGTCGTTCAGGCCGGGCAGCGCGCCGGTGGCCTTCAGCTTGACCAGCAGCTTGCTGGTGCCGACGCTGCCGGCGGCGAAGAACACCCGGTCCGCGGTCACGGTCTTGGTGGCCGTGGTCTCACCGCCGGTGTCGATCTGCTCGATGACGACCGTGTAGCCGCCGCCGGAGGCGGGGGCGACCGAGGTGACCTTGTGCAGCGCCGAGATGGCGACCCTGCCCGTGGCGTTGGCCTGGGCGAGGTAGGTCCGCTGCAGCGACTTCTTGCCGTGGTTGTTGCCGTAGAGGATCTCGCCGGCCAGCGCGGACTTGGTGACCGTACCGGCGGCCTCCTGTTCCATGTAGTCCCAGTCGTACACGTCGGGCACGAAGACGAACGGGAAGCCGGACCGCTGGGCGTGCTTGCGGCCGACGCGGGCGTACTGGTAGTAGGGGGTGTCCTCGAACCAGGCCGGATCCACGGTGCCGACCCCGAGTCCGGCGTTGGCGCGCGGGTAGTAGACGTCGTACATCTCGTCGGCGTTCACCGACGGGAGGACCGCGCCGAAGTTCTCGCGCCGGGGAGTGACGGCCATGCCGCCGTTGACCAGGGAACCGCCGCCGACGCCGCGTCCCTGGTAGACCGTGATGCCGCTGAAGTCCTCGGCGTCCAGGATCCCGGTGTAGCGGGGGATGTCCCTGTCGATCGGGAAGCCCAGGAAGTAGTTGAGCGGCGCCTTGGTCCTGGTGCGCAGCCAGTAGGAGCGGTAGTCGGGCTGAAGCGTGTTGCAGAAGATCTTGCCGTCGGAGCCGGGGGTGTCCCAGGCCATGCCCATCTCGATCATGTGGACGTCGACGCCCGCCTGGGCGAGGCGGAGAGCGGCGACGGCGCCGCCGTACCCGGTGCCGATCACCAGGGCGGGCACGTGCGCGCCCGAGGCGATCGGGGCGGGAACGGCGGCCGCGCGGGCCGCGGTGGCGTGGCCGCCGAGGGCGGCGGCTCCCAGCAGGGATCCGGTTCCGGCGATGAAGCCGCGACGCGAGATGCCGGTGGTGGTCGGGGGTCTGCTCCTCATGCGGTGCTCCTCACTCTCGCAAAACGAGAAAACGGTCCATATCTCGTCGCGCCTGGAGTCACTGCTGTCGGGTCAAGAGGGACGTACGGCGCGGGGCGACGCGCCGCTGGGCAGCCTGCACACGGTGTCGAGGCCCAGCACCCGGTTGAGCCGGCCGAACGCCAGCCACGAGCCGATGCTCATGCTCAACTCCACGATCTCGAGCTGGCTGTAATGCGCGGTCATCCTTGTCCAGAACTCCTCGTCCAGGCCGTGGTGATCCAGCGCGTACCGCTCGGCGTACTCGGCGGCCAACCGGGTGCGATCGTCGAAGGCGTCGGTGGTACGCCACTGGGCCACCGCGTCGGCGAACTCCGCCTCGACCTTCTCCCCGTCCCGCTCGGTCCGCCAGTCGAGACAGAAGACACAGCCGTTGATCTGCGCGATCCGCAGCCGCGCCGCCTCGAACTCGCGCAGGCCGAGGGTCGTGTGGGCGTAGACGGCCAGCGAGAAGTTCGAGGCCGCGACCCCGATGCCGGGGACCATCTCGCCCCACACGTACTCGATCGCGTCCTTGCCGTCGGGGATGTCGATTCTCATGGCCGTTTCCTTCCGAGTCTGCCGACGGCCGGGCGCAGGGGGACGTCGAGCGCGTCGTACAGCCCTGGTTCCGCGTTCACGAGCCAGTCGATGGCGCCCACCAGCCGGCCGACCGCGGTGGCGTTGCCGCCCGCCGACCGGTTGCCGCCCTCGTCGGTGGCCTCGACCGTGACCTCGATGCGGGGGCGGCCCTCGATGACGACCCGGTGCGCCCCCTCACCGTCGGGCGGCGACGGCCAGTCCGGCGCGCAGGACGGGTGGATGCGGGTGACGTGCTCGATGACGATGCGCGGCTCGCCCTCGACGACGCCCTGCACCTCGAAGCGGACCGCGCCCTGGGTGCCGGCCTGGAACTCGCCCATCGAGCTGGTGCCCACCGTGGCCTCGAGCGGGCGCCGGTCCACGGTTTCGCGGATCTCGTCGAGTTCGACGCCGAGGGCCCTGGCCATCAGCCGTACCTGGCCGCCCCACACCATGGTCGGCACCGTCGGCGCGATCATCGGCGGCTCGTAGTCCATCGGCTGGCCCATGCCGACGATGTACCGGACCGCGTCGGGCTGGTCGTAGGTGGAGTAGTCGAAGATCTCCTGGCAGCGGACGGCGTCGATCGTGGTGCCGAGCCCGCTGATCAGCAGGGGCAGCACGTCGTTGCCCCAGCCGGGGTCGACGCCGGAGACGAACAGCGAGCCTCCGCCGTCCGCGATGGCGGCCAGCACCGGCTCCCGCAGTTCCGGCGGGGCGTTGCGCTGGTCGTAGAGCGCGTAGAGCGAGGGGGTGACGACCACGGCTCCGGCCCTGATCGCCCTGACGATGTCGGCCAGCGCCTCGTCGGGGCGGATGTCGCCGGAGGCCGCGTAGACCACGGCGCGCGGGCGGGTGGACAGCACCGCCTCGACGTCGTCGGTCGCGGCGACGCCGAGCGCGTGGTCGAGGCCGCCGAGTTCGCCCGCGTCGCGGCCGACCTTGCCGGGGTTGTGGACGAGTACGGCCGCGAGGCTGAGCGCCGGGTGGGCCTCGACGGCGCGGATGGCCGCGCGGCCGACGTTGCCGGTGCCCCAGACGATGGTGGGCGTCATGGGCGGAGCGTAGCAAGCGCTTGGTTAGGTGTATAGTGCCCGCTCCGCCCCGCCTCAGAGCATGAAGATCCCGCGGTCGACCAGGCCGTTCCCGACTCGGCAGGAGACCAGCAGGTCGACGTCACCGCGCGACGTGCCCGCCGCATCCGCGAGTCAGGACCGGGCGGGCGCTAGTGTCGTGTCCCTGAGTGCGTGTGTTTCCAGCTGAAGGGGCGAGTGTCAATGATCTTCATCACCGCGAGGTTCCGCGTACGGCCGGAGCACGCCGACCGGTGGCCCGAGATCGTGGACGAGTTCACCAGGGCGACCCGGGGCGAGCCCGGCTGCCTGTGGTTCGACTGGTCGCGCAGCATCGAGGACCCTGCCGAGTACGTCCTGGTCGAGGCGTTCCGTGACGACGACGCGGGCGCCGCGCACGTCCAGTCGGAGCATTTCAGGAAGGCTCAGCAGACGCTGCCCGGCTACCTGGCGCAGACGCCGCGGATCGTGAACGCGAAGCTGGATCAGCAGGACTGGTCATTGCTCGGCGAGATGGCCGTCTCCCGAGACGACGCCTAGCGCCGGGGCCGCGGGTGGCCGCCCGCCGAGGCGGCGGCTCTCCGTTCCTGTGATCGTCCCACTCGTCGCCTGCGGCGGCCGCGCGGCGCTCCTGCCGGGCCGGCCCTACGCGAGCTAGCCTGGCAGGGTGAGCATTACCGCAGGTAGCTACACGTTCGGACCTGAATCCGGGCGGCTCCTGATCAAGACGACGCGTAGCGGGCTGGGCGCGAAGGCCGGCCACGATCTCACCATCGCGGTCACCCGCTGGCGCGGCGATGCGACCATCGACACCACCGACCCGGCCGACTGCTCCGTGACCGTCGAGGCCGACGTCGAGTCGCTCGACGTCCAGGAAGGATCCGGCGGCGTCAAGCCGCTGACGAACTCCGATCGCGAGGAGATCAAGAAGATCATTCGAGAGAAGATCCTGCACACCGCGCGCCATCCGACGATCACGTTCCGCTCGACACGGGTCAACGGGACGGCGGAGTCGTTCCGTGTCGAAGGCGACCTGACCATCGTCGGGGCCACCCAGCCTGTCACTCTGCAGGGCTCACTGGCCGAGGACCGGGTTCGCGGCTCGGCGACCATGGTGCAGTCCCGCTGGGGGATTCGGCCCTACTCGGCCTTCCTCGGCGCGCTCAAGGTGAGCGACGAGGTGGGCATACAGTTCGACATCGGCCTCGTGTCGAAGCAGTGACCTGGCCGGACCCCCGTCCGGCGCGAGACCCGGCTGACGAGGGACCGGCTCAGGGGGCGATCGGCAGCTGTCGCTTGTGCTCGGTGAGCCGGTAGCGGCGGACGATCGCCTCGAAGGCGGCCTCACCGACCGGCTTGCCTTCCAGGAGGTCGTCGATCTCGTCGTAGGTGACGCCGAGCGCCTCCTCGTCGGGCCTGCCCGGGTTCAGCGTCTCCAGGTCAGCGGTCGGGGTCTTCCGAACCAGCGCGGGCGGCGCGCCCAGAGCCTGCGCCATGGCCCGTACGCGCCGCTTGGTGAGGCCGGTGAGCGGAACCACGTCGGCCGCGCCGTCGCCGAACTTGGTGAAGAAGCCGGAGACCGCCTCGGCGGCGTGGTCGGTGCCGACGACCAGGCCTTCGTGCGCGCCCGCCACCGCGTACTGGGCGATCATGCGCTGCCGGGCCTTGATGTTGCCGTGCACGAAGTCCTGGTGGTGGGCATCACGGAAGACCATGCCGCCGGCCAGCACCGCCTCCAGGGCGGCGTCGCCGGCGGACTTCACATCGACGGTCATGACCCGGTCGGGCCGGATGAACTCCAGCGCCAGCTGCGCGTCCTTCTCGTCGGCCTGCGTGCCGTACGGCAGCCGCATCGCGAAGAACGTCGCCTCCCGCCCGGCGGCACGCACCCGCTCGACCGCGAGCTGGCACAGCCGGCCCGCGGTCGTGGAGTCCACACCGCCGCTGATGCCCAGCACCAACGACCGCAGGCCCGTGGAGGTCAGCTGGTCGGCGAGGAAGGCCACCCGGCGCTCGATCTCCTGCTGTACGTCGAAGGACGCGCTCACCTGGAGATCCCGGGCGATCTCCTGCTGCAGGGACATGGACGCCAAGTCGGTCACGGTCGCTCCGGGGTCGGGCTCTGGGGCAGGGTCGGCACGCGCCACCGGCCGGGGCCGCCGGCGCGTGCAGGGGACGGAAGCACTCTAGAGGACGGCTGCGAAGACCTGCTCAAGGCCTGCGACGTGGTGGCCGCCGTCCTCCTCCGGGAGAGGCGGGCGGCATGCCGCGGATTCCTGGAGCTGCTGTTTGCTGGCGGAGTTGCGCCTTCTTGAAATAACCCGGGCCTGGCTGGTCGCCGCCTTGGGGGGAATGTTCATGGGGGTGGTGTGGCGGCTGACCGGGCACAGTTTCGGCACGCATATCACGGGTCTGGCCGTTCTCCTGGGCGGAACAGTCGCTTACCCTTCGGCCGTCATGGTGGCCGTGCCTGGCACTCCTGTCGTATGGCGTGTTCTGCCGCCGGCACTGTTCGCCGGACTCTTCTGGTTCGTCGCGTAACCTCGAACCGGCGAGCCGTCTTCGGCCTCGGACCGCGGATCCCACAGCTCGCCCGACGTCCGCGCCCGGGGTTCACAGTCCGCTTTCATACCCGCACGTGGTCGGCTCACACAGCGCTCTCACGGGATTGTCCCCTTTAACCGTTATATCACCATATAGCGGGCGAAATTCCACCCCGGCGGCCAGCCAGACATTGATGCCAATCGGACACTAAAGAGCGATACCTGCAAACCAAAGAGGTTTGCTGACACTTGTACACACGGCAAACAGAGCACCCGGACACCGTCGAAACAGGTTTCCCTCTTGGGCAGCGAAACAATGAATTGTCTGAGAAAGGCGGGAACCATGTGGTTGATACGATTCTTGGCAGTGATTTCGGCCATGACCATGAGTTCTACCGAGGACATGGTCCCGGCTTCGCTTGCGCGGCCCGGCGACGTCGATCCGGTAGGGCCCGGCGGCTGGTGGAACCTCAGGTTCCAGGACGAGTTCGATGGATCCTCCGTTGACGGGTCGAAGTGGCAGTTCCGCTCGACGGCCGAGTCCGACTGGTCCGACGAGCCGTACGGCACCGGAAATCCCGACAGCAAGCAGATGGAGTTCGACCGGCCCGAGAACTGCTCGGTGGGCGACGGGGCACTGACGATCACGGCCGAGCCCGCCAAGATCCGATCCCAGTCGGGGCACCGGTACAGGTGGTCCAGTTGCCTGATCACCTCCACCGGGCCCGGGGGCTACGCCTTCCGGTTCGGGTACATGGAGATCAGGGCGATGCTTCCCCAGTCTCCGGGATTCTGGCCGTCGTTCTGGACCTGGCAGGCGTCCGACAACGGACATCGAACCGAGACGGACGTCTTCGAGTACTTCTCCGACAACCACCAGCAGCTGTACCACTCCTGGCACTGGGGCGAAGACCATGGGTGCACCCACCGGCCCGCCTTCGATCCGAGCGCCGGCATGCACGTCTACGGGGCCGACATCCACGAGTCAGGGACGGACTTCTACGTCGACGGGCAGCACGTGTGTCACGCCGAGGGCACCCCTCCTGGACCGGCCAACCTGGTGGTGAGCAACTTCGTCTACTCCGGAGTGCCGCCCGCGCCGGAGTCGTCGGGGCGCATGGTGGTCGACTACGTCCGCGTGTGGCAGAGATAGGAACGCGTTCCCCGCCGGCCCGACCCAGACGGCCCGGCCGCCATGGAGGCGCGCGTCACACTCCACTTGCGGACCACGGTCCGGTTACGCCACAATCGGACCACAGTCCGATTGAAGGAGTGCACCATGATGAAGAAGGTCCTCGTCGCCCTGTCGGCCGCGGTCCTGGCCGCGATCACGACGGGGTCGGCGAGCTCGGCCACCGCGCAGGACCCGGTCACGTACCACCATCACGTTCAGGGCAAGGGATCCCCCTGCAAAGGCCTGGCGGGATGCACCTACGTCCAGCTCAAGGGAGACCCGAAGGCCGGACCGTCGGAGGCGATGTTCACGCTCAAGGCCGGCACGCCGTTCTCCCCCCACTGGCACACCAGCCCCGAGCACGTGGTCGGCGTCTCGGGCACCATGCTGTGGAACGTCAAGGGCCACAAGAAGACCTACCGGGTCGGCGCCGGCGACTTCCTGTACTACCCGGGGGAGGCCGTCCACTGGGGTCGCTGCGCTCCCGGCGCCGACTGCACGTACTACGTCTTCGACGAGCTGCCCTACGACTTCCACGCGGCCACCCGCTAGGGGCTCCCTCCCACATCAGGTCCAGGAAGCGCACCACACCAGGCGGCAAGGGCCCTGCCGTCTGCCCCGGCGCCTCCGGCGAGCACGCTCGCCCTGCGGGCCGGCGAGAAGGCCGCGCCCTCCTGACCGGCGTCCAGAGCACGCCCGCCGTCCCGGAATCGCCGCAGGTCGCCGGGCGGCCCAGGGGGTTGCGACGTGCCGGGATCCGCGCGGCGGTCAGATGCTGCCCCTGCGCTCGACGACCAGGACGCGCGCCTCCGGTGCGGGGTGCGCCAGGTGCTCGTCGCCGGGTTCGGCGTAGCAGATGCGGCCGGGAGTGAGCCGTTCGACGTGTTCCTCGCCCTCGTGGCGGTAGTGCATGTCGACGGCGCCGTCGAGAACGACGAAGACCTCCGGCCCGTCGTTGACGTGCCAGACATAAGGCTGATCCGTCCAGTGCAGCCGTACGGTCGCATCGTCGATCTCGGTGACGTCGAAGGCTCCCCACGGCCGCTCGGCGGTGTAGGAACGGGCATCGAGGAAGAGCATGAGGTCCTTTCCCTTGTTCGCGTGCTCGGACCTCGTCGTCCGGGTCCGGCGCTGAGCCATCAGCTTGCTCCACGGCGCCGCCCGCCACGAGTAGCAGGAATGCCCATATCCGTAAGAATGCTGCCATGCATCGTGTCATGGCGCTGGTCGTGCCCTCCGTCGTCGCATTCGATCTGGTGATCCCGGCCGAGGTCTTCAGCGACCGGGACCACTACGCCTTCGCCGTGTGCGCCGAGTCGCCCGGACAGGTGCCCTCGACCACCGGTTGGGACATCCACGTCCCGCTGGGCCTGGACGCCCTCGCCACGGCCGACACCGTCGTCGTGCCGGGCTACGCGCCGCTGGACGAGCCTTCCCCACCGGTGCTGGACGCGTTGCGCGCCGCCGCCGGGCGTGGCGCGCGGATCGTCTCGGTGTGCACGGGCGCCTTCGCGCTCGCCGCCGCCGGCCTGCTGGACGGCCGCCGGGCGACCACGCACTGGATGGACGCGCCCGATCTGGCGGCCCGCCACCCGGCCGTCAACGTCGATGCCGACCTGCTGTACGTCGACAACGGGAACGTCCTGACCAGCGCCGGTTTCGCCGCCGGCATCGACCTCTGCCTCCACCTGGTGCGGAACGACTACGGCCCGCAGGCCGCGGTTCGGGCCGCGCGGCGCCTGGTCGTCGCGCCCCACCGCGACGGCGGCCAGGCACAGTTCCTGGAGCGCCCGGTACCCCCCACCGGCGCCGGAATGGCGGCGGTCTGCGCGTGGGCGCTGGACCGGCTGGCCGAGCCGTTGACCGTAGCCGATCTCGCCCGCCAGGCGGGGTTCGCGCCCCGCACCTTCGCCCGCCGCTTCGTCGCGGAAACGGGCACCACCCCGCTGCGCTGGCTCGCCGCGCAACGCCTCCTCGAGGCCCGGCGGCTCCTGGAGACCAGCGATCTGTCGGTCGACGAGGTGGCCCGGCGCTGCGGCCTCGGTACCGCCGCCAACCTGCGGCTGCACCTGTCCCGCGATGCGTCCACCACGCCCACGGCCTACCGCCGCGCCTACCGCGGCCGGCCGGCCACGTGACCGACGCATGCGCGGGGGCCGCGTGGCCCCGGAGGCCGTCTCACCTCCTGGGAGAAGCCGTCTCACTTCCTGGGAGGAGACCCCACACGAGATATGAGCCCGGTTCGCCCATCCTCCAACCCTTGTCCCGCGCTGGGTGGGAGCACATGCCCGCCGTCGCCGACGTTTTGTCGCAGGGCGCTGCTATAGATTGCGCCATCACCTGACATACACAGAAGCAGGATGTTCGATGGCATCGGTAGTGTTTCGCGATGAGACGGCGACAGGCCGGGCGTTGGAGGAGTTCTCCCTGCCCGGTTTGCCCGAGCGGATCTCGGCCCGGGAGCTGGTACGGCTGCGCGTGCGCGCGGAGGTGGCCCGCCACAACGCCACCCCGTCCCAGCACTTCCGCGGCCTGGTCAAGCCCAGTGACGCCGAGGCCGAGCTGAACGGCTACCGGATGCGCACCGCCCGCAAGCTCGACTGGGAGCGGCAGGCCGACGCCGCCGAGGCCGCGTTCGCCCGCAACGGGTTCCTGCTGCTGGTCGGCGACCGCCAGATCGAGGACCTGGACACCGAGATCGACCTGACCACCGACCCGGTGGTGTCGTTCGTCAAGCTCGTTCCTCTGGTCGGCGGCTGACCAGGGGATTCTTGACGCGCACCTCTGCATCGTGCCCCGCGGCTCGGCCGACCAGGTCTTCCTGCCCTTCGAGGAGGACGGCGGCATGCTGTCGATCACCACCTCCAAGGCCTTCCTGCCGGTCGCCGACACCGCGATCATCGACCCGTCCATCACCCGCCAGATCCACCCGTGACAGGAATATCAGCGTGCCCCTCTCCCCCCTCGCGGAGCGCCTGCTCAAGCTGCTCAACGGTTCCGCGCCCGACGCCACCCACTGGCCCGCCGCCTCCCAGCTGACCACCGCTCTGGGCCGGCCAGGTGACAGCGCGGTCGTCGACCACACCTGGCGCAACATGGTCGTCCCGGCCCGCGAACTCGTCGGCCACCTCCTGCGCGAGACACATCATCGGCCCTTCGCCCTGCTGGTGGCGGCAGGGATGGCGGACATGGATGCCGAGGTGAGAGCGCAGCTCGCCGAAACGCTCGGCCCGATCGCGGTCTCCGAGATGGACCTGCTGCTCGGCTGCGACGTGGAGTTGCGTGCCCTGTTCGCCGAGGCTGTCCGGGACCCTCAATTCGGCACCCCACGACGGGCCGGCCTGGCCGAATGGCTGCACGGCCTGCCCGGCTATCCCGCCTTCGCCCGCACCGCCCTGGACCAGGCCGACGCCCGCGTCGCCGCCATCCACTCCGGCGAGATCCCCTACCAGGCGGAGAAGGCGTTCGACGACCGGGAGAAGGAGACCCTCGGGCGTGCCGTACGGCTGGCGCTCTTCAGCGACGAGTCCTGGCTGCCCAGCCTGCTGGACCGGCTGCTGCGCGGCGTCGCGGTGGCTCCCACCACGGCCAAGACCCTCCCCTCCCAGGGGCTGCTGTTCGAGATCGGCCGCGCGGTGGAGGACCACCCGACTCCCGAGGCGATCTCCTCGCTGCGCGCCGCCCGCCAGATCACCCGGCATGCCGGGGTGCCCAAGCAGCTCGACCGCATGTTCAAGCGCATCGAGCCCGCGCTGGCCGAGCGGCTGGAGGTGGCGTTCCGGCTGCCGGACGGGCGAGTACGGCAGGCGTTCGGCGAGCACACGGCGGTGATCTCGATCGACGGCGAGGCCGAGCTGTCATGGTGGCACGGTGACAAGAAGCTCAAATCGGTCCCGGCGGCCGTCAAGCGGGAGCACCCCGACGAGGTGAAGCGGCTGCGCGAGCAGGTCAAGCTGGTCCAGCAGCAACAAGCGACCCTGGCCAGGGCACTGGAGGCGGGCTACGCGGCCGAGACGGCTCCGCCGTACCGGCGGTTGGAGGGTCACCCGATCACGCAGCGGCTGATCTGGGAGTTCGAGATCACACCCGGCGTGTGGCGCAGTGAGCTGGGACTGACCAGACCGGATGTGCCAGTGCGGCTGTGGCATCCGGCGCGCGCCGCGGTGGAGGAGGTGCGGGCCTGGCGCGACGTCGTGGAGGGCAAGGAACTGCGCCAGCCGTTCAAACAGGCCTTCCGCGAGGTCTATCTGCTCACGCCCGCCGAGGAGGAGACGCACGACCATTCGAACCGGTTCGCCGGACATGTGGTGCACTACCGCAGGCTCCGCGCACTGTTCAAGAGCCGGGGCTGGACGTCGAACTTCCTGGGGCCATGGGACGGCGGCTTCGACGGCGGCGACGCGCGGCGGCTGCTGGCAGGCGGGCAGTGGCGGGCGACGCTGGAACACAGCCTCTACGACGAGGGCTACGCGCTCACCGAACGGGTCCACTTCCACCGGCTGGTCGAGAGCGGGTGGCATCAGGCGCCGCTGACCGAGGTCCCCGCGCTGGTGTTCAGTGAGGCGATGAGGGACGTGGACCTGTTCGTGGGGGTCTGTTCGATAACATCCGACCCGCAGTGGGCCGACAGCGGGCCGGACGAACTGCAGACCTACTGGCACACCGGTTCGTTCGCTCCGCTCGCACCTTCCGCCGAGGTGCGCCGGGACGCGTTGTCCCGATTGCTGCCGCGCCTGGCCATCGCCGACCGCTGCACGTTGACCGACCGCTTCCTGGTGGTCCGCGGCGACCTTCGCACCTACAAGATCCATTTGGGGTCGGCGAACATCCTGATGGAGCCCAACGACGCCTACCTGTGCATCGTCGCCGGCCGCGACCCCCAGGCCGGGCTGTTCCTGCCCTTCGAGGAGGACGGTCGGTTGGCGCTCATCTTGTCCAAGGCGTTCCTGCTGGCCGCCGACACCGCCATCACCGATCCGTCGATCACCCGCCAACTCCAGCCTTGACCGACACCAAGGGGCGGGGCACACTCGCGCCCCGCCCCGGCTGCACAGGTCAGGATGGGGCGGGCGGGACACCGTCGGGCTCGGTCAGCGCGGGATGCTCTCGTCACCCCCATCGGAGACCCGCACCATCCTGGGCGACGCTTCCGGAAGCCGAGCCGCCGGCCGGCCTCCTCCATCGCCAGCAGGTCGGCGTGGACCAGCCGTCTCCCCTGGACTCGTCCCTGGGTGCAGGCGTGGCCGACAACCTCCTCGCCGAGCAGGACCACCGCGCCGATCGGCAGCTCACCGGCCGCCAGCCCTTCCTCGGCGACCGCGATGGCCGGCCCGACCAGTTCCTCCAGGCTCACCGGAGCACCCGATAGCCGTGATCACCGAGCACCAGCGCGGTCGCAGGGAAGAGCGGTGTCGGCAGCGCGTCCGGGGCGAACCAGGCCCATCGGGCGAAGACCTCCGGTTCGGTGATGTACGGCTCCGCCACACCTGCGGACATGGCCACGGCGGCTGTCACCCGGACCGCGCCGCCGGGGTGATCCAGGAGCACCGCGGTGACCACGGGCACGCCCGCGTTGCTGATCCCGGTCTCCTCGGCAAGTTCGCGTACGGCTGCCGCCTCGAAGCTCTCGCCCGGTTCGACCGCCCCACCGGGCAGGCACCACGACGGCTCCTCACCGGCCTTGATCCGATGCCCGAGCAGGATCCGCCCACGGGCGTCTGTGAGGACGACCCCGACCCCGACCATCCGTTCGGCACGAAAACCATGGGCGCTGTGAACCGGCACGAACGGAACAATAGTGGCGGCATGAAGTGGGAGGCGGCGGGGGATCGGACTCAGGTCGAGGAGACGTGGTCACCCGCCGACCACGATGGGCAGTGCGGCCCCCGATGCCGAGATGCGGGACTGGTACCGCGAGCGCTGCTGTCCACGGTCGACGAGATCATTGTCGGGGCGGACAGCGCACTGGAGGACACGGTCGAGGTGGTGCTCGAAGCGAGCGAGCTTCCCTCGGCAGAGGTCACGGAACCCGCGTGACCAGGAGCCGCCGCCGCATCAGCTCGTAGGAGGCTTCCTCCGGCTCACAGTCGAGGGCGGCAAGAGCGGCTTCGAGGCGTTGAAATGGACGACGGACGGCCTCGGGGCAGCCGAACTGGGCTTCGAGGTTCATGATTTCGCGGTAGGCCTCCTCGATGTTCGGCTCGACGGCCCCGAGCTTCTCGAACCATGTCAGCGACTCCTCGCCGTCGTCGGTGAGCCCGGCCCGCCGGGCAGCGCGTCGGCGGCTTGGCAGCGAGAGTGATCAAAGGCGCGCGATCAAGCAGCCGACCTGATCACCAGGGTGATCGCCAAGGGCTGCCTCCGGCGTACAGAAGCATCACCGCACGGGCAAGCCGGTGACCGCCCGCCCGATGATCAGGCGCTGGATCTCCGAGGTGCCCTCGAAGATGGTGTAGATCTTGGCGTCGCGGTGGAAGCGTTCCACCGGGTGCTCGCGGGTGTAACCGGCGCCGCCCAGCACCTGGATCGCCTGTTCGGTCACCCATACCGCCGTCTCGCCCGCCACCAGCTTGCACATCGAGCCCTCCGCGCGGTCGAACGGCCTGCCGTTCCTGGCCATCCACGCCGCCCGCCAGGTGAGCAGGCGGGCCATGTCCACGCGCGTCGCCATGTCCGCGAGCAGGAACGCGATGGCCTGGTTCTCGCCGATCCTGCGCCCGAACTGCTCGCGCTCGCGGGCGTAGTCGCGGGCGTACTCGTAGGCGGCGCGGGCGATTCCCACGGCCATGGCGGCGACGGACGGGCGGGTGGTCTCGAACGTGCGCATGGCCGCCTGCTCCCCCGCGCGCTCGCCGCTGCGGACGCGGGCGAGGCGGGCGTCGAGCTTGTCCTGCCCGCCGACCAGGCAGGAGGCGGGCACCCGGACGTCCTCCAGGACGACCTCAGCGGTGTGGGAGGCGCGAATGCCGTGCTTGCGGAACTTCTGCCCCATGGACAGGCCCGGCGTGCCCGGCGGGACGACGAACGAGGCCTGCCCCCTGGCGCCGAGCGCCGGGTCGACGGAGGCGACGACGATGTGCACGTTGGCGATGCCGCCGTTGGTGGCCCAGGTCTTCACGCCGTTCAGGATCCAGTCGCCGGAGGGATCCCGTACGGCACGCGTGCGGACGGCTCCCACGTCGGAGCCGGCGTCGGGCTCGGAGACGCAGAAGGCCCCGAGCTTGACGTCGTTCTCCGTCCCGAACATCTGCGGCAGCCACTCCCCCATCTGCTCGGGGGTGCCGCCGGAGGCCAGGGCGGCGGCGGCCAGGCCGGTGCCGACGATGGACAGGCCGATGCCCGCGTCCCCCCAGAAGATCTCCTCGAACGCCACGGGGAGCGCGAGGCCGCTCTCCTCGAACCACTGGGTGGCGAAGAAGTCGAGCGAGTACAGGCCGACCTTCGCGGCTTCCTGGATGACGGGCCAGGGGGTTTCTTCGCGTTCGTCCCACTCGGCGCCTGCGGGGCGGATGACGTCACGGGCGAACTCGTGCACCCATGTGCGCACGTCACGGACGTCGTCGCTGGGTTCTGGACAGAAGCCGGCCATACCACTGCTCCCACTCAAATGGTGATATTTCCGGCTCCCGCCCCAGCGGACGTTACCGGCGGTAACATCACTGACTGTACCCGCCGGTACGGCAGGCCGCCACTGCCGGGGATCGGTCAGGCGGGCCTGGAGCCGGCGCTGGCAGCGGCCCCTGGGTGGGCGGTGATGCCGGCGAGACGATGCGGTCGCGCTCGGAAACCCAGAGTCGGGGGCAGCGTCTTGATGGGAGCGTCTGGCGCCCACCGGCGCCGATGTGCCCACGGCACTTGCGGGAGACGGTCGGGGGTTGGGGGCCCGACGCATACGCGAGGGCTGCTCAGGTGGGGTCCGGTACGTGCGCGAGGCGGTCGCGGGGCCCGGCGTATGCGCGAGGGCGTCGCAGGTGGGATCCAGTACATGCGCGAGGCGGTCGCAATGGGGGTGAACCCGCGACATGAAGCGCGTGGGTCGGACGGGGCGGCCGGCCGTAGGGGCTGACCAGGCGTCTCGCGCATGGCCTGCCACGCTCGCTTCGAACGGCGGTGGCCTGCCGCGAGGGTGCGTCCGTTCAGGGACGGCGGCCTGCCGTGATCGCCCTCGACGCCAGCACCGCCAGGGCCGCGACGACCATCGCGCCCGCCAGGCCGTACATCAGCAGGTTGAAGCCGGTGAACGTGGCCGCCGCCAACGGCCCCAGGCTGCTGCCGACCGCCAGGAAGAAGGAGAAGAGCGCCAGGGCGGTGCCGCGAGAGCCCTCGGCGAGCGCGGCGATGGACTCGTTCAGTGCGGGCAGTCCCGCGGTGATCGCCGCGACGCAGAGGGCGAGCAGGACGGCCAGCCCCACCGCGCCCGGCACGGTGGCGCCGGTGACGGCGAGCACCGCGGCGCCCAGCAGCAGGAAGGCGGCGGCCCGGACGGGTGCGCCGAGGCGCGCCAGCCATGGCGTGAGGAGCGGGACCCAGGACATGGGCACGAAGGACTCGACCGCCGCCACCCGCGCCGCGCTTCTGAAGGCCGCGCGGGAGGAGTTCGCCGCCCACGGCCTGGCCGGGGCGCGCGTCGACCGCATCGCCGAACGGGCGGGCGTCAACAAGGAGCGCATCTATGGTCATTTCGGCACGAAGGTGGATCTCTTCAATGCCGTGATCACCGACGCGCTCGACGACCTCACCGAGCGGATCGCGCTGCCCAGCGACCCCGTCCAGTACGTGGCCGAGCTGACCGACTACTACCGCGAGCACCCCGACCTGGTGCGGCTGCTCATGTGGGAGGCGCTGAACTTCCGCGGCCCCGAGCTGCCCGGGTTCGAGGCGCGGGTGGCGCGCTGCGGGAAGAAGACCGCGTCGCTGGCGGCCGGGCTCGACAGGGAGCCGTCGCCCGAGGTGGCCAGGCTGCTGTTCACGCTCACCGGGCTGGCGCTGTGGCCGTCCATGATGCGGCAACTCGGCCGGATCATCCTGGGCGACGACGTGGAGGACGAGGCGGCGGGGCGCGACCAGATCGCCGCCTTCGTCGCCGCCGCGCTCAAGGGCGGCGCGCCCTGACCGATCACCCGATCACCGGGCGACGACGTCGACTCCACCCGGCTCACCCCGGGCGTCCCTGAGCGCGCGGCCGGCACACGCCCGGCGCACCCCTGACCGCACACCGGGCGCGACCCGGACCGGACGGCCGGCATGGGCGCGGCGCTCCCGCCGCGGATTGATGCGCGGCGACCGGCCCGATCCGGCGCGCCGCGTGCGGTTACCGGCCGTGCACGCTGACTGTGTATCCACCATCCCGTACGGCTCGCCGTCCCGGGTGCTGCGACCGACCCGGTCCGGCGCAGTTACTGGCCGTGCACGCTGACCGCGTACCCCCCATCCCGGTACGGCTCGCCGTCCCAGGTGGCGAAGCGGTCCCGCAGCCGTAGCCCAGCGGCCGCGCACCAGGTGTCGTAGTCGTCGAGCGTGAATGTCGGGCGTACCGGCAGGTGATCGGCGTCGAGCCCGAATCCGGCCACCAGCAGGCCGCCGGGGTGCAGCGCGTCGGCGAGGCGGCACACGGTCTGAGGCTCGCTGCCCTCGGCCAGCAGCGGGATCACGTTGCCCGCCGCGACGACCAGGTCGAAGCGCTCGGGAAGGTCGAACGCGGCCAGGTCGGACTCGATCCAGGTCAGCTCCGGCGCCCTGTTCCTGGCGACGGCGAGCATGGAGGGGTCGAGGTCGACGCCCACCACTTCGTAGCCCTGCTCGGCCAGCCAGATCGCCACCCTGCCGGTGCCGCATCCCGCATCGAGGACCCGCGCGCCGGGCGGCACCAGCGCGGCGCAGAAGCGCGCCTCTCCGTGGACGTCGGCACCCGTGGCGGCCAGCGCCGTGAAGCGTCCGTCATAGGCCTCGCCCAGCTTTCCACCGGTCAGGTCACGCCATCTGCTCATGCGGCCCATTCTGTACGGCCCGCCCCGGCGCTCCGCCCACCGGTCCCCCATACCGCGGCCCATCGATCCCGCAACCCAGGGCCGCCGATCCGGCATATCGCGATCCATCGGTCCCATATGCCGCGGGCCGCCGATCCCCCATACTGCGCCCATCGCTCCCACATACCGCGGGCCGCCGATCCCCCATACTGCGCCCATCGCTCCCACATGCCGCAGGCCGCCCGTCCCGCACGCCGCGGTGCGCGCGAGTCGCGAGCCGTACGGCCGAAGCCCCTCCCATCGAACCGGGGAAGGAGCCCGACGGCGCGCCCCCGGCCCGACCCGATGCTCCGCCTCGCGCTCACCGGAGTCCCGCAGGTCAAGCGGCGGTGGGCCCACAGCCGGAGGGGCGGGGTCCTGATCCCGCGCGAGGCCCGAGCGTGCCGGTGCGCGGACCGGTGAAGCCGGCATGGAAGCGGACCGGTGAAGCCGGCATGGAACCTGTATATCCACACCGGAAGCGGCCCGGTCTGTCGACTACTGGCGCAGGTCAATGGAAATGTGCGGGGACAGTGCGCGGAGGAAGTCCGGCGCGTCGAAGACCGCACCCGCGGAGGCGACACCGACCGTCCTGGTCCGTCCCGTGAGGATGCGGGCGACCGCTTCCACCGCGAGCGGCGCGGTGACGGCGTAGATGTCCTGGCCTCTGGCCACAGCGCGCCGTTCCATGCCGCCGGAGCGCACGACGACGTCGACGAGGAAGGTCTGCGCCGACCGCCCATGCTCGTCGACCGTGGCCGGCGTCGGTGTGTCCGGGGCCAACACGTCTCTGGCCGCCTCGACCGTCATGTAGGTGCGCACCTCAGGAATGGACAGGTGGCTGGGGATGGTGACCACGTCGGCCATCGTGAACTCGCCGATGACCGCCCGGGTGCCCAACGGGTCGGGAAACGGCCAGTCGAGGGTCGGCGGGTCGTCATGGCGGTACTCCAGCTGTCCGTTGGTGTATCGAACGCGGCGTCCGCCCCGCCGCTGCCGGGAGACCGCGCCCGCGGCACGCGTCCCGGCGGTGGGGTGCCAGTTGCTCAGCCCGTACGCGATGTGCGCTTCGTCGGCCGTGGTCCAGTCGCCCATGGTCGCGGTGGCCAGCAGGTCGCCGAGGCCGCCGTAGAAGGCCATCGCGGGGACGATCACCGCTCCCGCGTCGCGGGCGCGGTCGGTGAAGTGCGCGAACGTGTCGACGTTGGCCTCGACTTCGGCCGCCACGTCCACATACGGGATCCCGGCGCGCAGTGCCGCCTCGATCACGGGGGCGGCGGTATCGGCGAAGGGCCCGGCACAGTTGATCACGGCCGCCGCACCGGCCAGTGCGCGGTCGAGCGAGGCCGGGTCGTCGACCGACGCCGGCCGGGCCTCCAGGCCGGATTCGGACGCCGCCAGCATCTTCAGCCTGTCGGCGTCGCGCCCGGACAGAACCGGAACGAACCCGCGCTCCAGCAGCTGTGCCACCACGAAACGCCCGGTGTGCCCGTACGCGCCGAACACCGCCACCGTGTGCCCCGATCCCATGGGTGGTCCCCTGTCCTCGAATGATTGGTTGCGGACATCCTGGCGAAGGCCGGCATCCCACCGCGAGTGTCCGGAACGCCATGACACGTACAATTCCGGACATGGGTACTGTCGCGCTGGCCGTCACCGACGGGATGCTGCACTTCGAGCTGTCCGTGGCGTACGAGATCTTCGGCGCCGCCCCGGACGGCGTGGCAGGCCCCTGGTACAGCGTCGCCGTCTGCGGGCCGGGCTCCGTACGGGCAGGCAGGTTCCGGCTGGAGCCCGACCACGGTCTTGACCGGCTGCCGGACGCCGACACGGTGATCGTCCCGGGCTGGGCCGACGTCGACGAGGACCCACCCGCCGACCTGGTCGACTCGGTGCGCGCGGCCCACGAGGCAGGCGCGCGCGTGGCCTCCCTGTGCACGGGTGCCTTCGTGCTGGCCGCCGCCGGCCTCCTGGACGGGCGGCGCGCGACGACGCACTGGGCGCACACCCACACCTTGGCCGCCCGCTACCCGCAGGTGAAGGTGGACCCGGACGTCCTCTACGTGGACAACGGCAGCGTGCTCACCTCCGCCGGTAAGGCCGCCGCCGTGGACCTGTGCCTGCACCTCGTCCGCCTCGACCGCGGCTCGGCGATCGCCAACGTGGTCGCCCGCCGCCTGGTCGTGCCGCCACACCGGGACGGGGGCCAGGCGCAGTTCGTCACCACCCCGGTGCCCGCCCCGGACAACCACCCGCTCGCCGAACTGTTCCCCTGGGTGATCGAACGGCTGGACCGTCCGCTGACCGTGGAGGACCTGGCCCGCCAGGCGCGGATGAGCTCGCGCAACCTGGGCCGCCATTTCAGGTCGGTGACGGGTACGACTCCGCTGCAGTGGCTGCTGACCCAGCGGATCCGCCACGCCCAGGAGTTGCTGGAGACCACCGACGACAGCATCGACACCATCGCGGCGGCCACCGGCATGGGCACCGCCACGACGTTGCGCCGGCACTTCAACCGCACGGTCGGCGTGCCCCCGGACACCTACCGCCGCACCTTCCGCTCGCGGACCCGCCCCGGCCCCGACGACAGCGGCCGGCACCACCAACACCCCTGAGCCTTTTCCCGGACAACGCTCGCGGTGTCACCGTCAGCGCCGCCGCTCTCGAAGACCGGGTGACGCCGCCGCTCTCGGAGACCGGGTGAGATCGATGTGCGGAGGGAGACGGCGGCCGCCCCCGGCCCACGTCCGTAACGTGCTGTCCAAGCTCGGCCTGCGCGACCGGATCCAGGCGGTCATCTGCGCTGCGAGTCCCGATCCGGCGCGCTTGGTCGAGCGCGGACAAGGGCGCGTCGGCCCGTCCGGGTCAACCGGCCAGGGTGATCATCGGAGGTCGTTCCGCGACCGAGACGTTCCTGGTCAGCACGTGGTGACCGCGTTCGTTCCTGCGGAACTGCGACAGCCGTACGGAAGGCTCGTGGAGCGGGATCATCTTGCCCTGCCGTTCGAGCCGGGACCAGGCGGCCAGCATGATCTGCCCCGCCATCCCGCCGAGCGCCTCGGTCGACTGGTGGGAGTGCTCACGGGAGCCGAGGTCGACCTGGGCCAGCGCGTCGAGCCCGGCCAGCTCGTACAGGTCGACCAGCAGACCGAGCTCGACGCCGTAGCCGGTGACGAAGGGGACGCGTTCGAGCGCCGAGCGCCGCCCTGCGTACTCTCCCGCCAGCGGCTGCACGAACCCCGCCAGCTCGGGCCAGTGCATGTTGATGAGCGGGCGGGCCACCAGCTCGGTCACCCTGCCGCCGCCGGTGGGCGCGCCGAGCAGGGGACGGTCGTAGCTGCCTTTGACATAGACCACGGACGGGTCGGACAGCAGCGGGCCGAGCAGTCCGGTCACCATGGAGGAGCGGAAGTCGCGCAGGTCGGCGTCGATGAAGGCCAGCAGGTCGCCCGAGGTGACCGCCAGCGACTTCCACAGCGCCTCGCCCTTGCCGTCGAGCGGTTTGAGATCGGGCAGGATCTCGTCCTGGGCGTGCACGGACGCGCCCGCCCTGGCGGCCACCACGGCGGTGTCGTCGCTCGATCGGGAGTCGATCACCACGACCTCGTCGACCAGGGCGCGCAGCTCCCGCCTGATCACCCCGACGATCTCGCCGACGGTCTCGCGCTCGTCGCGGGCGGGCAGGACGACGCTGATCGTCGTGTCGCCCTTGCGCTCCAGGAGCGCCTCGAGGGGCCAGTCGGCGGCTGAGGACGTGCGGCTCCGCAGCCACGCCTCTACCTCAGGCAGCACAAGCCCCTCCCCCGTCGATGTCACCTCAGCTTAGAGTCCGGCTCAGGCGTTCCTGACGAGGGGTCGTCCGACGGGAGGCCGCCCTGACCGGCGGCCGCCAGACGAGGGCGCCGCGTCGCCACCGCGAGGTCCGAAAACCGCCGATCCTTCCTGGGCCCTCCGGTGTTCTCTCAAGAGAGGGACACCACGAAGAAGGGTGCGGAGCATGAACGTCCACACGACGGTCGACAGCCCGATCGGCGAGCTGCTGCTGATCGGGGAGCGGTCCGAGGCGGCCAGGGGCGGGCTGGCCCTGGCGTCGGTGTCGTTCGCTGACCAGGGCGCGACCCAGGGCGCCGGCCAAAGCACCGGCCAGAGCGCCGGCCAGGGCGGCGCGCGGGCGGGGCGGCGCGATCCCGGCGCGTTCGCCGCGGTCGAGCGCCAGCTGCGCGAGTACTTCGCGGGCGAGCGGACCGGCTTCGAGCTGGGCTTCGTCCACCACGGCAGCGCCTTCCAGGAGACGGTGTGGGCCGCGCTGGACGGCCTGCCGTACGGCAGGACCACCACCTACGGCCGGCTCGCCGAGCAGGTCGGGGCGCCGCGCGACCGGATCCGCGCGGTGGGCGGGGCGATCGGCGCCAACCCGCTGCTGATCGTCAGGCCGTGTCACCGGGTGATCGGCGCCAACGGGTCGCTGACCGGCTACGCCGGCGGCCTGGAGCGCAAGCGGTACCTGCTGACCCACGAGGGCGCGCTGCAGCCGCTGTTCGTCTGACATCGAGAAAGGAGCAGATCATGCCGAAGCCGCACGAACGCGTGGACAGGGCCGACTGGGCCGCCCTGGCTCAGGAGATGGACGCGCACGGGTGCGCGCTGACCGGTCCGGTCCTCACCCCGGACGAGTGCCGCGAGATCGTCGGCCTGTACGACGAGGTCGCCCGGTTCCGCTCGACGATCGACATGGAGCGCTACCGGTTCGGCCGGGGCCAGTACCGCTACTTCGACCGGCCCTTCCCTGAGCCGGTGGAGGAGTTGCGGCAGGCGTTCTACCCCTGGCTGCTGCCCATCGCCAGGGACTGGGCCGCCAGGCTCGGCAGGCCCGCCCCCTGGCCGGACACGCTGGCGGAATGGCTGGAGATGTGCCACGCGGCGGGGCAGACCAAGTCCACCCCGATCCTGCTGCGCTACCGGGACGGCGACTGGAACGCGCTGCACCGCGACCTGTACGGCGATCTCGTCTTCCCCCTGCAGGTCGTGATCGGGCTGGACGCGCCTGGCGCCGACTACGAGGGCGGCGAGTTCCTGCTGGTCGAGCAGCGGCCACGGGCCCAGTCGCGGGGCACGGTGACGCTGCTGCCGCAGGGTCACGGGCTGGTCTTCACCACGAGGGACCGCCCTGTCCGCTCCTCCCGCGGCTGGTCGGCATCGCCGGTCCGGCACGGCGTCAGCACGGTACGGCGCGGCCGGCGGCACACGCTGGGCCTGGTCTTCCACGACGCGGCCTGACACTGGGGGCGCGACAGGTCATTAGACTGGTACCAGTACTGGTATCGACCTATTCATGGTACGGTCCTTCCATGAGCACCGACGCGAGCGGCGCCGACCGGCCACAGCCGCAGCAGGAAGGCGCGCCGTCCCGGCACGAGCGGCGGCGGCGCCAGACCAGGGAGCGGATCGCCACCACCGCGCTGGCCCTGTTCAGCGAGCGGGGCTACGACGCGGTGACCATCGCCGACGTCGCCGAGGCCGCGGACGTCGCGAAACAGACCGTTGTCAACCACTTCCCTGCCAAGGAGGACCTCCTCTTCGCCTGGCACCGCCCGGTCGAGGCCGACGTGATCGACATGGTCGACCAGCTCCCGCTGAGCGCCTCGCTGCCGGCGTTCCTCAAGGACGAGCTGCCGCGCCTGTTCGCCTACCTGCCGGAGCTGCCGCAGGCGCCGGACGGCGGAGATCCACGGACCGCGGTCGACGATCGGCTCGCCGGTGTCGTCACCATCATCCAGAACAGTCCGGCGCTACAGGACGCGTTGCGACTGCGTGGCACCCGATACCAGGAGGATCTGGCGGCGATCCTGTCCGACCGGGTGCCCGCGCATCTGGGAGCCGTCGCGGCACGGGCGATCGCCGCCTTCGTCCTGACCACCGTCTCCGCCATGGTCGAGGAGGCGGCACGGCTGCGGGGCGCGGGCCGGTCGCCTGAACAGATCGTCGCCACCCTGACCGACACGGTCGGCCGCGCGCTGGACATCCTGGACACCGGCATCGGGAACACCGGCGGATCGGCGACACCCCCTCAAGACACCTGACAGCTCAAGACACCTGACGGTTCCCGAAGCCGCGCGGGCCGAGGAGGGTCATGCGAACGGAATCGACATCGGTGCTGGTCGTCGGCGGCGGGCTGGTAGGCCTGTCGGCGACGGTGTTCCTGTCCTGGCGCGGGGTTCCCGCGATGGTCGTCGAGCGCCGTACCGCGGGTTCGCCGCATCCGCGCGCGGTCGGCTACACCCCCAGGACGCTGGAACTCCTTCGAGCGGTCGGGCTGGGCTCGCGCGTCCCGCAGGTGCCGGCCGGCTCACGGCTGCGCCGGGCCCGGGTCCACAGCCTGGCCGTGCCCGCCCTCCCGGCCAACGCGCTGACCGTGGCGCTGAGCCGGGTGTCGTGCGCCACCCAGCACACCCTGCACGCCACCCGTCACGCCACCGGGAACCGTACGACGTGACCGCCCGGACCCTGACGCGACCCGCCAGGCCGGGGGCCAGGGAAGGCTCAGCCGTGGGTGGCGTGCCGTTCGAGGAAGGTGTAGACGTCGGCCTCGTCCACGCCGGGGAACGAGCCGGGCGGCAGCGCGGCCAGCACGTGGGAGTTGGCGCGTGCCGACGGCCAGGCGTAGCCCTCCCAGCGCTGGGCCAGCTCGGCCGGAGGGCGGCGGCAGCAGTCGCCGTTCGGGCAGTTGGAGCGCGTCCTGTTGGTCGTCTCGCGCCCGCGGAACCACCGCGACTCCCGGTACGGCACGCCCAGCGTGATCGCGAAGTCGCGTTCACGGGACGGGTCGACGTGCGCCACGCAGAAGTAGGTGCCGGTCGGCGAGTCGGAGTACTGGTAGAAGACCGAGAACCGGTCGGGTGACAGGAAGACCTGCCGTCCGGACCACTGCAGGCACATGCGCTGCCCCTCGATGGCGCCCTGCTCGTCGGCGGGGAAGACGATGCCGTCGTTCTCGTAGGCCTTGTAGATGGTGCCGCCGGCGTCGTTGCGGACGAAGTGGCAGACCAGGTCGAGATGGTGGGTGGCCAGGTTGGTGAAGCGGTGGGCGGCCATCTCGTAGGAGACGGCGAAGACGTCGCGCAGGTCCTCCACCGACAGGGCACGGTCCTGCTTGGCCTCCTGGAGGAACGGGGTGGCGGTGCGCTCGGGCACGAGGACGGCGGCGGCGAAGTAGTTGGCCTCGGTGCGCTGCAGCAGGAAGTCGGCGAAGTCGCGCGGCTTGCCGTGGCCGAGCGCGAGGTGGCCGAGGGTCTGCAGCAGGATCGTGCGCGGGGTGTGCATGCCGAGCTGCTCGTGCTTGACGTAGATGCGGCGGTTGCGCAGGTCGGTGATGGACCTGACGGAGCGCGGCAGGTCCTGCACGGTGTTGACGGAGTAGCCGAAGTGGGTGACCAGCGCCTGGACCGTGCTCTGCGACAGCGCGCCAGTGCGGTAGCCGACGGCGGCCAGCGCCGCGGCCGCGGCCTTCTCGATCTCGGGGAAGTAGTTGCCCTGCTCGCGCTGCCTGCGGCGCAGTTCGGCGTTGGCCGCTCGCGCCTCCTCGGGGGTGGCGGTGCCGCGGGCCTGTCTGGCGCGCAGCTCGCCGTACAGGCCGAGGATGTGCTCGAGGACGTCGTTGGGCACCCGGGCGGAGACCTTCAGCCGTGGCAGGCCGAGCCCGGCGTAGAGCGGGTCGCGCTGGGCCTCCTCGAGCGCGATCTCCAGTTGGGCGCGGCGGTTGGGCGGCTGGCGGCGCAGCAGTTCCTCGACCGGCACGTTGAGCGCGGTGGCCAGTGACTTGAGCAGCGACAGCTTCGGCTCGCGCTTGCCGTTCTCCAGCAGGGACAGCTGGCTGGGTGCCCTGCTGACCCGCTCCCCCAGGTCGGACAGGGTCAGCCCGCGCTGTTTGCGCAGGTGACGCAGGCGCTGGCCGAAGGCGATGAGATCGAGCTCCTGCGTCAAAGAAAGCGGTTCTTCGCCGAGCAAGGGGGCCATGCGCGCATCATAAGGGGAAGAATCCTGGTTTTTCTACACCCAGCCACCGGAAGCCGGGCTGAAGTGGGCGATGGACCTCCGATCGCCGCCGGAACACGGGCCGGGTACCGAACGCCGAGGTGACAGCCGGTCCAGTGGTCTAGTCCATAGCGAAAAGTCGTGAATTCTTCTCTATCGAATACCCGTCAGTATGTCCCAGATGGGAAATTCATCGAATCTTCTGCACTTCGGACCCTACTGAGAGGGCTTGCCCGGGGCAGACACTCGGAACAAGCACCCAGGGGACGACAAAGGAGTGAAAAATGGACGATCGCCTCAAGGGAGCGGCTGACCAGCTGCGGCACGCATGGGAGAACGACCCCCGCTGGAAGGGCACCGAGCGCACCTACTCCGCCGAGGACGTCGTCCGGCTGCGCGGCAGCGTGCAGGAGGAGCACACGCTTGCCAGACTCGGCGCCGAGCGGCTGTGGGACCTGCTGCACACCGAGGACTACGTGCACGCGCTCGGCGCGCTGACCGGCAACCAGGCCGTGCAGCAGGTGAAGGCGGGCCTGAAGGCGATCTACCTGTCCGGCTGGCAGGTGGCGGCGGACGCGAACCTCGGTGGGCAGACCTACCCCGACCAGTCGCTGTACCCGGCCAACTCCGTGCCCGCCGTCGTGCGCCGCATCAACAACGCGCTGCTGCGCGCCGACCAGATCAGCTGGTCGGAGGGCTCGGACCAGACCCACTGGCTCGCCCCGATCGTCGCCGACGCCGAGGCCGGCTTCGGTGGCGTGCTGAACGCCTTCGAGCTGATGAAGGGCATGATCGCGGCCGGCGCCGCGGGCGTGCACTGGGAGGACCAGCTCGCCTCGGAGAAGAAGTGCGGCCACCTCGGCGGCAAGGTGCTGATCCCGACCGGCCAGCACATCAAGACGCTCAACGCCGCCCGACTGGCGGCCGACGTGTCGGGCGTCCCCTCACTGATCATCGCGCGGACCGACGCCCAGGCCGCGACGCTCCTGACCAGTGACGTGGATCCCCGCGACCAGCGCTTCACCACCGGTGACCGTACCGCCGAGGGCTTCTACCGGGTCCGCAACGGCGTCGAGGCCTGCATCGACCGCGGCCTGTCCTACGCCCCCTACGCCGACCTGCTGTGGATGGAGACCTCCACCCCGGACCTCGACGTGGCCCGCGAGTTCGCCGAGGCGATCAAGGCCAGGTACCCCGACCAGATGCTCGCCTACAACTGCTCGCCGTCCTTCAACTGGAAGCAGCACCTGGACGACTCCACGATCGCCAAGTTCCAGCGCGAGCTCGGGCACATGGGGTACAAGTTCCAGTTCATCACGCTGGCCGGCTTCCACTCGCTGAACCACTCCATGTTCAACCTGGCCCACGGCTACGCCGCCGACGGCATGACCGCCTACGTCGAGCTGCAGGAGGCCGAGTTCGCGGCCGAGGCGCGCGGCTACACCGCCACCAGGCACCAGCGCGAGGTGGGCACCGGCTACTTCGACCTGGTCAGCACGGCGATCGCGCCCGACTCCTCGACGACCGCGCTCAGGGGCTCCACCGAGGAGGAGCAGTTCCACTAAAGAGCCCGCCCGGACTCGCCGACACCTCCTAGGGCATGGGAGGGTTCCCCGGCGACCGCCCCGGTCCCGCGCGCCCGCGGGACCGGGGCGCTTTACGCTCCGCGCGATCCCTCACCTTCGCCCCCTTCCGGCCGATCTAGCCTCACGAGGGTGCTCAGGCTGCTGCGGGACCGCACCTACCTCACCTACTGGCTCGCCGTCGTGGTGTCCTTCCTCGGCGACGCCATCACCAAGGTCACCCTGATCTACGTCGCCGCCACGCTCACCGTCGCCCCCGTCGTGCTGATCGCGCTCGTCGTCGTCGCGCAGCTGCTCCCGTCGGGCATCCTCGGCGCCTTCGTCGGCCCGCTGGCCGACCGGCTGCCCAAGCGGGTCCTGCTCATCGGCTCCGACCTGGCCCGAGCGCTGATCGTGCTGGCCATGATCCCCGCCCTGCGCTCGGCCTGGCTCCTGCTGGCGCTGATCTTCCTGGAGGGCCTGGGCAAGGCGTTCTTCGAGACCGCCCGCATCGCCGCCATCCCGAAGATCGTCGGCGGGCACAGCATCCCCTCCGCGGTCGCCCTGTTCCAGAGCACCGCCCACACGATCAACCTGCTCGGCCCGGCGCTGGGCGGGCTGCTGATCGCGGCCGGCAGCGTCCCCCTCGTCCTGATGATCGACTCGGCCAGCTTCCTGCTCTCCGCGCTGCTGCTGGGCAGCATGGCGGTGCTGCGCGAGGTGCCGTCCGCGGCGCGCGAGCCATACTGGGCGGCGCTGCGCGCCGGCGTGCGCGGCGTCCTGGCGGTGCCCTCGCTGCGGTACCTGGCCGTCTTCCTGACGCCGGTCATGCTCGCCCTCGGCCTGTTCACCACCAACCTCAACGCCCAGCTGCTGACCGTCTTCCAGCTGCCCGCCCTCACGTTCGGGCTGGCGCAGGCGCTGTTCGGCGGCGGTTCGATCCTCGGCGCGCTGGCCGGTCCCGCGCTGCTGCGCCGTTTCCCCGACCGGCTGCTGCCCGCCTCGATCGTCGCCTTCGGCCTGTCCATGGTCGCGCTCGCCCCCGCCCAGTGGAGCGGCCACATCGCGGCGATCGGCGCGTGGTGCCTGCTGACCGGTTTCGGGTCGGTCCTGTTCCAGGTCCCCGTCGCCCACACCCTGCTGCGCGACCTGCCCGAGGACCTGCGCGGGCGCGGCGTCGCGCTGGCCAACGCGCTCATGGTCAACGTAACGATCGCGGGCGTGCTGGCCGGCAGCCTGGTCGCGGAGCTCGCGGGCGTCGCCGTGTCCATCATCGGATCGGGCGCGCTGCTGCTCTGCGCGGCCACCGCGCTCTCCCTCCGGTACGGCAGGCCCCGGCCCGCCCCCGCCGGGCGGCGCTGACCCCCGAACGCCCGGCGCAGGAGGCCGCCCCCGCGGTTCAGGCGCCCGGCGAGGAGTCCGTGGGGCCGGGCGACACCGGGTCGGTCGGGGTGACCGACGCCGACGCCGACGGGTCCGGTGTCTCGCCCGGTCCCTCCTGCGGGATCGTGGTGATGCTGGAGGAGGGCTGCGGGCAGTCACGCCCACGCCGCTTGCCCGCCGGGTTGACGCAGTCGCCCGGGTCCCCGTTGCCCGGCGGGTCGGGCGACCAGACGCTCTCGTGGTCGGGCCGGCTCCGCTCCTCCGGCGACGTGGACGGCGGTCGCAGCGTCGTGGGCCCCAGCGTCCTGGTCTGGGTGACGACCACGGTCGGGGTGATCGACGGCCCGGCGGGGATCGGCTCGGCCGGTGCCCTGGTCAGCGGATCCGGCCTGATCGTGGACTGCGCGGTGCCGTGGGGCACGACGAAGGGAACGGCCTCCGGCCGGCGGGTGCCGTCCAGCCGGATCCCGGCTCCCCCGCTGGCCGCGGCCACCGTCAGGGCCGCGATCGAGACGGTGGCCAGCGCGGCGAAGCTCGCGTGCGACAGCTGAGCGCCCGACCTGGCCCGCCGCCGGCGCGCGGCAGGGCCGGGCCGCCCCGGCGGTTCGGTCCCCGCCGGGTCCGGCGGCGCGTCGGCCAGGCGCACCCTGCCCCCACCCGGCGGATACGGCACCGGTGTCCAGATGTCCCCCAGCACCCGGCCGACGGCCTCGCGCAGGTCCCAGGGGTCGCCCACGCCGCCCGCGGCCAGTAAGGCGCGCAGCAGTTCGGCCGAGCTGGGCCGCGCGGCGGGATCCTTGGCCAGTGCCGCCTCCACCGCCGGCCGCAGCAGCGCGGGCACGCCGTCGACCCGCGGCTGTTCCAGCACGATCCGCCTGGTCAGCACGTCGGCCTCGCCGGCCCCGAACGGATGGTGGCCGGTGGCGGCGAAGGCGATCAGGCAGCCCCACGCGAACACGTCGGAGGCCGGGACGGCAGCACCGCCGGTCAGCCGCTCGGGCGCCACCCAGCCAGGACTGCCCATCACCAGCCCCGCCTGGGTGTGGGCGGCGGCGGTGTCGACGTCGCGGGCGATGCCGAAGTCGATGACGCGCGGCCCGTCCGGCGACAGCAGCACGTTGCCCGGCTTGAGGTCGCGGTGCACCAGCCCCGCGTCGTGGACGGCGACCAGCGCGGCGGCCACCCCGAGCGCGACGCCGTAGGCCAGGTCGGGCGTCAGCGGGCCGCGCCCCACCACCACCTGCGACAGCGCCGGCCCCGGGATGTACTCGCAGACCAGGTACGGCCGGTCGCGATCACTGCCGTCCTCGATCACGGCGGCCGTGCAGAACGGCACCACCCTGCGCGAGAACGTCACCTCCTCGGCGAACCTGGCGCGGAGCGTGGCGTCCCGCAGGTGCACGTCGTGCGGGGTCTTCAGCGCCACCAGCCCGCCCCGCGGGTGCTCGGCGAGGTAGACCACGCCCATCCCGCCGGCGCCCAGGCGGCCGAGCAGCAGGTACCTGCCGATGATCACCGGGTCGCCCACCGTCAGCGGTCGCACGCCTGGCGGCATGCCGCTCGTACCACGCGCCATCCGGCTCGCCTCTCCTGCTCTGGACCACGGCCACAGCACACTGTGACCGGATCGGGCGAGGCATTTCCCCGGGACTGCCACAAGGAGTATCGAAGGTAAGGCGAATCTTTCCGCTAGGTGAGAAAGAGCTGAGGTACCTGGGCTTTCAGGGACGAGGGGCCAGTGCCGGGGCTCATCCGTCGAGGGCGGCGCTCTCCTCCACCTCCACCTGGCGGTTCCACTCCTTCTTGACCGCGCGCCAGCCCTCGTCGTCGACGCCGAGCCGCCAGTAGCCGGAGATGGACAGTTGCTCGAGCGGGATCTGCCGCTCCACGCGCAGGAAGCGGCGCAACTCCTTGACGAAGCCCGCCTCGCCGTGCACGAACGCGTGCACCCTGCCCTCGGGGAAGTGCAGACCGCGCACCGCCTCCACCAGCTTGCGCCCGTACGGCGCGCCCTCCCGGTGCAGGTAGACCACGGGAGCGTCCAGCTTCTGCTCCTCCGCCGCCGACTCGACCTCGACGAGGACATGCGCCCTGGCCCCTTCGGGCAGCGCCTCCAGGGAGGCGGCGATCGCCGGGAGCGCACTCTCGTCACCGGCGAGCAGGTGCCAGTCCGCCTCGGGACTCGGCGCGTAGCCGCCGCCGGGACCCAGCAGGTGGATCACGTCGCCGGGCCTGGCGGCCGCGGCCCACGGACCGGCCAGTCCCTCGTCGCCGTGGACCACGAAGTCGAGGGTCAGTTCCCTCGCCGCCGGCTCCCAGGCGCGCACAGTGTAGGTGCGCAGCCGCGGCCAGTGCTCGCGCGGCAGGAGCTCCCTGCAGGTGGCGACGGTGAACGGCGTCGGATACGTCACGCCCTCCACCGGGAAGACGAGCTTGACGTAGTGGTCGGTCAACCCAGCGGTGGCGAAGTCACGCAAGCCGTCGCCGCCGACCACCACCCGCACCATGTGCGGCGTGAGCCGCTCGGTCCGCAGCACGACGCCACGATGCTCGGTCATGAGAACCCCCCAGCTGTAGTTAGGTCACCCTAACCTACAACTGGAACGTCAGGCCGCGAGAGAAGATTCCTCTCCTGAGGCGTGCACGGCGGCCAGGAAGCGGGCCATGTGCCGGTAGACCAGCCGCGCTTCGGGCAGCACGTCGGCCAGGATGGCGAAGACGTGCGGCATCCGCGGCCACTCCTCGTAGGTCACCGGCACGCCCGCCGCGCGGGCGCGCACCGCGACCCTGCGACCCTCGTCGCGCAGCACCTCGGTCGAGCCGGTGACGATCATCAGTGGCGGCAGGCCGGTGTAGTCGCCGAAGACCGGCGAGACCAGCGGGTCACGCGGGTCCAGACCCGACGTCCACCGCCTGGCCAGCCACTCGACGCGCCCGGCCGGCAGCATCGGGTCCGTCCAGCGGTTGGCCCTGCGGGGGGTGTCGCTCAGGTCGGTCCACGGCGACAGGCAGATGGCCGCCGCGGGCAGTGGCAGCCCGCGGTCGCGCAGCGCGAGCAGGGTGGCCAGCGTGAGGTGGCCGCCCGCCGAGTCGCCGGCGAGCAGGATGTCGGCGGGCTCGTGGCCGCGTTCGATCAGCTCGCCGTAGGCGTCGAGGGCGTCCTGCAGCGACTCGGCCAGCGAGTGGACCGGGCCCTGCCGGTAGTCGAGGGCGAAGACCGGACGGCGGGCCACCACCGACAGCCGCCAGGTGATGGGCCGGTGGGTGGCGGGCGAGCAGCTGAAGTAGCCGCCGCCGTGGAAGTAGAGGAGCACCTTGCGCTCGTCGAGGCCCTGCCCCGCGCGCACCCATTCGCCGCGGCGGTGCGCGACGATGCCCACGTGGCCGGGCGGCCGCACGGGCACGAGCCTGGCCAGCTCGCCGAGCCGGGAGCAGGCGGTGATGGCCAGGGAGTGACGCAGGAGCAGGCCGGCGGCGGGCTTCAGGGTGCCGCGCATGACCGTGTTGAGCGCTCGCGACTGCCAGCTGAACGGATAGTCGGGGATGACGTCCAGGTCGATCTCGTGCCGCACAGGTAAAGAATTCCCTCCAGAGGATCGTTCTATCGGCAAGTAAGCAACTCCTCTATTTCGGGTGAATCGCCGCCAGGCCGGACGCGGCCCTTCGCTCCGTACATCTCCCCCTGCCGCAGAGCCCACAGACCGAACCGGGGCACCGCGAACCGGCGGGCGGGCGGCCGCCGCCGATATCGCCTTGCCGACACCTGATCAACGAGCGGATAATTACCGCTCCGCACACCCGTGCCCCCTCGCGGACACGGGCTGTCGTCATGCCATCACACAGCGGAGGTGACACGCCATTTCCCTCTATCTCCGGCTCATCCGGTACGGCTTCCGCAAACACGCCACCTACGTGTGGGCCGCCGCCGCCGGAGCCTTCACCAACAGCGTCTTCGGCATCCTGCGCGCCTACGTCCTGATCGCGCTGTGGCAGGCCAAGCCCGGCCTGGCCGGCTACGACGTGCTCGACGCCGTCACCTTCTGCTTCGTCACCCAGGCCTTCATCGGCCCGATGCAGCTGTTCGGCGGCGGCCTGACCATTCCCGAACGCATCCGCACCGGCGACATCGCCCTCGACCTCGTCCGTCCCGCCTCCTTGCAGGCGTGGGCCCTGTCCGAGGACCTGGGCAGGGCGGCCTACCTGTTCCTCGTCCGCGGCCTCCCCCCAATGATCATCGGCGCGCTGGTGTTCGGCGTCGTCGTGCCGTCCGGCGCCGGGCGGTGGGCGGCCTTCGCCGCCAGCTTCGCCCTCGGCGTCCTGGTCAGCTTCGCCTGGCGCTACCTGATCGCGCTGTCGGTGTGCTGGCTGGCCGACGACCGCGGCGTGGTGACCGTGTCGATGGTCCTCACCACCTTCTTCAGCGGGATGATGCTGCCCCTGCCGATCTTTCCCGGCCTGCTCGGCGACGTGGCCGCGACGCTGCCGTGGGCCGCGATGGCGCAGCTGCCCGCCGACGTCTACCTCGGCAGGGCGGGCTTCGCCGACGCCGTGCCGTTCCAGGCGCTCTGGGCGGTCGCGCTGCTCGCCCTCGGCGCGCTCGGCACGCGGGCGATCAGGCACAAGGTGGTGATCCAGGGTGGTTAGGACCTACGTCATGCTGGCCTGGACGTGGACCCGCGCCGCCGCGGCCTACCCCGTCTCCTTCACGCTCATGGTCGGCTTCGGGCTCATGATGGCCGCCGTGGACCTCGCGGTGATCCTGGTGGTCTTCGCCAACACCACGGCGCTGGCCGGATTCACCCGCGCGGAGGTCCTCTTCCTGTACGGCGCGGCCAACATCGCCTTCTCCGTCGCCGACATGTGCGTCGGCAACCTCGACAAGATCAGCCAGCACATCAAGGCCGGCACGCTGGACACGATGCTTCTCAAGCCGGCCCCCGCCTGGCTGCAGGCCGCCGTCGACAGGTTCACCCCTTCCAGGTTCGGCCGCGTGCTGCAGTCGGTGATCGTCCTGGTCACGGCGCTGGCCGCGCTCGACATCCCGTGGCAGCGGGCGTGGATGGTCCCGGTGATGATCGCCACGGCGGGCGTCATCTTCGCCTCGCTGTGGACGCTGGCGGGGGCGGCGCAGTTCGTGCTGACCGACGCCCCCGAGGTGGTCAACGCCTTCACCTACGGCAGCGGCCAGCTCACCCAGTACCCCTTCAGCGTCTACGGCCGCGACCTGGTGCGCGGCGTCACCTACGTGCTGCCGCTCGCCTTCGTCAACTGGCAGCCGGGCCTGTACGTCCTGGGCAAGGACGACCCCTTCGGCACGCCGGAGGCACTGCGTTTCCTCGGGCCCGTCGCGGCCCTGCTTCTCGCCCTGCTGGCCGCCCTCGCCTGGCGCCAGGGCATCCGCCGCTACCGATCGACGGGGAGTTAGCCATGATCGAGCTGGAGCGCGCCGGGCGCGTGTTCAAGGTGAAGCGCACGCTGGTGCACGCGGTGCGCGAGCTGTCGTTCACCGTCGCGCCGGGAGAGTTCGTCGGCTGTCTCGGACCGAACGGCGCGGGCAAGTCCACCACCATCAAGATGCTGTGCGGCATCCTCACCCCCACCTCCGGCACGGTGCGCGTCGCGGGGCTCGACCCCTCGCGCAGGCGCACGGTCCTGGCCAGGCGGATCGGCGTGGTGTTCGGGCAGCGGACGACGTTGTGGTGGGACCTGCCGCTGCGGGACAGCTTCGAGCTGATCCGGCTCCTTTACAAAGTAGATCGCAGGGTTTTCGCCGAGCGGCTCGACGAGCTGGTGGAGACCCTCGACCTGGCCGCCTTCCTGCGCACGCCGGTGCGCCAGCTCAGCCTGGGCCAGCGCATGCGCGGCGACCTGACCGCCGCGCTGCTCCACGCGCCCGACGTGCTGGTGCTGGACGAGCCGACGATCGGGCTCGACGTGGTCAGCAAGAACAGCATCCGCTCGTTCCTGCTGCGGGTGAACGCCGAGCGCGGCACCACCGTGCTGCTGACCACGCACGATCTCGGCGACGTCGAGCGCCTGTGCCGCAGGGTGATGCTCATCGACCACGGCAGGCTGGCCTTCGACGGCTCGCTCGACGACCTGATGGCCACCGCGCCCGACGAGACGATCGAAGAGGTGGTGACCAGGCTCTACACCCGGGCCGGTCAGTAGTAGGCGCCCTGCTCGGCCTCGTCGTACTCCTCGTCCGCGTCGTCGCGCCGGCTCCAGCGGGAGGGCATCAGCACCGGCAGGAACAACGCCACGCCCAGCAGGGCGTAGACGCCGGTGGTGAGCAGCGTCCTGCTGCCGGCGCCCGCCTCCACCAGGACGCGGTGCATGGACGGCTCGTCGGGCACGAACGACAGGGCCCTGGGGACGTCGAGCGCGTAGACGACCGTCCATGCCAGCAGCACGAGCGAGGGCACGAACGTGGCCAGCGGTGACACCCTGCCCGCCGTCACCAGCCCGACCACCAGGCCGATGGCCGCCATGGCGCCGAGCGCGACCCACAGCTTCGGACCCGCGACGGGCGCGGCCGTTCCAGGCGCGATCATCAGCGCCTGCTGGACTGCCCAGCCGCCTCCGACCAGCAGGACACCGGTCACGATCACGCCGAGTAGCAAACCAGCGAAATGCCGCACAGACATCACCTCGGGCCTGACCATAGCGACAAATCAGATGTTTGAGCCAGGTATTGGCCGGAGCCGTATGGTTCGGGCGGAGTCGCCGGACGGTCCGCCCCGGGGCGTGGCGTGAGAGCATGAGGGCACCCATGCGCGCCGACCTCCCCCTCCGGCTGACGCGGGCGGCCGCCTTCTCGGCCGTCTGCGTGCTGCTGGCCGCCCTCGGCCACCGCGCCGCCGGCGGCACGGGCCCGTCGGGCTGGATGCTCGGCCTGGGCGGCGGTGCCGTGCTGGCCGTGGCGCTGGCGCTGTCGGGCAGGGAGCGCTCGTCCACCACCGTCAACGTCACGCTCGTCGCCCTGCAGGCGGGGCTGCACGAGCTGTTCGGCCTGGACGGCACCGCCGCTCTCCTCGGGACGGCCCACGGGCGGGGCGCCGCCGTCCTCGGCTACGGGCAGGCGCACGAGTCCGGGCTCGGCGAGAGCCTCGGCATGCTGCTGGCCCACCTGACCGTCACCCTCGTCACCGGCTGGTGGCTGGCCCGCGGCGAGGCCGCGCTCTGGTCGCTGCTACGCCGCCTCGGGCACCGCCTGATCCGTCTGCTGCCGCCGCCCACCGCCGTCGCGGTACGGCCGGCGCCGGTGCCCGCCGCCCGTCGTGCCATCGGCGGCGGCCCGCTCCTCCGCCACGTCGTCACCAGGCGCGGTCCGCCCCTTCCCGCCCGCTGACCTCGCCCCTCTTTCCTTCTTCCTCCCACAGACACGTGGAGTTTCCGCATGCCCACCTTCCCCCGTACGGCAGGCGTGCTCGCCGCCGCCACCGCCCTGTCCCTCGGCCTGGCCGTCCCGGCCCTCGCGCATGTGACCGTCAACCCCGGAACCGCCGAGCAGGGCGGGTTCACCAAGGTCGCCTTCCGCGTCCCGAACGAGCGTGACGACGCCTCGACGACGAAGATCGAGGTGTCCTTCCCCGTCGACCACCCGCTGGCCTTCGTCTCGGTCAAGCCGGTGCCCGGCTGGGAGGTCAAGGTCACCGAGGGCAAGCTGCCCAAGCCGGTGAAGACCGAGTACGGCGACCTCACCGAGGCGGTCACCAAGGTCGTCTGGTCGGGCGGCCAGATCAAGCCGGGCCAGTTCCAGGAGTTCGAGGTGTCGATGGGGCAGCTGCCGACCGACACCGACCGGCTGGTCTTCCCCACCAGCCAGACCTACTCGGGCGGTGAGGTCGTGAAGTGGGCCGACGAGCCCACGGCCGACGGCACCGAGCCGGAGCGGCCGGCACCGCTGCTGAAGCTCACGCCCGCCACGGCCGGCGACGGCCACCACGGCACAGCGTCGTCCGCCCCCTCGGCACCCGCCGCCTCGTCCGCGCCCGCGACGCCCTCGGTGACGCCGGTGGCGGCCTCCGCTTCCGCGGCGGACGGCACGGCCCGGCTGCTCGGCGGCGCGGGGCTGGTGGTGGGAGCCATCGGCCTGGTGGTCGGTTTCCTCGGGCTGCGCCGCCGCCCCTCCTGACCCACGGGTCTGGTGGCCGGCCCGCGGTCCGGTCACCGGGGGCCGGAGGGGTACTCCCCTTCGGCCCCGCCGCGGCTCAGGAGGTGATGTCCTTGCTGGTGAAGCGGGCCCACGCGAACGAGCCGAACAGCAGGATGTAGGCGCCGAAGGCCAGCAGCCCCGAGGTCAGGTGATCGAAGGCGATCGGGTCGCGCAGGACCGCGTCGAAGCCGCTCCACCAGTTCGGCAGCAGGTACGCCTGGACGGGCTCCAGCTGCGGGATCGCCCGCATCACCTGGGTGGCGATGACCAGCACGACGGTCGCCGCGATGGCGCCGATCGGCGCCTCGGTCAGCGTCGACAGCGCGATCGCGACCGCGGCCAGCGCCGCCATGCCGAGCGTGACGTAGCCGATGACGATCAGCAGGCGCAGCAGGGCGTCGCCGAGCGGGATGGCGACCCCCGACAGCAGCGTGACGGGCCCGGCCGGGAACAGCAGCAGGCCGGTGATGAGCGCCGCGAGCGCCACGGCCGAGGCGACCGCCAGGCAGAACAGCACGGCGTTGACGAACTTGACCGCCAGCAGCCTGGTGCGCCCGGCGGGGGCGGCCAGCAGGTACCGCAGCGTGCCTCCCGCGGCCTCGCCGGCCAGCGCGTCGCCCGCCACGACGGCGACCGCGACCGGCATCAGCAGCGGCACCAGGGCGCCCAGCGAGACGAGCGCCAGGAAGAAACCGTTGCCGGCGACCTGCTGGATGAGGCCGCCCGGCCCGTCGGCCATGTCGTCGCCGAGGATGCGCAGGACGACGCCCATGATCACGGGGACGGCGGCGAGGACGGCGAGCATGGCGAGGTTGCGCGGCCGGCGGAAGGTCAGGCCGAGCTCGGAGCCCAGCATCCTGGCGAACGCGGCGACGGCTCCGGGGCCGGACGTCGCCTCCCGGGTGACGGCGTCCAGGGTGGAGGCGGCCGGCACGGGCAGGTCGGAGCGCGGGCCCTGCTCGGCGGTGCGCCTCGACTCGCTCACCGGGACCAGGCCGGGCGTCCGCCTGGCTCCCGCGCCGCGCCCGCTCCGCAGGCCGGGATCCTCGACCGCCACCTGGTCAGCCACCGGGCCGGCCGCTGGGTCTGCCCCTGCGTCTGCCCCTGCATCTGCCGCTGCGTCTACCATTGTGTCTGCCACATCGGGCTCAACCTTCGACATCGAACCCCTCCCCCGTCAGGCCGACGAAGACCTCTTCCAGGCTGGGCCGTACGACTGACAGGCCCCTGACCGCGACGCCGGCCTCGACCAGCGCGACGTTGAGCCGCTCGGGGGCGTGACCGCCGAGCTCGGCGCTCACCTGCGTTCCCTCGTGGGTGACGGCCGCCAGGCCGAGCCCGCGCAGCACCCGCGCCGCGTCCGCGCCGTCGGGCGTCTCCACCCTGACGCGCGGGGCGCGGCCACCGCTCAGCGAGGCGATCGTGCCGTCGGCGACGAGCCTGCCGGTGCGCATGATGGCCGCGTGCGTGCACATCTGCTCGATCTCGGCCAGCAGGTGCGAGGAGACGAACACCGTGGTGCCATCGGCGGCGATCTCCTTGACCAGCGTGCGGACCTCGCGGGTGCCCTGCGGGTCGAGGCCGTTGGTCGGCTCGTCGAGGATGAGCAGCTCGCGCGGGCCGAGCAGGGCGGCGGCGATGGACAGGCGCTGCCGCATGCCGAGGGAGTAGGCGCGGTAGCGCTTGCCGGCGGCGGCCGACAGGCCCACCCGCTCCAGCGCGGCGCCGACCCTGGCGCGGGCGGTGCGGCCCGAGGCGGTGGGGTCGGCGGCGTCGTAGCGCAGCAGATTGGCCTCGCCCGACAGGTAGGGATAGAAGGCCGGGCCCTCGACCAGCGCGCCCACCCGCGGCAGCGGCACCGTCGCGTAGGTGCCGGAGGTGGGCGTGACCAGGCCGAGCAGCATGCGGATGGTGGTGGTCTTGCCCGACCCGTTCGGGCCGAGGAAGCCGTAGACCGAGCCGCGCGGCACGGTCAGGTCAAGGGCGTCGACCGCGACCTGCCCGCCCTTGAAGCGCTTGGTCAGGCCCTCCGTGACGATCGCGTGGTCAGCGGAGGGCGGGGCCGCCCCTGAGGGCGCCCCCGCTTCCAGCGTCATGCTCACCTGGCGCCTGCCGCCTTCGTGAGCTCCTCCGGGGTGACCGCGCCGACCAGCAGCCGGCCGTCGTCGGTGAACAGCACGCTGACCAGCTTGGTCTTGATCAGCTTGCCGCTCCCCCACGGGCCGCTCACCGGCGTGGCGGTGCGCAGGATGGCATCGAGCGAGGGCGCCTGCTCACCACCGGGTTCGGCCTGCGGCTGGGCGGCCCCCGCCCTGGGCGTGGGCGTCGGCAGGACCGCGACCGTGGTCCAGCCCGCGCCGACGGTCTTGACCGCGCCTTCGCGGAAGTCGTGCTCGGGCTTGCGGTCCTCGAGGGCCGGGCCGAGCGTCTTCTCCTCCACCTTGGCGCCTGCGGGCGGGGTGAAGGTGAAGTTCTCCTTCGCGGGGGCGGAGAAGGTGACCTGGGTGAACCCGACCTCGAAGGCCGCCTCCGCCGACCCCTTGGCGTACACCTGGACGCGCAGCGGGACGTAGGTCTCGCCGTCGAGCGCCAGGCGGACGTCCTGGATCAGCGAGCCGTCCTGCTTGGGCGCCAGCACCAGCTCGTAGGCCGGGCGACCGGCCACCTTGGTGGTGTTGGTCACGCTGACCACGCTGTGCTCGCCGACCTGGGCCAGCAGCTTCTCGGCGGCCTGCTGGGGGGTCAGCGCGGGGGCGTCGGGCACGTGCGTCGCGCCGGGCCGGTCGGCGGTGCCGGGGGGCAGCTTGACGCGCGTGGCCCGGTTGGACTGGCTCTCCCACAGCCACGTCTGGTCGCCGTTCACGATGACGTTGGTCTCGCTCATCGGGCCCGGTACGGCCAGCCTGAACTGGTCGCGGGAGCCGTACCAGACCTTCGCCTCGTGGGAACCCGACAGCAGGCTGAGCGGGGAACCGGTGGCGGCGCCCTGCGGCAGGGCGGGAAGGCCGAGGGAGGCGGTCTCCACGACCGTCCCCGACATGGGGGGCAGGCCGTCCTTCTGCACCGCCGCGGCGGCCTCGGCCAGCAGCTGCTGCGCCGAGCGTTCCGGCAGGACGGGGTCCCCGCTGACGGCGGCGATGACCGGACCCGCGCCGATGGCGGCACCGATCACGGCGACGGCCGCGACGGGGACGCCCCACCTCACGAGCTTGCCTCTGGACATCTCACTCCTTCACGGTATTGCTTACGTCTCAACAGTGCGTGAGGAGTGCTGTGGTGATCCTGAGACGAGCTGAGAGGCCTCTCAGCGCCGATGGTGCACTATGTGCGCTATGAGAGTTCTGGTCGTCGAGGACGAACGGCGGATGGCCGCCGCCCTCCAGCGGGGGCTGCAGGCCGAGGGGTTCGCCGTGGATCTCGCCCACGACGGCGAGGAGGGGCTGCACCTGGCCAGGCACGGCGACTACGACGTGGTCGTGCTCGACATCATGCTGCCCCGGCTGTCGGGCTACAACGTGTGCAAGCGGTTGCGCGCGGAGGAGAACTGGGTGCCCATCCTCATGCTGTCGGCCAAGGACGGCGAGTACGACATGGCCGACGGGCTGGATCTGGGCGCCGACGACTACCTCACCAAGCCGTTCTCCTACGTGGTGCTGGTGGCCAGGCTGCGCGCGCTGCTGCGGCGCGACGCGGGGCGGCGTCCCGCGGTCCTGACGGCGGGCGACCTGTCGCTGGACCCGGCCAGACGCAAGGTGCAGCGCGGGGAGGAGTCGGTGGAGCTGACGCCCCGGGAGTTCGCGCTGCTGGAGTACCTGATGCGCCGCCACGACGAGGTGGTGTCGAAGGCGGAGATCCTCGAGCACGTCTGGGACACCTTCGACACCGACCCGAACGTGGTCGAGGTGTACGTCGGCTACCTCCGCCGCAAGATCGACGGCCCGTTCGGCAGGAACGCGCTCCAGACCGTGCGCGGCGCGGGTTACCGGCTGGCCGGCGACGGTGGCTGACGATGGCTGAGTGGTGGCGGCGCAAGAGCCTGCGCTTCCGCCTGACGGCGCTGTCGGCCGTGGGGCTCGCGCTCGCGTTCGCGGTGTCGGCCTCGGTGCTGATGATGGTGCTCGGCCGGTCGCTGACGAACACCGTGGACGAGACCACCAGGCAGCACGCGCAGGTGGTGCGGGCGCAGGCCGACAGCGGCACGCTGACCGACCCGATCACCACCCAGGACGGCACGATCGTGCAGGTCGTCGGAGCTGACGGCAGGGTCACCCACGGCACCTACGGCGCCGACCGGCTGGTTCCCCTACTCGACGCCGGCGACCGGCGCAGGGCGCTGCGCCACGACTCGGCCTGGTTCCTGAACGGCGAGCCGTACGGGATCCCCGGACCGCTGCGGGTCGTCGTGGTCAGCGGTGACAGGGGCGTGACGGTGCTGGCCGCACGGCCGGTGCGCGAGATCGAGCGGAGCCTGCTGACGGCGGGCAAGGTGCTGCTGTTCGGCACGCCGCTGCTGGTGGCCTTCCTGGCGGGCGGCGGCTGGCTGATCATCGGCAGGACGCTGCGGCCGATCGACGCGCTGCGCAGAGGCGCGGCGGACATCACCCACACCGCCAGGTCGAGGCGGTTGCCGGTGCCCGCCGCCCGCGACGAGGTCCACTCGCTGGCCGTCACCCTCAACGACATGCTGGCCAGGCTGGAGGAGGCCGAGTCCCGCCAGCGGGCGCTGGTCTCCGACGCCGCGCACGAGCTGCGCAGCCCGCTGGCCAGCATCAGGCTCCAGCTGGAGGTGGCGCTCGGTCACCCCGACGGGCAGGACTGGACCGAGACGGCCGAAGGCGTGCTGGAGGACACGCTGCGCCTGTCGCGCCTGGCCGAGGACCTGCTCGCACTGGCCAGGCTGGACGAGCGCGGCGGCAGCCCGGCCAGGAACGTCCCCGTCAACCTGGACGAGGTCGTCCGTCAGGTGGTGGAGAGGTACGGCGAGGCGAGGCTGACCGCCTGCGACCCCGTCGTGGTGCGCGGCGACGCCCTTGACCTGAGCCGCGTCGTGACCAACCTGATGGACAACGCCGTCCGGCACGCCACCTCCACCGTCGAGGTGGCGCTGACCCGCGACGGCGTGCTCACCGTCACCGACGACGGCCCCGGCATCCCCGAGGAGGACAGGGAGCGGGTGTTCAACCGCTTCACCAGGCTCGACCACGGGCGCAGCAGGGACGAGGGCGGCGCGGGCCTGGGCCTGGCGATCGTCCGCGAGACGCTGAGGGCGCACGGCGGGGCCGTCCACCTGGAGGACGCCGGGCCGGGCCTGCGCGCGGTGGTGCGGCTGCCCGCCCTCATCTGAACAGCGCGCGGGCGCGCCCGCTCGGCTCTCCGGCCGGTCGGTCGATGACCGCCGGGACTGTCAGCGGCGGTCAGGGGGTGGGATTCGTGGGGGCGAGCCGCGCGACCTCCGCCAGCCCGGCCCGCGCCGAGGCGGCGTCGTGCACCCTGAACACCCTGGCGCCCTGCAGCGCCGAGACCGCCAGCGTCGCGATCGTGCCCGCGTGCCGTTCGTCCACCGGCAGCCCGCCCAGCGTCTCCCCGACGAAGTCCTTGTTCGACACCGCCACCAGCACCGGCCACCCGGTGGCCACCATCTCGTCGAGCCGCCGGCTGACCTCCAGCGAGTGGTAGGTGTTCTTGCCGAAGTCGTGGGCCGGGTCGATGAGGATCGACTCCCTCGCCACCCCCGCGGCGACGGCCCGTTCGGCCAGGTCGACCGTGTAACCGATGACGTCGGCGACCACGTCGGCGTAGGCGATGCGGTGCGGTCTGGTGCGCGGCTCGACCCTGCCCGCGTGGGCGCACACCAGTCCGGCGCCGTGCTTGGCCGCCACCTCCGCCAGCAGCGGGTCGACGCCGCCCCAGGTGTCGTTGAGCAGGTCGGCCCCCGCGCCGGCCACCACGTCGCCCACCTCCGAGCGCCAGGTGTCGACGCTGATGATCAGGTCGGGATGGCGGTCGCGTACGGCGGCGACCAGGCCCGCGACGCGCCTGATCTCCTCCTCGGCGTCGACCGTGTCGCCGGGGCCCGCCTTGACGCCGCCGATGTCGACGATGTCGGCGCCGCCCTCGACCGCGGCGTCGACCGCTTCGAGCGCGGCGCCGAAGCCGTAGGTCTTCCCCTTGTCGAAGAAGGAGTCGGGGGTCCTGTTGACCACGGCCATCACCGCGTGGTCTCCGGGACCGAACTCCTTGCCGCGCAGTCGCAAGATGCTCATCACCTTCGAGCCTACGGAAGATCCCGCGCGTTGGCACATCGCCGTCCCGCACCTGTCCGTCCGGTGTCGCCTCGGGGACACGAAGAGATCCTCAGTGGCCGGCGCGGCGACGCGCACGGGCTCATGGTGACCGACCGGGAACGCACCCGGGTTCAGGCTGACCCCCAGGGTGACGGCCCGGGAAACACGCCCGGGTTCAGACTGACCGGCCCTGGAACACGCGGGACCCAGGGTGACGGCCCGGGAACACACTGGTGTCTCAGGCCAACCGGTGAGGACTCGTGGCGACCGACCTGGCAACGCACCCGGGTTCAGGCCGACCCGGCCCGGAAACCCGCAAGAGCCCGTCGCGACCGATCTGGGAACGCCCGGGGGTTCAGGGAGGTCGGCCCGGGCTCGCGCGGGTCGGCGGCTGGTTCGAGGGCGACGAGGCGCAGGGGTTCAGGGGGCCGGCGGATCCGGGCTCGAGACGCACAGGGGTGCAGGGGGACGCGGATTGGAACTCAGGACGCGCAGGGGTTCGGGAAGACGGCGGATCCAGGCTCGAGACGAGCAGGGGTTCGGATGGCGGCGGGCCCGGCTTCAGGGTTGTCTCAGGGCGGGCTTGCGCGTGCGGTGGCCAAGTGCCTGGGCGGCGTGGTCCGATGTCGGGGAGGGGCGTGTCCCGGCGGGCGGTCCGGCGTGTCCGGGGTCTGGCGTCAGGGTGCACGGGTGAGGAGGCGGGCCGCGGCGGCGTGCGCTGCTGCCGGCCCCGCGTCGGCCGCGGGGGTGGCGCGTGGCCCCCGGGCGTACGGATCGGTGGAGGTGGAACGTTCCTAGGCGGCTGAACCCTTCTCCGCGGTCGCCAGGAAGTCCTGGGCGATCAGCGGCAACCTGCGGCGGGCGTGGACGACGGCGATCACGCGGCGGACGGCCGGTTCGAGTGACCGCACCACCAGCCCGGCCCTGAGCGCCTGCTCGGCCATGCCGCGGTACCACAGCAGCGAGGCCTGTCCCGCGCGGACGGCGTTGAGCCAGCCGTTCCTCTCATCGGTCTCCAGCACGATGATCGGGTTGACCGCGTACTTGCCGAACATCGCGTCGAACTCCCTTCTCCTGACGCTTCCCCGTGCGGGCAGGGCCAGGCGTAGTCCGTCGAGGTGGGTCATCGGGACGGGATCCGGCAGGTCGGTTCCCGGCGGCGAGATGAGCACGATCTCCTGTCGTTCGAGGGGATGGGTGATCAGGTCGGTCGGGACCGGCAGGTCGGTGAGGCCGAGGTCGGCCCGCTGGTCCCTGATGGCGTTGACGACCGCGTCACGGCCGTCGCAGCGGATGATGTGCACGCGGACGCCCGGATGCTCGGCCGCGTAGGCGGGAAGCAGCCGCCCGGCCAGGCCGGGCTCGAGGGTTGTCGTCGATGCGATGCGCAGTTCGGCGTCGGAGGCACCGCCGTGGCTGGAGAGCGCCTCGATCTCTCCCACCGCGTCGAGCGCCTCCTTGGCCAGCTTGACCACCCTGCGGCCGTGCGCGGTGACGACCACCCCGCGCCCCGAGCGGGCGAAGAGGGTCATCCCGAGCTCGCGCTCCAGGTCTCGGATCGCGCGTGAAAGCGCAGGTTGCGCGATGTAGAGCGACCTGGCCGCGTCGGTCATGGTGCGGTGCTCCGCAGTCGCGACCACGTAGCGGAGCTGCTGCAGATTCATGACATTGAAGCTAGGACAACTGCGGCCGCTCGGACGGCGACATAGCAGAGATCACCTCGAATGATTTCGGACTGTAATCGAGCACGGCGACATCCGTGACGGGTGATAAATCAGTATGCTTCTGCCCCAAATTCGGCAAAGGTCCGGTATGCGGGTCCGGTTCGGACGACCAGGTCGAGGGGGAGACAGGGTGACAGGCAACGGGCAATATCCACCGCCGCCTCCGGGGCATCAGGGAGAGCCCGGGTCCGGCGAGCCCCAGCAGCCGCCCTTCCCCACGTGGCCGCCCCAGCAGAACGGGCCCGGGGCTTACGACGAGCCCGCGACCCGCCGGTACCGGCCGCCCACGCCTCCGCCGGCCCCGCCGCAGGGGCACCCCTACGCGCCGCCGCCTCCCCCGCCCGGTTCGGGCCCCGCGCAACCGCCGCCTCCGCCCGGACCCGGCGTACAGCCCCCACCCCCGCCCGGCCATGGCCCCCCGGCACCGCCCCCGCCAGGCCATGGCATGCAGGCCCCACATCCGAACGCCCCGGGAGCGCACCCCCCGTACCCGAACGGCTCGGGAGCGCACCCTTCGCACCCGAACGACCCGGGAGCGCACACCCCGTACCCGAACGGCTCGGGAGCGCAGGCCCCCTACCCGAACGGCTCGGGGGCGCAGAGTCCGGCCCCGCCGTACGGCGCGCCGCAGCCGCCGCCGCCCGCGGGGCCGTACGCTCCCCCGCCCGGCCCTCCGAACGGCCACCGGCCCGCCGGACCGCCGCCCGGCGGGCCACAGGCGCCTCACCCAGGCATGCCGTACCCGCCCCCGCACGGGCCGGGCCAGGGCGGCCCCTACCCCCAGGGGAACGGCCAGGGCGGGCCGTACCCGCAGGGAGGCGGGCAAGGCGCGCCGCACCCGCAGGGACCCGGACAGAGCGGCCCCTATCCGCACGGGTCAGGGCAGGGTGGGCCGTACCTGCCGGGGAACGGCCGGCCGCGGCAGGGCCCGCCGCCGCATCCAGGGCCCGGTCACCGGCCGCCGCACGGTCCCGCGCAGGGTCCGTACGGCCCGTGGCAGCGCCCGCCGCAGCGCAGGAAGTCGAACGCGGGCGCCATCGTCGGCGCGGTGTTCGGCTCGCTGGCGGCGATCTTCGTGCTGCTCGTGATCGGCTCGGCGGTCTTCAAGGGCGCCTCGGACACCGACACGACCTCGCCGATCGCGATCCCCACGTACACGCCGCCGACGTTCGAGCCGCGGGACGACGACACCGACGAGTCGGCCGAGCCGACCGACCGGCCCAGCGACCAGCCGTCCTCCTCGGACCAGCCGTCGGATCGGCCCAGCGACCATCCGTCGGACCAGCCGTCCTCGGACCGGCCCTCCTCCTCTGAGCAGCCGTCCTCCGATCAGCCGTCATCCGGACAGCCGACGTCCGAGCCACCGTCCGAGCAGCCTTCGCAGCCCGCCACGGTCAAGCTCAACACGAGCCTGCAGGCCAACACGCTGTACTTCGCGGGCGGGCTGCCGCGCACGACGTGCAGGGCGGGCAGCGCGAGCCTGTTCAGCCACAGCCAGCTCAAGGCGCTGATCCTGAAGACCGGCAAGTGCATGGACGCGGCGTGGGCCCCGATCCTGCGCAAGAAGGGCATCGACTGGAGCCCGCCGAACTACGCGATCGCCGCCAAGCGCGGCAGGGGCGCCTGCGGCGACTACCCGTCGCCCGGCAGCATGGTGCCGTACTACTGCCCGCGCAACAACACCATCTACGCCTCCACCTCGGCGCTGGCCAGGGGCAACGGCAACTCCATCGGGTACGGCGAGATGGTCGCCTGGCACGGGGCGACGATCAGCATGATGGCCCACGAGTACGGTCACCACATCCAGCAGATCACCGGCATCCTCGACTCGCACTGGCAGAAGCATGTCCAGACGTCGCGCCAGAGCGGCCGGCTGGCACTCAGCAGAAAACTGGAACTCCAGGCAACCTGTTTCGGGGGTATGTTCATGCGGGCGGTGGCCGACACCTATCCGGTCAACGGCCACCAGCGTGACATCCTGTTCTGGTTCTACTCGAAGGTGGGCGACCATCCCGGGTATCCCCGCGACCACGGCACTCCGGCCAACAACAACGTCTGGTTCCGGCAGGGCTGGTTGAAGAACAAGGCTTACCAGTGCAACACGTGGCTGGCTCCCGCTTCCACGACGTCCTAGCTTCATGGAGCGTTCATCCCACATTGGTCATCTGTCATTGATGTCCCGATATGGGGGCTAGAATCCTGGCAATCTCGTGACCAACGGGGGGCAAACCTTCGGGTTTGGCCTGGTACGACGTGCGAAGGAGCCGGTGTGTCGAAGCGCCCTGGAGGAGACTTCCCCGAGCGCGGCAGAAAGCGGCGTGCGCCTCGGCGCGCCGCGCCCGCCGAGCCCTCCGCCCAGGAGCCATCCGCCCGAAACGGCGCCGGTCAGGACCGCCCCGCGCAGGACTCCGCGGCCCCGGACCAGACCGGCCAGGACCGCTCCTCCCGCGAGCGTGGCACCCGCGCCCGCGCGGCGCAGGACCGCGCCGCGGACGACAGCGGCGCGCAGCGCGACACCGGCTCCGGCCCGGCGGTCCGGGAGCAGAACACGCGACCGAGCCTCAAGGCGCCCGGCGCCCCGAAGAACGCCAAGGCGCCGAGAACGCCCAAGGCCCAGGCGCCCGCGTTCGCCAGGAAGATGGGCGTCGGCTCGATCATCGGCTGGACCGCGCTGTCGGCCCTCGTACCCGGTGCCGCACACCTGCGGGCCGGGCGGCGCCGTACCGGATTCGTGCTGCTGGGCGCGTTCGGCGCGCTGCTGGTCGCCGCGATCGTCTACGGCCTGTCCTTCGTGGGCAACCTCGGCGCGGCGGTCAGGGAGAGCACGATGATCACCGTGTCGGTGGCCGCCGTGATCGGCGCGCTGGCGTGGTTCGCGCTCGTGCTCGTCTCCTACATCGCCCTCGGCCCCGACCGTCTGAACGGCCGGGGCCAGATCGTCTCCGGGATCGTGGTCGGACTGCTGTGCGTGGTGGTGATGTCGCCGTTCGCGCTGACCGCCAACGCCGTCCTGGCCACCCGGGACGCCGTCCAGGGCATCTTCCCCTCGGTCTCCGACCCGGAGGTGCAGCCGATCAAGGAGGAGGACCCGTGGAACGGCAAGGACCGGGTCAACTTCCTGCTCATCGGCGGTGACGGCGCCGGCAACCGCCAGGGCGTGCGGACCGACAGCATGACCGTGGCCAGCGTCAGCATCAAGACCGGCAACACCGTGCTGTTCAGCCTGCCCAGGAACCTCCAGCACGTACGGTTCCCGCCGTCCTCGCCGCTGGCCAAGCACTTCCCGAACGGCTTCATGGCCGAGCTGCCCAACGGCGGCCTGCTGAACGAGGTCTGGCAGTTCGCCAACGACCACCCCGAGATCATGCACGGCAAGAACAAGGGCCCCCGCGCGCTGATGGACGCCATCGGCCACACGCTCGGCCTGCGGCTCGACTACTACGCGCTGATCAACATGTACGGCTTCGTCGACCTCGTCGACGCGATCGGCGGCATCAAGCTGCGCGTGGAGAAGGACATCCCGTGGGGCGGCCACTACGGCACCGCGGGCACGATCAAGGCCGGCTACCAGCGGCTGTCCGGCGAGGAGGCGCTGTGGTACGGGCGCTCCCGCGTCGTCGACGACGACTTCAGCCGCATGGGCAGGCAGCGGTGCGTCATCGGCGCGTTCGCCCAGCAGGCGACGCCCGACAAGATCCTCACGAACTTCACCAAGATCGCGGACGCGGCCAAGCGGATGGCGCAGACGAACATCCCACAGGAGTTGCTGGAGCCGCTGGCCAACCTGGCCATCAAGGTCAAGGACGCGCGGATCACCAGCCTGCAGTTCGTGCCGCCGCACTTCTACACCGGGTCGCCGGACTGGCCGAAGATCCGCAGGGCCACCGTCAAGGCGCTGAACGACTCGGTGAAGCCGAGCAGGCGCGCGCTGGCGGCGCAGGTGACGGCCTCTCCCGGGGCGACGACGTCCCCGTCCGGCACCGTCGCGGCGACGCCGCAGGCCTCCAAGACCGCGACGCCCTCGCAGACGCCGACGCGGAACGGGCAGGCGGCCAACAACGGCTCGGCCAAGAGCCTCGCGGAGCTGTGCGGGCTGTAGACGTCTCGTCCCGGCCGGAAGCCCGCACCCCAGGTGACCTGGGGTGCGGGCTTCCGCGTTGTCGGGACAGCCCCCGCGAGGGGCCGATGATCCCGGCTGGGGGCGCGGGCCGCCGCCTTCAGGGGATCCGGCGGAGAGCTCGGGTTGCCGCCTGACGGGAACCGGCGCAGGACGTGGGCTGACGTCCCTTGAGAGCGCGTCGGGCAGCACGCCGAGGCTCTTCGGGACACCTCGTGGAGTGTGGGCCTCCAGGCTCAGGGTGGCCGTGGGTGACGGGCAGGGCACCGAGCGCAAGGTCATGCTCCCCCGTGGGCGCGAAGCCGGTGCATCTTTGACGGCTGGCAGTGCATCCGCAGAAGGTTGTCGCGCGAAGATGGGAGAAAGAGGGTGAGGGGGCGATGACCCGGATGCACCAGCTGACCGAACTCCTCGACGCGCTGGACGCCCAACTGCCTGCCGTGCCGTACCGGATCAGACACTTTCCCGAGGGGGAGGAGTTCGTCCGGCTGGGCCTTCCCGACTCCGCGCGCTCGATCGTCTACGTGTCGGGCGACCAATGGATCTGCGTCGGCGAGGACCGATCGGGTCTGATCTCGCAACGCTGCCTCGGCCGTGTGGGTGAGGCGCCTGAGGAGATCGTCAGCCGCCTGGCCACGCCGCTCCCGCCGCCGCGGCCGCGATCGCGCGTCTCCCGGCTGGTGCGCACCGTCGCGGTCGGCGTGGCGGCGGGGGCGGCGGCCTGTGTCCTGGCCGCGATCGTCATCGCCGTCCTCGTGCTCGGCAACGGGTACGGCTACGGCTCCGACGTCGTGCACTGGACCATCAACGCGCTGGCCGCCGGCATCGGCGTGGGCGTGGGCTTCTGGGTGGCCTGGCGATACCACCGCGCCGTCTCGCGATGCAGGAAGGCACAGGACGATGGGTGAGCTGACGCGGGTACCGAAGGCCGTCGGCGGTCCGGCCCGCTTCCTCGACGACCGGACGGGCGCGGGCAACTTCCTGCGGCGTAACCTGCGCAAGGTCTTTCCGGACCACTGGTCGTTCCTGCTCGGTGAGATCGCCCTCTACTCGTTCATCATCCTGCTGCTGAGCGGCACGTTCCTGACGTTCTTCTTCGTGCCGAGCATGAGCGAGGTCGCCTACGACGGCCCCTACGAGCCGCTCAAGGGCGTGATGATGTCGGAGGCCTACGCCTCGACGCTGCAGATCAGCTTCGAGGTGCGCGGCGGTCTGCTCATGCGGCAGATCCACCACTGGGCGGCCCTGCTGTTCGTGGCCGGCATGATGGTGCACATGCTCCGCGTGTTCTTCACGGGTGCGTACCGCAAGCCGCGCGAGATGAACTGGCTGATCGGCGTCATGCTGCTGACGCTCGCGCTGCTCGAAGGTCTGACCGGCTACTCGCTGCCCGACGACCTGCTGTCCGGCGCGGGCCTGCGGATCACCGAGGGCGTGATGATCTCGCTGCCGCTCATCGGCACCTACATCACCTTCTTCCTGTTCGGTGGGGAGTATCCGGGTGACTCGGTCATGGCGCGGTTCTACTCGCTGCACATCCTGCTGATCCCGGGCATCCTGCTGGCCCTCATCTCGGCCCACATGGTGCTCATGTGGGTGCAGAAGCACACGCAGATGCCGGGCAAGGCACGCACCAACCACAACGTGGTCGGCGCGCCGTTCCTCCCGGCGTTCATGCTCAAGGCCGGTTCATTCTTCATGTTCACCTTCGCGGTGATCGCCGGACTGGCGACCTTCGCACAGATCAACCCGATCTGGGCGTTCGGCCCGTACACCCCGGCCGACATCTCGGCCGGGTCGCAGCCCGACTTCTACATGGGCTTCCTGGAGGGCGCGCTGCGGCTGATGCCTGCCTGGGAGATCAACCTGTTCGGGACCGCCCAGGCCGGCACGTTGCCCTTGAGCGTGATCATCCCGGCGCTGCTGCCGATGGGCATCATCATGACCGGGCTCGCCCTGTACCCGTTCGCCGAGCAGTGGGTCACCGGCGACCGGCGCGAGCACCACATCACCGACCGGCCCCGCAACAACCCGCACCGCACCTCGATCGGCATGGCGGCCATCACCTTCTACGGGGTGCTGTGGCTGCTCGGCGCCAACGACGAGATCTCGGCCAACTTTTACATCAGCCTGAACTGGACGACCTACATCGGCCGGGTGCTGGTGCTGGCCGGCCCGGTGATCGCCTACATCGTCACCTACCGGATCTGCCTGGGCCTGCAGCGTTCCGACGCCGCCGTCATCGGGCACGGGGTGGAGGCGGGTGTGATCAAGCGGATGCCGCACGGCGAGTACGTCGAGATCCACACGCCCCCGTCGGAGGACATCGAGGCCCACGTGCGGGGCAAGGAGCCCGTCCGGGAGATCAGCGCCGCCGAGACCGAGGGCATCCCGCCGAAGGGGCTGCGCGGCCCGCTCGGCAGGCTGCGGGCGCGCATGTCCCGGGCGTACGGAGGGGAGAAGATCCCGCTGGACACCGGTGAGGGACACGGCCACGCCGCCCTCGGCCCCGCCGACGAGGAGCGCTCCCGCTCCGAGTGAGCGCCCCCGCGTGACCAGGCCCAGCGCATCCGGGGTGCCTGCCGGTCACGCGCGGCCGGCGTGGCCGGGCCCTGCGGCCGTGACCCGCTCAGACTTCTTCCACGCTGCTCGGCTCCCGCCGGGACAGGTCGATGCCGAGCTCCTCGGCCGCCCTGAAGACGTCCTCGTCGGTGTCGCGCATCTCGATCGAGGTGCCGTCGCTGGACAGCACCTCGACGTTCAGGCACAGTGACTGCATTTCCTTGATGAGGACCTTGAAGGATTCGGGGATACCGGGTTCGGGGATG
>NZ_JBEXMT010000047.1:0-66332 GCF_040610675.1 Nonomuraea sp. NPDC003804
TTTGTTTTTCCTTTTTTTCTTCTTCCGTTGGGGTGGTGGCCGTCGATCCCCGGGGGGGGGGCGGGGGGGGGGGGGGGGGGGGGGGGGGCCGCCATCGCGGCGCCGTGGGTGCGGGATCCCGCTCGGGGGTTGCCGACGACGGTGACGATGCTCATCGCTCTCCTCTGGCCGCTGCTCAGCCGTCGCGACCGACGCTACGCATCCCGTCGGATCTAGTCAACTTTTCCTACAGGATTTACATGGAATACCATATGTCCGGCTCGCCCTGGACACACCTGACCCGCCCCTTGTTCTCCAACCACACCAGGTGCGCGAGCGTCTCGTTGGTGGCCGCCCTGCGCATGAACGGCTGGATCGACTCCCACGGCCGCGACCAGGTCAGCCGGGTGGCGATGTCCCAGCAGGTGATGCCGTCGTGGGCGGCCACCACGCCCTCGATCTCCGCCAGCCGCTCCTCGTGGTGGCCGATCACGTGGTCCACCCGCTCGGCCAGTTCCATGAAGCGGTACTCGTGGGCGGGCAGCACCTCCTCCACATCCAGCTTGCGCACGGCGAGCAGCGCGTCGAGGTAGTCGGCCAGCGGGTCGGGACCCGACTGCGGGTGCACGGCGACGATCGGGGTGATCTTCGCGAGCACGTGGTCGCCCGAGAACAGCACCCTGCGCTCACCGGAGACGAAGCACAGGTGTCCGGGCGAGTGCCCCGGCGTCCAGACCGCGCGCAGGTCCCAGCCGGGCAGGTCGAGCCGGTCACCGTCCTCGACGAGCCGGTCCGGCGGCGCCATCGTCACCATGTGCCTGATCATCATCGACGCGCCCGCCAGCTCCCCCAGCGTCCGCTCCGGCACGCCCGACCTGACCAGCAGCGCCTTCTCCCGTTCCACCAGCGACTCCACGTACTCGTCGTCGTAGCGGTCGCTCAGCAGCCGGGCGTCGGCCGGGTGGAGCGCGATCCACGCGCCCGACGCCTCGCGGATGCGGCCGGCCAGGCCGTAGTGGTCGGGGTGGATGTGGGTGACGAGCACGGCCTTGACGTCAGTGATCGCGTAGCCGGCGACGGCCAGGCCCGCGGCCAGCGCCTCGTAGGCCTCGTCGGTGTTCCAGCCCGCGTCGATGATCGCGACGCCGTCGGGTAGCTCGAGGGCGTAGACCAGGACGTAGCGCAACGGGTTGACCGGGATGGGCACCGGGATCGACCACAGGCCCGGCCGTACCTTCTCGACCGCGGGAAGCGTTCCGTCCAACCAGGCGGCCCGCTGAGCCTCGTTCGCCGCCGTCACCACAAACTTCGCCATCTCGCCATTGTTCCAGAACCATGTTCGGTTCCGCCGCCCCACCTGCCTTCTCGCCGGGCACGTCAGAACGCGCCCGCCCGCCCGACCCGACGGCCGAGCACCCCTGCCACGCCGGAACGGTTGCACGGCCGACGAGCACCCGTACCGCGCGGGTCCCGATTCGCACGGCACGGGTGCGTGCGGAGACGGTTCGCACGACCCGACGAGCGCCCGTGCCGCGGGGGGAACGGTTCGCACGACGAGGCGCACGCACGCCCGGGTGAACGCCGGAGCGGTTCGCACGGCGAGGCGGACGCCACGCCCGGGTGGGCGCGGGGACGGAGGTCAGGGAAGGGGCGTCACGCGGCCGGTTGCTCCTCCGGGGCGGCAGGACGGACGGCGGGGAGCCTGACGAACAGCAGGGCGGAGGCCAGCACCAAGGCCGCGGCCAGCCACCACGCGGCCGCCGTGCCGAGGGCGAGCGCGAGCGAGGCGAGGCCCAGGTTGGCCAGGCCCGCGCCCGCCTGCAGCGACATCGCGGTCACGGAGGTCATCGTGGCACGCTCGGCGGAGGTGACGCGCAGGTGGGTCAGCTCGGTGCGCAGCAGCGCGTTGATCGACAGTCCGGTGAACATCCCCGCGTAGGCGAGCCCCGCGGTCACCAGGCCGGCCGCGCCGCCCAGCCGCGCGGTGGCGGCGAGCGCGGCCAGCGACAGCGCGGTCACCACGATGCCCGCCACCGCGCCGCGCACCGAGCCGCCGAGCAGCGCCGCGATCCTGGGGGCCAGCGCGCTGCCGAGGGCGCTGCCCGCGAAGCCGATCGCGGCGACGAAGGCGTAGGCGGTGGCGCCGGTCTCCGCCTCGCCGGTGAGGGCGGCCAGCCGTACGGGGGTGAGCAGTTCGACGGCGACCAGCGCGACGCCGAAGATCACCGCGATCGGCATCAGCCGCCGCAGCACGGCGTCGAAGGCGGCCATGCGCAGCCCCGCGGCCACGGTGGCGGGCACGGCGCGCAGCACCTCGCCGAGCGTGCCGCGCGGGTGGGGCGGCTCGGGCAGCGCGAAGAGCACGACCACCAGCAGCACGACGGCGGCGACCGCGCCCATTCCCGGGGGTACGGCCAGCCCGCCGGGCACGACCAGGGGCACGATCCCGCCGACGAGCGTGCCGCCGCACAGCGCCACCGCCTGCATCGCGTATCCGCTGGACAGCCCCGGCTTGAGATCGGCGGCGGGGCCCTCGGCGGCGTGCAGGGTGTCGACGTACCAGGCCTCGGCGGGCCCGCTGGACAGCGCCCTCGCCGCGCCGTTGAGCACCGCGGCGGCCGCGAAGAGCACGAAGGAGTCGGCCACGACCATGAGTGACAGCCCCGCCGCCATGAAGGCGGCCGACACCGACAGGACGACCCTGCGGCCCGCGATGTCGGCCAGGCCGCCCGTGGGCAGCTCGAGCGCGATGCTCACCGCCGAGTAGACGGCCATGGCCGCGCCGACCTCGGCGATGGTGAGGCCCCGCTCGGTCATGAGCAGCACCATCGGGGCCATCATCAGGCCGGGCGGCAGCCAGGTGAGGAGGCTGACCAGCATGTAGCGGCGGCGCGCCGAAAGCGGGGTCAGCGGTGTCGGCGGGACCCCAGGGGTCCCCTTAGTCTCATGGATCCCTAAACTCTCAGAAATCCCCGAGCTCTCAGAGGTCCCCGAATTTTCAGAGGTCCCCGGGCTCTCAGGGGTTCCAGAGGGCCCCGGGGTCATCGCGACCTCCGGGGGAAGGCCGTGGTGCCGAGGTAGACCTGTTCGGCGCCGGGCGCCGCGCCGTACCTGGCCTCCAGCTCGCGCTGCAGGTCGGCGACGCGCTCGAAGTACTCCTTGACGCCTTCGGGGGTGAGTCTGGCCAGCCGGTCGCCCATGCCCGCGGCCTCGACCCACTCCACCGGCCATTCGCCCTCCTGGAACTCCTCCATCGAGCGGGCGATCGACTCGATCTGCCGCAGGTGCATGATCGCGACGGCCTCCTTGCCCTCGGGGGTGTCCGAGAGCTCGGCGGTGTTCCACGCGGTGAAGCGGTGCCGGGCCCGCCAGCGGCGCTCCCTGGCGTCGTCGGACGGGTCCTCCTCGATGAAGCCGTACTTGGCCAGCTCGCGCAGGTGATAGCTGGTCGAGCCGGAGCTCTCGCCCACCGTGCGCGCCAGCGAGCTGGCGGTGGCGGGCCCCTCGGCGCGAAGCAGGCCCAGCAGCCTGACCCTGAGCGGGTGGGCGACGACCTTGAGCGTGCGCGGGTCGCTGATGTGGAAGGCGTCCTCCATGCCACCCAGGGTAAATCGCAAAGGGTTTTTTGCAAAGACTATTGGGCGATCGAGACGAGCACCGCGCCGAGCAGGAAGAGGATGAAGGCCAGCGGCACGAGCAGCACCCCGAGCAGCGCCAGCTGGTAGGCCAGACCGTTCCACGACTGGGGAGCGGGCCCGAGCGCCCCCGGCGAGAAGGACCACGCCGGCGCCCGGTACTCCACGGGCAGCGACTGGCCAGCCGCCACCCACACCTGCAGGTCGGCGGCGCCCACCTGGGGCGGCAGGATGCCGGGCACGTGCACATGCAGGTGATGGGAGCCGGGCACCACGGGGATCACGTTGCGCCCCCATCGGACCGGCACCGGATAGCCGTTCAGCGTCACCACGGGCCGGAACAGCGCCAGACCGAAGACGGCCCAGTGATACTTGAGATCAAGGACGAGATGGTTCATGCGAGTGTCCTTCTAAGCTGGGAAGATGATTGACGACGTTCGCGTTGACCCCGAGATCTTCGAGCTGCGGCCCGACTTCGCCGTGCTGGTGATGACCGCGTACGGCCTGCGCAACGGCCCCACGGACGACCGCTCGCGCGCCTGGCTCGAGGAGGCATCCTCGCACGCCGTCCAGCAGGACAAGATCGACCCGTGGCGGGCGGCCTACCGGGCGTTCGGCGCCAAGCCGCAGCGGACCAGACCCTCGGTCGACGCGCTGACCCGCCGCCTGCCGCTGCCCGAGATCAACCTGGTCGTCGACGCCTACAACGCCGTCAGCGTCAAGCACGTGCTGCCGATCGGCGGCGAGGACCTCGGCCACTACCAGGGCGCGGCGCACCTGCTGCGGGCCAGGGGCGACGAGCCGTCGGAGGAGGCGCTGGGCACGCCGGAGCCGGGCGAGGTCGTCTGGCGCGACGACTCCGGTGTCACGTGCAGGCGCTGGAACTGGCGGCAGGTGGCGCGCACCAGGATCACCGAGGAGACCACCGACGCGCTCTTCCTCCTGGAGCGGCTCGAACCGCTGTCGCTGGAGGAGCTGAAGGAGGCCGGGGAGGAGCTGGCCGACCTGCTGAACCGGATCACATCGGACATTAGGGTCGAAAGCCGACTCATTGTTAGCAGGAGGTAAAACCTGCACCAGATGGTCGATACCGAATGGTAACAATGGCTGCACCCCCAGGAATGACTAGGGAGGCGTGACCACTTCGAACTCTCCTGAGAGGATCAGGCGGAGTGGTGTGGCCTCAAGGGCGCACTATGCCGGTCCGGGCGAGTAGCCTTGGACAGGTTCTCTATCAATGCCGATCTGCGGAAGAGGGCGATTTCCGCCGTGTCGTCTGAGTCGTCGCGGACAAACCCGCTGGCAAGCTTCGGTCAGAACGAATGGCTTGTCGACGAGCTGTACCAGAAGTATCTCCAGGACCCCGAGTCTGTTGATCAGGCTTGGTGGAACTTCTTCGCTGACTACAACCCTGACTATGGACCGGGCAGAACCCCGGCCAGGGAGGCGGCGAACGGCACAGCGACCGCGCCCGCCCCCGCCGCACCGAAGGCCGCCGTGACTACCACCGCTACTGAGAAGCCCAAGGTCTCCACCCCCGTGCCCGCCGGCGCCGAAGAGGTCAAGCTCCGCGGCGCGGCGGCCCGCACGGCCGCGAACATGGACGCCTCGCTGGTCGTGCCGACGGCCACCAGCGTCAGGGCCATTCCCGCCAAGCTGCTCATCGACAACCGCATCGTGATCAACAATCACCTCGCGCGCGGTCGTGGCGGCAAGGTCTCCTTCACGCACCTGATCGGCTATGCCATCGTCAAGGCGCTGAAGACCATGCCGGAGATGAACCACTCCTACGCCGAGGTCGACGGCAAGCCGACGCTGGTCAAGCCCGAGCACGTCGGCTTCGGCCTGGCGATCGACGTGCAGAAGAGCAACGGCGAGCGCCAGCTGCTCGTGCCGTCCATCAAGGCCGCGGAGGGCATGGACTTCCGCCAGTTCTGGATGGCCTACGAGGAGGTCGTCCGCAAGGCGCGCGGCGGCAAGCTCGGCGTCGACGACTTCACCGGCACGACGATCTCGCTGACCAACCCGGGCACGATCGGCACCGTCCACTCCGTGCCGCGCCTCATGCCGGGCCAGGGCACGATCATCGGCGTCGGCGCGATGGAGTACCCGGCCGAGTACCAGGGCGCCTCGCCCGACACGCTGTCGCGCCTGGCTGTCTCCAAGGTGATGACCCTCACCAGCACCTACGACCACCGGATCATCCAGGGCGCCCAGTCCGGCGACTTCCTGCGCACGATCCACCGGTTGCTGCTGGGCGAGGGCGGCTTCTACGACGAGATCTTCGAGGCGCTCAGGATCCCGTACGAGCCGGTCCGCTGGACGCAGGACGTGTCGGCCTCCCACGAGGACGACGTGGCCAAGTCCGCCCGCGTGATCGAGCTCATCCACGCCTACCGGGTCCGCGGCCACCTCATGGCCGAGACCGACCCGCTGGAGTACAAGCAGCGCAAGCACCCCGACCTCGACATCCAGTCCCACGGGCTGACCCTGTGGGACCTGGAGCGCGAGTTCGCCACCGGCGGTTTCGGCGGCCGCCCGCTGATGAAGCTGCGCGAGATCCTGGGCGTCCTGCGCGACTCCTACTGCCGCACGGTCGGCATCGAGTACATGCACATCCAGAACCCCGAGGAGCGGGCCTGGATCCAGGCGCGGGTGGAGAAGCCCCACGCCAAGCCCGACCGCGAGGAGCAGCTGCACGTTCTCGCGCGCCTCAACACGGCGGAGGCGTTCGAGACCTTCCTGCAGACCAAGTTCGTCGGCCAGAAGCGCTTCTCCCTCGAGGGCGGCGAGTCGCTGATCCCGCTGCTCGACTCGGTCATCAGCGAGGCCGCGGGCGAGGGTCTCGACGAGGTCGTCATCGGCATGGCCCACCGTGGCCGCCTCAACGTGCTGGCCAACATCGTGGGCAAGTCCTACGGCCAGATCTTCGGCGAGTTCGAGGGCAACATCGACCCGCGCACCGCCCACGGCTCCGGTGACGTGAAGTACCACCTCGGCGCCACCGGCACCTTCACCGCGCCGGGCGGCAAGACCATCGTCTCCTCCGTGGTCGCCAACCCCTCCCACCTGGAGGCGGTCGACCCGGTCCTCGAGGGCGTCGTGCGCGCCAAGCAGGACCTGCTGGAGCGCGGCGAGGAGGGCTTCTCCGTCCTGCCGGTGCTCGTCCACGGCGACGCGGCCTTCGCCGGCCAGGGCGTGGTGGCCGAGACGCTCAACCTGTCGCAGCTGCGCGGCTACCGCACCGGCGGCACCGTCCACATCGTGGTCAACAACCAGGTCGGCTTCACCACCTCGCCCGCCTCGTCGCGCAGCAGCGTCTACGCGACCGACGTGGCGCGGATGATCCAGGCGCCGATCTTCCACGTCAACGGCGACGACCCCGAGGCGGTCGTCCGCGTCGGCAGGCTGGCCTTCGAGTACCGCCAGGCCTTCCGCAAGGACGTCGTCATCGACATGATCTGCTACCGCCGCCGCGGCCACAACGAGGGCGACAACCCCGCCTACACCCAGCCGCTGATGTACGACATCATCGACGCCAAGCGCTCGACCAGGAAGCTCTACACCGAGGCGCTGATCGGCCGCGGCGACATCACGGTCGAGGAGGCCGAGTCGGCGCTGCGCGACTACCAGGCGAAGCTGGAGCAGGCCTTCACCGAGGTCCGCGAGGCGGCCAAGCACCCCGCCGACGCCGGGGAGCTGCACGTGCCCGCCACCGAGGTGGTCAAGTGGTCCCACGCCGACACGCAGACGGCGATCTCCGACGAGACGCTCAAGCGCGTGGTCGACACCCAGCTCAACCTGCCCGAGGGCTTCACCCCGCACCCGCGCCTGGCGCCGATCATCCAGCGCCGCGGCCAGATGGTGGAGCAGGACAGCATCGACTGGGCCATGGGCGAGACCATCGCCTTCGGCTCGCTGCTGATCGACGGCCGCCCGGTGCGCCTGGTCGGCCAGGACTCCCGCCGCGGCACGTTCGTCCAGCGCCACGCCGTGCTGGTCGACCGCCACACCGGTGAGGACCACACGCCGCTGAAGACCTTCAACCACGACACGACCAAGTTCTACGTCTACGACTCGCTGCTGAGCGAGTACGCGGCGCTGGGCTTCGAGTACGGCTACAGCGTGGTCAGGCCCGACGCGCTGGTGGCGTGGGAGGCGCAGTTCGGCGACTTCGTCAACGGCGCCCAGACGATCATCGACGAGTTCATCTCGTCCGGTGAGCAGAAGTGGGGCCAGAAGTCCAGCGTCGTCCTGCTGCTGCCGCACGGCTACGAAGGTCAGGGTCCCGACCACTCCTCGGCCCGCATCGAGCGCTTCCTGCAGGTCTGCGCGCTCGACAACATGACCGTCGTCCAGCCGACCACGCCCGCCAACTACTTCCACCTGCTGCGCTGGCAGGTGCTGGCGGGCAGGCACAAGCCGCTGGTCGTCTTCACGCCGAAGTCGCTGCTGCGGCACAAGAAGGCCACCTCGGCCGCCGCCGAGTTCACCTCCGGCACCTTCCAGCCGGTCATCGGCGACACCACGGTCGACGCGGGCAAGGTCACCAGGGTCGTGCTGTGCTCCGGCAAGGTCTACTACGACCTCGCCGCGGCCCGCGAGAAGTCGGCCGCCGCCGACACGACGGCGATCGTCCGCATCGAGCGGCTCTACCCGTTCCCTGAGGACGAGCTCAACGCCGAGCTCGCCCGCTACAGCCCCAACGTGGAGCTGATCTGGGCGCAGGACGAGCCGGTCAACATGGGGCCGTGGCCGTACCTGACGCTGAAGCTGGCGGAGAACCCCGACCTGTTCGGTGGTCGCCGCCTGCGCAGGATCTCCCGTACGCCCAACAGCTCCCCCGCGACCGGCTCGCACGCCGCGCACGACAGGGAGCTGGAGGAGATCCAGCACGCGGTGTTCGGCTGACAGACAGCTCGCGGAACGCGCGAACGCCCCGGCCTGTGACCGACAGGCCGGGGCGTTCGGCTTTCCGGGGTGCTGCTGGCCCTTCCGGCGTGCTGTTACCAGGCGAACGGCACGCCGTAGTCGGCGTAGACCTGCTGCTGGAGCTTCCACGCCTTGGGCGCGTAGGCGGCGTAGAAGTCCTTGCCGCAGCTGAGGTCCTGGAGCGCGGCCTTGATCTCCTTGTCCAGGTACGGCTTGGCCTGCGCGGGCGTCATCGCCGGGCGTACGCTCGTGGCCTCGGCAGGCGCGCTGACCCCCTGCCCGCGCGCGACCTTGGTGCGCTCGTCCAGGAAGAAGCGGCGGCCTCGCTCAGCCAGCCGCGTGGGCTTGGCGGGGTCGACCTTGAGGCAGGTGGCGAAGGACTTGCCCAGCTTGACCAGGTTGGCGGCGCCGTCCAGCTCGGTGCCGGCCAGCGTGTCGTAGGCGCTGTCGAGCTGCTCGTAGTAGTCGTCGAGCGAGCGGACGTCCTTGCCGAGCACGGTCTTGGCCGACGAGGAGAAGCACGTGTCCAGGGCCGTCTGGTAGGCCTTGTGCTGCTTCTCGGGCAGCGACATGACGACCGCGTTGTTCGGGTGGTCCTTGTCCTCGTCGCGCTCGGGGTGGACCAGCTCGGACCAGACGCCGAAGCCCTCCGTGGCCCGCTTGGCCCGCATGGCGGCGTAGTCCCCGTTGAGCGCCTTGCGGTCGGCGGCGCTCCTGGTGGCCTTCTCGATGTCGAGGGGCCGGTATTCCAGGCCCGCCGCCTTCATGCACGACACCTGGGCCTGTTCCAGCTTGACCGCCTTGGTGTGGGCGGCGTCGTACTCGGGCGAGGGGGTGACGGCCACGGCGGCCGCCAGCAGGGCGGTAAGTACCAGCATGGTGTTGTTGTCCTTCCAGTAGGGATCTTGAGGCTCAGCAGGGGATCTTGAGTCGGGAAGCGTGGGGTGCCGGCTCGGGCATGGTGTCGGCCGCTTCGACGCCGAGCAGCGCGGTGCCGGTGACGGTGCCCTTCGGAATGACGAAGGTGTGGCCGCCCGGGGTCTCCGTCCTGTCCTTCGTGACGACGTGGCGGGTGCCGAGGTAGCGGTAGGTGTCCTTGTCGAAGACCAGCTCGGAGCGCAGGCTGTCGTTCTCGGCCATGCCGACGGCCATGCCGGGCCTGCCCGCGGCGTCGGTCGCCTCGGCGTCGAGGCTGATGCCGTCCAGGCCGGAGGCCACCTCGAACAGCGGCGCGGCCAGGGCCGGGCGGGCGGCCGACATCCGCACCAGCCGGCTGATCGTCGTCCACAGGCGCAGGTTCGCGGGTCCCGCCTCCTGCGCGGCGGCCTTCTCGATCCTGGCGCGCAGCGCGGCCACGTCGGTGGGCCAGTCGCCGAGCCGCAGGTACGACAGCTCGTCACCGGGGGTCTTGTCGCAGGACGACTCGTAGACGCTGTCCTCGACGCCATGCCGCCACGGCAGGGAGGGGAGGCGGCTGCCCGGCAGCGGGGTGGCGGCCGTCCGTTCCTCTCTGACGAGCCAGGGCCTGCCCGCCGTCGCGGGCTCCCATCTGTCCTCGGCGACCGTGAGGGCCAGGTGGTCGGCGCCGGTGCCGTCCTTGCGGCCGACCGTCAGGGTCTGCGCGGCCACGGACCTGACGTGGAGGTACTGGCCCGGCCGCAGCGTCACCTCCTTCTGTTCCGCGGCGGCGTCGGCCGCCCTTTCGAGCACGTCCTGCGCGCTCGCGGGCGGCAGCGCGCCGGGGACCAGGTGGACGGCCACGCCGATCACGGCCGTGGCGCCCGCCACGGCCACCGCCCTGACCAGCAGGCCCGACCGCCCGGCCCTGACCGGCAGACCTGACCGCCCGGCCTTGACCGGCAGGCCCGACCGCCCGGCCCTGACCGGCAGGCCCGACCGCCAGGCCGTCATGACGCGGAGCCGGCGCGGCCCCCGCGCGTGCCGGTCCGCGGTGTAGGCGCGCGCCAGGAGCGTGCGGGAGCCGGCGAGGTCCTCCGCCGATCCTTCGGGCACGGTGGCCCAGAGGCGACGCAGTTCGTCCATCTCATCCATGGAGACCGTCCTTCGGTGTGGTGGTGGTGTCGTCCAGTGCCTGGCGAACCTTTTTCCTGGCCCTGTTGAGCCGCGAGCGGACCGTCCCGACCGGGATGTCCAGGGCGCGGGCGACCTCGTCGTAGCTCAGCCCCACCCACGCGATCAGCAGCAGCACGTCGCGATCGCGCCGCTTGAGCCCGGCCAGCGCGGCGACGAGCGGGCGGTTCACCGTCAGCGTGGTCACGCTGTCCTCGACGAGCCCTCCGGTGATCTCGGCCGGGTCCACGCCGCTGCGGACGTAGGCGCGGTAGCGGGACATCTCGTCCCTGCGCCGCTTGCTGATCACGTTGGAGGCGATGCCGTACAGCCAGGGCCTGGCGTCGGCGTACGCCACGTCGTAGCGGTGGCGGCTCTGGAAGGCCGCCAGGAACGTCTCGGAGACGACGTCCTCGGCGGCGTCAGGGCCGAGCCGCCGCGCCGCGTACCTGTGCAGGTGCGGGGCATGACGGTCGAAGACGGCGGCGAACATCTCGGGTTCGTGCAACGACCGCCGGATCAGCTCGGCGTCGGCGACCTCCACGGTCGCGGCGGGCTGCGGCATGCGGTGCCTTTCGGTACGAATGATCGAATGCCCGTATTTACCGGGCCGCGCGCGAAAGGTTCACGGCGGAGCACCTCCGGGCGCTCGTTAGAGTTGCTTCACGGTCGTGGGCTCGCCTCGACCGAGGGAACAGGAGAGAGATGTACTTCACCGACCGGGGGATCGAGGAACTCGTCGAGCGTCGCGGCGAGGAGGAGGTCAGCATCCTCTGGCTGGGCGAGCGGCTGCGCGAGTTCGTGGATCTCAACCCCGACTTCGAGACGCCGATCGAGCGCCTGGCCACGTGGCTGGCCCGCCACGACTCCGACGACGACGAGTGACGCCTGGCGCTCGACGCGCCCTGACGCGATACATCTTGATGTTTGACGAAACGCGACATATCGTGTCTTGTGGTGGACGTGTCGGCAACGAAGGACGGAACCATGTCGCAGTGGACGATCGAGCGCCCGCAGCAGCTCACCTTCGACACCGTGGCCGCGCTCAACGTGCGCGTCGTCGCGGGGAAACTGGCCGTCCTGGCCAGCGAGGGGCCACCGACGCTCGACGTGGCCGAGATCGACTCGGCGCCGCTGATCGTCACCCATGACGACGACGGCACCCTCACCATCGCCTACAAGGACCTCACCTGGGACGGCCTGCTCGGCTGGCTCAAACGCTCGGGCAAGCGCGCCACCACGCTGACGATCACCGTGCCCAAGGACTGCCCGATCAGCGTCGGCGTGGTCTCCGCCTCGGCCGTCGTCGCCGGGTTCGAGCGCCGCACCAACGTCCGTAGCGTCTCCGGCGAGATCGTCCTGGACGGAGTGAGCGGCGACGTCCACGCCGAGACCGTCTCGGGCGACGTGGAGACCAGGGCGATGGAGGGCGACCTGGCGTTCAAGAGCGTCTCGGGCGACCTGGCGGTCGCGGGCGGCACGCCGCGGCGGCTGCGGGCCAACACCATCTCCGGACGCATCACCGCCGACCTGGCCCTGCGCCCGACCGGGCACGTCACGCTGACGACCGTCTCCGGCGACATCCTGGTGCGCCTGCCGTACGACGTGGAGAGCGATGTCGCGATCCGCTCCACCACGGGCCGGCTGAACTCGGCCTTCGACGAGCTGTACAGGATCGGCGACCTCGGGGCCAAGTCGCTGTCGGGAAGGCTGGGTGGTGGAATGGCCTCGCTCACGGCCACCACCGTCTCGGCCGATGTCACGCTGCTCAAGGGGGAGAAGGAATGAGCCCGGTGTTCGGCCATGGCAGGCTTCGGCTGTACCTGCTCAAGCTGCTGGAGGAGAGCCCGCGCCACGGCTACGAGGTGATCAGGCTGCTCCAGGACCGCTTCCTCGGCGTCTACTCCCCCTCGCCGGGCACGATCTACCCGCGGCTGGCCAGGCTGGAGGAAGAAGGCCTGGTCACCCACGAGGTGATCGACGGCAAGAAGGTGTTCTCGATCACCGACAAGGGCCGCGCCGAGCTCGACTCCCGCCTGGACGAGCTGGCCGACCTCGAACAGGAGATCACCGACTCGGTGCGCGACATCGCCCGCGAGGTCAAGGAGGACGTCCGCGAGACGGTCAAGTCGCTGCGCGAAGAGCTGACCGCGATGGCCAAGGACGTCAAGAGGGGCGCCGCGCAGCAGCAGCGGGTGCACGTGCGCCGGATCAGCGAGCAGCACAAGCGCCAGTGGATGGAGCACGCCGCCCAGTGGCAGAGCGAGGGCGAGCGGCTGTCGAGGGAGTGGCGGCGCGTCTGGACCCAGGTGTGGAGCGACCTCGGCGGCCCGGCCGGCGGCCGTACCGCCGACAACGGCACGACCGACAGCAGGGCCGAACTCGACGCCGAGCTCGGCGAGCTGCTCGCCGACTTCGTCGCCAAGGTGCGCGAGGAGGCCTCCGAGAGCCGCCTGACCCGCGAGACGCTGTCGGCCTGCCAGGAGGCGCTCGAGGCCGCCGGCGAGCAGATCCGCGAGTCGCTACGCCGATAGCGGCCGGTTCCTCTCGCCGCGGCGCTACGCCGATAGCGGCCGGTTGCGCTCGCGCGCGGCCCGCCTGGCCCGGTAGGCGATCGGCAGGTAGCGGACCCGTTCGGGCAGGCGCGGCGTGAGCGCCGCCACCGCCCGCCCGATCCGCCGCAGCCTGCGCTCGTCCTTCTCCGACCACTCCAGCCCCAGCACCCCCCGTACGGCAGGCGGCAGCGTCCCCACCGTGACGAAGTGGTTGAACTCCCCCGATCCCATGCCCACCGGCCGCCAGATCCCGCGCAGCGGCTTGGGCACCATCGGCGGCGCCGGCGTGCCGCGCATGGTGGCCAGCACCTCCAGCGCGGTCGGATGCGGTTCGAGCCGGTCGGCCACCATGCGGTCGAAGTAGAGCCAGAAGTCGTCCAGTGTGGGCGGCACCTCCCGCTCGGGCACCCGCAGGATCCTGCCGAGCTGCCGCGACTCGGCGTAGAGGCGGCGCTCCATCTCCCTGGAGTACGGCGTGCCGAAGTAGCGGTTGAGCGTGACGAAGCGCTCGAAGAGCGTGAGGTGGACCCAGGCGTAGGCTTCGCCGTTCAGGGCGTGGTAGGGGCGGCCCTTGTCGTCGGTGCCGCTGATCGAGGCGTGGATCTCTCTCAGCCGCCTGCCCTCGCGTTCGGCTTCGGCGCCGCCGTACACCCAGGTCTGGACGGAGTTCAGGGTGCGGGCGAGCCGGCCCCAGGGGTCCTGCCGGTAGGTCGAGTGCTCGCCCACGGCCGCGCCCACCGCGGGGTGCATGGTCTGCAGGACGAGCGCGCTGCCGGCCACGAGAAGGTTGCGGTACTCGCCTGCGGTGTCCCAGTGAATCGTGCCCGGACGGAAGGGCTCCATGGGTCATGACCTCTCGGGTGACACACCTTCCCTTTCTTTGTATCACCCGGGAGCGCGACGGAGTAACCCCTCACTTATCGTCGAGCGTGAACACCACCTTGCCGAACAGCTCGCCCTGGAGCATCGCGGCGAACCCGTCGCGCGCCTGGTCCAGGGGCATCGACCGGTCGATGAGCGGGCGCACGCCGGTCTGCTCCAGGAAGACCGCCAGCCGCGCGAGCTGGTCGCGGGTGCCCATCGTCGAGCCGACGACCGACAGCTGCAGGAAGAAGACCCGGTTGAGATCGGCGGGCGGCACCGCCCCGCTGGTCGCACCCGACACGACGATCCGTCCCCCGGGACGCAGCGCCTTCAGCGAATGGTCCCAGGTTGCCTGGCCGACGGTCTCCATCACCGCGTCGACCCGCTCCGGCAGCCTGGCCCCCGGCTCGAAGACCCGGTCGGCGCCGAGCTGGAGCGCCCGCTCCCGCTTCTCCTCCGAGCGGGAGGTGGCCCACACCCGGAACCCGCCCGCCCGGCCCAGCGCGATCAGCGCGGTGGCGACGCCGCCACCGGCGCCCTGCACGAGCACGGTCGACCCCGGCTCGATGCCCGCCTTGTCGAACAGCATCCGGTAGGCGGTCAGCCACGCCGTCGGCAGGCAGGCCGCTTCCTCGAAGCTCAGCGCGGCGGGTTTGGGCACCAGGTTGCGGCGCGGCACCGCCACCTTGTCGGCGAACGTGCCGTCGTGCACCTCCGACAGCAGCGACCGCCTGGGGTCGAGCGTCTCGTCGGCGCCCTGCCCGATGACGGAGTGCACGATGACCTCGTTGCCGTCCTCGTCGACGCCTGCCGCGTCGCAGCCGAGCACGATCGGGAGCCGGTCCTGGCGGATGCCGACGCCCTTGAGCGTCCACAGGTCGTGGTGGTTGAGGGCGGCGGCCTTCACGGACACCGTGGTCCAGCCGTCGCGGGCCTCGGGGTCGGGATGCTCACCGAGCGTCAGCCCGGCCAGCGGGTTGTCGGGATCGGTCTGTGTAGCGGTAACGGCGAACATGGCCGCACCCTACTCGGTGAGCTTCACCTTGATCCCCTCCAGTGCCGCCCGCACGAACACTCCCGCGCCCGCCGCGGAGACGAAGACATCACCCCTGCACACGCCGTCGACATAGGTGGCGTTGCGTCGCAGCTCGGGAGGGATGCCGCTGTTGCGGTCGCAATGGGGCGTCAGCACCAGCGACACCAGCTCGTCCGGCCGGCCGAGCAGCTCGCCGCCGAAGAGCAACCCGGGGCCGGCGGGCTCGCCGCCGAGCCGGTCGCCCGGTTTCGACAGGTGGACGGGCTCCCTGGCCGTCAGCACGAGGTAGCCGTCGCGGGTCACCCTCCCCTTGAGCGCGCGAGCCCACTCCATCCGCTGCTCGAAGGTCAGCCCGTCGCGGCGGTCCTGCAGGGCGATCCGCCACCTGCCGAACGCGAACAGCAGCACCTGCCCCTCCCCGGCGGACCACAGAGAGACGTTGCGGGTCATGCTCCTGATCCGCGTGCCGCCCTCGGGCAGCCCGCCGAGAGGCGCGTAGAGCTTGCGGAACATCGCCCGCTCGCCGCCGATCCACGCTCCCTGGTAGGGCCTGGACCCTCGCGCGGCCAGGCGCAGCTCGACCGGGTAGCGAACCTGGGCCTTGGTGCCGTCGGGGAACACCACGTCGATGCTCTCCTCGTCGCCCAGGCTGCGCGGGTAGGCGCGCAGGATGTTGGGCGCGCGGTCCCGCTGGTCCGCCGCGGGTGTCGGCGCGGCCGTCGACGGGGTGACCACGGGCGCCCGGCCGTCCGGACTCCTGCTGATCAGCAGGCTGACCGCCGGGACGGCGAGGACGGCCACCAGGACCACGATGCCGACCCATCCCCTGCGCCGGGGGCCTGCCTCGATGACATCGCGCACACCTCCATTGAGGTGACCTCGGCCCGCCCCACGCAAGACCCCGGGCATGATCGCTTCACCAGACGGCCGTGTTGACCTTCCCCTCGGTGGTCAGGTGTACCCGCCGTCCCACCAGCTGCGCGCTCATGGCGTCGGCGAGCGAGGCAGGGGGTGCGTGGATCCATGACGCCGACATAACCAGCAATGTTCGGTATGTAAAGCGGGAGACGCCTGGTGACAATGTTGCCAGCGATATCGAACTGCGGCGTCGACCTGCGGAAATACCATTCTTGAATACATGCGGAATAGTTATTTCAATAACGGAATGGAACCGGGCCAGACTTTTTCACGTCGTTTCCTGGCTCGCGCCTTGCGCCATTCAGTAGCGTCCTCAACGTTTTCCTGGCCCACCGGGGCACAGTTCCCCGCTCTGGGCCGCCGAGAACCGGAAGGAGCTCCATGTTTTCCCGAGCAAGGCGCCTCACCGTCGGCGTCGCGGCCATCGGCATGGCCGCGGGCCTGATGAGCGCGACCGCGGCCCAGGCCGCGGCCCCCAGCGATGTCGTCTCCAAGGACGCGGCCACCTCAGCAGCCAGCGCCATCGCGTTCTGGACGCCGGACAAGCTCCGCGCGGCCACCGACATCAACGACGATCTGTCCATGGACGTGAGGGGCGCGAAGGGCGCCAACTCCGCCCCTGACGGCCCGCCCGGATCCGTTCCCCCGATCGGCCAGGAGAAGGCCAAGGCCATCAAGACCAAGCAGGTCAACCTGCCCAACACGGTCGGCCGCATCTTCTTCACGCTGCCCGGTGCCAACGAGAACGACCGGAGGAGCTGGAAGTACTGCTCCGGCACCTCGGTGCAGGGCAAGTACCGCAACCTCGTCGCCACCTCGGCCCACTGCGTCTACGACGTCAAGCACAACGTCTTCTACGACAACTGGGTGTTCATCCCGTCGTACTGGGACGGCAACAACAAGTGGGACGGCAAGGCCCCCTACGGCATTTACGCCGCCAAGACCTTCAACGCGCACGACGACTTCGTGGTGAAGGAGGACTACGACTACGACTATGCCTTCGTCAATGTCTACAACGGTTTCAAGCCGACGTGGCAGAAGGACGACAAGGGCACCTGGCAGCTGGTCAAGAAGAACGTCGGCAGGCTCGGCGACAACGTCGGCGGTCAGGGCTTCACCTGGAACCGCAACCCCAAGGCCACGGTGTTCTCCTTCGGCTACCCCGCCGGCGAGCACCCCGACGGCGACAAGCCCTTCACCGGCAAGACCATGAAGTGGTGCTACGGCACGACGGCCCCCATGCCGCCGGCGCCGAAGTTCCGCATCGAGGAGCACGTCGGCTTCAAGTGCTCCTTCACCTCCGGTGCCAGCGGCGGACCGTTCCTCTATAACTACAAGAACTCCAGCCGCACCGGCTACCTGATCGGCGTCAACAGCGTCGCCTGGGACACCGACGGCAACGACCGCTACGACCGCATCTCCTCGCCGTACTTCAACGGCGACACCTACAAGGTCTACAAGGCCGCCGCCAACCGCTGGAGCGGCAACCAGCCCGGCTGATCCGTCGCGGGCAGCACCACCGGCCCCGGTCCGTTCAGGACCGGGGCCTCCCCTTGTCCTCCAGGTAGCGCCGCTCGGGCAGGCTGGCCGTCAGCGCCGCCGCCCTCACGAAGGACGCGCGCGCCGCCTCCTCCTGCCCCGCCATCTCCAGCAGGTGCCCCCGTACGGCGTACAGCCGGTGGTGCCCCTCCAGCCCTTCGACGGTGTCGAGCAGGGCCAGCCCTTCGCGAGGGCCGCGCGCCATCGCCACCGCCACCGCCTGGTTGAGCGTCACCATCGGCCCCGGCGCGACCCGCGCCAGCAGCTCGTACAGCGCCGTGATCTGCGGCCAGTCGGTCTCGCCCTCCTCGGTGTGCACCGCCGCGATCGCCGCCTGCAGCTGGTACGGCCCGAGCGGCCCCCGCGACAGCGCCGCCGTCACCAGGTCCACGCCCTCGGCGACGAGGTCCTTGTCCCACAGGGTCCGGTCCTGCTCGTCCAGCGTGATCAGCGCCCCCTCGGCGTCCGTGCGCGCCGCCCGGCGGGCGTCGGTCAGCAGCATCAACGCCAGCAGCCCCGCCACCTCGCCGTCGTCGGGCAGCAGCCGGCGCACGGTCCTGGTCAGCCGGACGGCCTCGGCGGTGAGGTCGGCGCGCTGCAGGTCGGGGCCGGACGTGGCGGTGTAGCCCTCGTTGAAGATCAGGTAGAGCACGTGCAGGACCACGTCGAGCCGGTCGGGCGTCATCTCGAAGGTGGCGCCCGCCTTCTTGATCGTCGCCTTGGCCCTGCTGATCCGCTGCGCCATCGTCGCCTCCGGCACCAGGAACGCCCCCGCGATCTCGGCGGTCGTCAGGCCGCCGACCGCGCGCAGCGTCAGCGCGATCTGCGAGGCAGGCGTCAGCGCCGGATGGCAGCACAGGAACAGCAGCGTCAGCGTGTCGTCGGTGTCGGGGACCTCAGGCGGCTCCGTCTCCAGGGCGACCTCCGCCTCCCTGCGCCGCCGCGCCTCCTCGCTGCGGATCTCGTCGATCATCCGGCGCGAGGCGACCGTCACCAGCCAGGCCTTCGGGTTGTCGGGCAGGCCGTCCCTCGGCCACTGGGTCGCCGCGGCCAGCAGGGCCTCCTGCACCGCGTCCTCGCACGCGTCGAACTGCCCGTACCGTCGCACGAGCACGCCCAGCACCTGCGGCGCCAGCTCCTTGAGCAGGTCCTCCCTCATCGGCACGCCCTCGGCCCCTGCTCCACCGTCATGCCCCGTCATCCCCCCGTCTTTCCACGCCGTTCCTGGTCATTCCTCGAAGACGGGGCGGAGCTCGATCGTGCCGCCGTAGGCGACGTCGGGCCAGCGCCTGGCGATCTCGAGCGCCCGCTCGGGCGTCTCGCAGTCGATGATGCAGTAGCCGGCCAGGTACTCCTTCGACTCCAGGAAGGGGCCGTCGGTGACGGCGACCACGCCGTTCTTCAACCTGATGGTGCGGGAGCCCGCCTGGTCGGCCAGCGCCTCGCCGCTCACCCACTCGCCCCTGGCGGTGAGCTCGGCGATGAGATCCTCCACCGTGGCCATCGCGTCGTCGATGTTCTCGTTGACGGCCTGCGCGGCGACGGCGTTCGTGTAGATCATGAGCATGTACTTCACGTCTTCGACGCTACAGGTCGAGAGGGGTGCGCCTGTTCCGGCTCGGCCGTGCCGTACTCGCCGCGCCGGCGCCGGTGCCTGGCGTGTTCCGGCTGGCCCGCGCGCACGGAAACGGATCGGCCGCGCCGTACTCGCCGCGTCGCCACCGGTCCCTGGCGCTCGTCGCCGTGGTGACGGGTGGCGCGGCCCGGGCACGCCCCGTCCGGCGCGTGAGGGCGTGCCGGAGCAGGTCAGCGCGGGGGAACCGGCTCGAAGGAGAAGAGGGACCGCGTCGAGAGCCGCATCATGCACGCGTTGCCGAACGTGTGCCGGTACCTGATCATCCGGCCGTCCCAGATGCCGACGGCGGCGGCGTTGACAGGCTTGTAGTCCATGGTGCACCTGATGAGCGGGTCGGGCTCGATCTCCGCGGGATCGCCGCCGGCCGCCTCGAGCTCCGCGCACGCCTGCCGAGGCGCCGGATGGGTGGAGACGCGGTACGGCTCGCACGTCAGGAGCACCAGGCGCGACCCCTTGCTCAGCACGAGCATCCGCTTCTGGTCGACCTTCTTCAAGATCATTTCTGCCATCACGGATAGAGGGTCGGGCTCGGCCGTCGCGGCCCCGGAAGATGCGGCGAAAGCCGTACCGCAAACAACGGCCACACATGCGAGTCTTCTCATGACGAGAAGCCTCTCTTGGGCCTCTGACCTGGGACAACGACCGACGCGCGGGATATCGGGTTTTTCTAGATCACATAACGATCGCCAATCCAGGCTGCAATAACGCTTACGATCTGGAAAAATCACGCGTTACGGTCTAAGGAAGGCATTTCATGATCCCCCGCCTGAGGCAACTCGCGATCGCCGCTGTCAGCGGCGTTCTGCTGATGCTGCCCGGAATCACGGGGATGCTGCCCGGAACCACGGGGGTCGCCCACGCCGCCGCGCCGCCCGACTACGTCTACTCCGAGCCGCTGGCCGCCTCCGACGCCGAGATGCGCAAGGTCGCCGAGTACTGGAAGCCCGAGAAGCTCAAGGACGCCGACAGCTACTCCCCCGCCACCCCCGGCACCAAGAGCTCCTCGCCGTCGTCGTCGCCCTCCACCTCCGCCGGATCGCTGAGCCCCCAGACCATCGCCAGGACGCGCGCGCCGCGCGACATCGCCCCCACCACGCCCGCCAAGGGCGGTGCGGCCCGGACGATCGGCAAGGTCTACTTCCAGCTGGGCGGCAAGGAGTACTGGTGCTCGGCCAGCGCCGTCGCCGCCAGGAACCGCAGCCTCGTCGCCACCGCGGGCCACTGCGCCTGGGACCCGCGCCTCGGCAAGAGCACCAACTGGATCTTCGTCCCCAACCCCGGCAAGGACGGCGAGGCCCCCGACGGCATCTACGTCGGCTCGACGCTCCACATGCACGAGGACTGGGCCGCCATCGGGGACTACGACTACGACTACGCCTTCGTCTCGGTGCACCGCGGCTTCCGCTGGACGACCGAGAACGGCAAGCTCGCCATGAAGGACGTCGGCCGCCTGGAGGACAACATCGGCGGCCTCGGCCTGACGGTCGGCAAGAAGACCGGCAACCAGATCAGCGCCTTCGGCTACCCGGCGGGCGCCCAGCCGGACAACACCCACCCGTTCGACGGGCGCACGCTCAAGACCTGTGAGGGCACCACCAAGCGGACCGTCAACCCGACACGCAACCTGCAGTGGGGCGTGCTGCTGCCGGGCTGCGACTTCAGCACCGGCGCCAGCGGCGGGCCGTGGATGCTCGGCTACAAGTCGTCGACGCGCCTGGGCTACCTCAACGGGGTCAACAGCCTGACGTGGAACCTCGACGCGGTCGGCAAGTTCGACGCGGTGTCCTCGCCGTACTTCACGACGACGACGTTCGAGGTCTACGATCACGCCGCGAGCGACTCGCTCGCCTGACCCCGCGCAAAATGTGACCCGGATCACACGAACTCCATGGCAACCAATTGATCACTTAGGCGTCAGAAGCCTCCTGATCAGCACAGACCAGACAAGGTCACTTCATCTCAGACAGATCACGAGCGGTGTGATTCGTCCGACTTGTCCGTTGACATGATCAACGGGAAATTCCCATGACCAAACCCTCCGCTGTAGGTTCCTCGCTATCCGTTTGCTGACTCTTGGCACGCAACAGGCGTCACAGTCAGCGCAAAGGAAACCTGGAGTTATACCTTGAAGCGCATCTTCCTCCCGGCTGGTGGCGCGATCCTGGCCACCGGCCTGCTGGCCGCCGGCCTTTCCGGCACCGCCCAGGCCGCCCGCGACATCGCCTCCGACCCCATGGCGACCAGCACCAGGGACGCCTCGTCCATCGCGAGCTTCTGGTGGAAGTCGAACGGCGCCGCCCTCCGCCAGGCCAGCGCGTACTACTGGGACTCGAGCGAGGTCAAGAAGCTCGTCAGCAAGGGTGGCTACACCCCTGACGGCAAGCCCGGCATGGTCGCCCCGACCAGTAACTCCGTCAGCACCGGCACGGCCCAGAACATCAACATCCCCCGCACCATCGGCAAGGTGTTCTTCCTGGACGCCAGCGGCAGGCCCCGCTGGTGCACGGCCACCTCCATCCAGGGCAACTACCGCAACCTGGTCGCCACCGCGGGCCACTGCGTCTACGACACCGACGGCAACGCCGACACCATGTCCAAGTGGGTGTTCGTCCCCGGCTACTACCAGGGCAAGGCCCCGTTCGGCATCTACGTCGGCAAGCAGGCCTTCACGCACTACGACTTCGACGTCTACGAGGACTACGACCGCGACTACGCGTTCGTCACCGTCTACAACGGCATCAAGTTCGACGGCTCCAAGCCGGAGGACGCGGGCCGGCTCGGCGACAACGTCGGCGGCCAGGGCTTCGCCTACAACCAGCCGACCGGCAAGATCGTGCGCACCTTCGGCTACCCGTACGCGCCCCACCCCGACGGCAGCAAGCCGTACACGGGCGTGACCCCCAAGCACTGCTACGGCGCGACCTCCGCCAAGACCGTCGGCTCGGCCGAGAAGAAGATCGAGGAGCACGTGGCGCTGAAGTGCCCCGTGACCCCCGGCTACGACGGCGGCCCCTGGCTGCTGAACTACAGCAACGGCAAGCGTCTCGGCTACGTGAACGGTGTCACCAGCACCTTCGCCGACCAGGACGGCAACGACCGCGTGGACTACATCTCCTCGCCGTACTTCGACGGTGAGACCGCCGCTGTGTACAACGCGGCCAAGAACATGGCGTCCGGCCGGATCGTCGGCCCGAACGGCGAGCTGCTCCGATAACGTCCAGCAGTTAGAGAAAGGGCCCGGCACCTCCCTCCCGGGCCCTTTCTCATGCCTACGCTCCCCTCATCGACTTGCGATCCCCGGCGCCTCCCTCACCCCAGGGGCGCTTGACACCCCCCGCGAAGAATGCTGAAATCCCGCCTCAGCGTCGCAGTGCATCCGGCAAAGAGACCGTCGCGGGCACGGAGGCGCCGAAACACGGGAATCATGTGCCCACACCCACCGATCCGACCGACCGCCTCCAGGCGTTCGGCACCCAGCTGATCGACGTCCACTCCTGGCTCCGTGAGGAGCTCGCCGCCCTGCGCGACAGCCTCGACGCCTTCCTCGACGGCGGCGACCACCGCCCGCGCGAGCTCCGCGCCCACTGCCTCACCTTCTGTTCGGCGCTCGAACGCCACCACACCGGCGAGGAGCGCACCGCTTTCCCCGCCCTGGCCGAGGAGTTCCCCGCCCTCCGCCCCGTCCTGGCGAAGCTCCAGGAGGACCACCACCTGGTGGCCGACATCCTCCGCAGGATCGAGTCCCTCGCCGCCGACGTGGGCACCGACCCGGCCGACGCCCAACGGGTACGGCGCGAGCTCGACGGGCTGGCCGCCATCGTGGAGTCGCACTTCGCCTTCGAGGAGCGCCAGATCATCGCGGCGCTCGACGCGCTGAACATCCCCGCGTGGCAGGCGTCGCCCCCCGACTTCCTCGCCGCCTCGGCTGAGGCCGTACCGGAACCAGAATGAACGAGACGTGGGCCGTCCGCATCAGACGGCCCACAGCCGCACCTTTCAAAGATCCAAACCGACAGTCACGAGATGACCACGTTCAGTAAAGTGATCGTTGTGCCTTCGATCGCTCACGAGACCGTCATCGATCTCTTCCGGAAGCGGCCCACGCTCGCGGCGACCCTCATCCACGGGCAGGGCGTCACCCTCGCCAGTCATGACGAGGTGCGCGTGGAGTCGGAGAACCTCGTCGACTGCAAACCCGCCGAATATCGAGCCGACGCCGTGGTCGTGCACAGGGCCGGCAGCAAGCCGGTTCTCGGTGTGGTCGTGGAGGTGCAGCTACGTCCCGACGAGGACAAGCAGTGGAGCTGGCCGGTCTACCTGGCCACCCTCCGAGCCCGCCTGCAGTGCGACACCGTGCTGCTGGTGATGTGCCTGAGCAGCAAGACGGCCAGGCACTGCGCCACCCCGATCGACATGGGACACCCAGGGTGGAGGCTCGCCCCACTGGTGATGGGCCCCGATCAACTGCCCAGAATCACGGACGTGGCCCAGGCCGTGGCCGAGCCCGAGCTGGCCGCGCTGTCCGTCGTCGCGCATGGGCGCACGCCCGGAGCCGACGGGCAACAGGTCATGGACGCCTTCCTCAAGGCAGCGCCGCTTATGGCCGACGGGCTGGGCGAGACTTATGCTGATGTCGTACTGGCGCTGCTACCCAAGGTAGCGGCGCAGAGGTTCGTGGAGGGGCTCATGGCAGTCGGAACTGACAAGTACAAGAGCGACTACGTCCGCCAATGGGTCGCCGAAGGCGTAGCCGAAGGGAAAGCCGAAGGGAAAGCCGAAGGGAAAGCCGAAGGCGCAGCTGAGGCTCGGGCCAAGGACATCATCCTCGCCTTCCGCACACGAGGCATCGACGTCTCACCCGAGGCCGAGAAGCGCATCCTCGACTGCTCCGACCCCGACCAGCTGAACGCCTGGTTCCCGAAGTCCATCACGGCCAACAGCGTCGAGGACCTGTTCGACAGCGACTGACGTCCGCCCACATCGTCGAGTGCCCGCGCCGAAGACCTCTCGCGGGTGTCGCGCTGACGCTGCTACCTGAACTATCGGCGCGGAAGTTGGTGGAGGGACTCATGGCGGCAGGAACCGACAAGTACAAGAGCGACTACGTCCGCCAATGGGTCGCCGAAGGCGTAGCCGAAGGGAAAGCCGAAGGGAAAGCCGAAGGCGCAGCTGAGGCTCGGGCCAAGGACATCATCCTCGCCTTCCGCACACGAGGCATCGACGTCTCACCCGAGGCCGAGAAGCGCATCCTCGACTGCTCCGACCCCGACCAGCTGAACGCCTGGTCCCGAAGTCCATCACGGCCAACAGCGTCGAGGACCTGTTCGACAGCGACTGACGTCCTTCCACATGGTCGCGTGCTCACGCCCGGCTCGTCGTCACCAACCCGCTCGCCCCAGGAGCAGGTAGCCGCCGGGTCGTCGACCACACCGAAGAGCCTTTCCGCGGGTGCGGGTGTCCATCGGACCCTCGCACCCGTTTCTTTTCCCGCGCATGAACGGCGCGCCCGCGAAGTCCTTGGCGCAGCCAGCCGGCGGCCGTCCAGGATTGCAGCCCTCAACGCGCCCGACGGCTCCCACCCCTCTTCAAGGCGCTTGCCTCGGGAGCTTCCAGGTCCGGCAGACGGGATGAAGAGGTGAGCGCGAGATCGCCCCCTCGGTTTCCTTCCCCCAGCCGCCGGCAGCATCGCCACGGCCAGCCGTACAGATGACTGCCGCACGGGCGACCGTCGGCGGGGCGGGCCGGCCCGCACCCGTCGCGCGCCCCGGACGGTCAACCCGGCGACGCCACCACGCCTCACACATCCAGCGAGCCCGCACTCAGCGTCACGTCGGCGACCGGAAAGTAGGCGCGAGGCCGCTTTCCTGAAGGTTTCCTGGCAAGATCGAGTGATATTAGACGGAGCGAGAGCCGATTCGGTGCCATCAAGTTTCTGTGATCTGAGTCACATCAAGCCGGTCACGTAGCGTATCCCCTCACTCACCCCTCATGAGCACCATTCGCAACAACCCCGCGAGGCCCTGCGAAAACGTGTCGCGACGATCACGCTTCGCGATCATCTCTGACTGGTAACGGAAAGGTCACGCCGGTAAGGGCGGTTCTCAGATGCCGCAGAACGGCTTCCACCTGCGAAGATCACCGCGTTATGGTCCTTGCTATCCCTTTACTGACGCATGGGACGCATGTTGCGACCCACGACAGAGCAAGGAGCAGTTCCCTTGAAGCGCATCCTCCTCCCCGCCGGTGGCGCCATCCTCGCCACCGGTCTGCTGGCCGCCGGTCTGGCTGGTACCGCTCACGCCGCCCCCGACGTCGCCAGCGACCCGATGGCGAAGAACGCCGCGGCCGCCAAGTCGATCGCCGAGTACTGGGCCGCCTCCAACGGTGCTGCTCTCCGCGCGGCCAAGGAGTCGAACGTCTGGGACAGCAAGGACGTCGCCAAGCTGAAGTCGACCGGCGGCTACAACGCCGACACCAAGCCGGGTGTCGTCGCGCCGATCGGTGAAGAGAAGAAGACCGCGACCAAGTCGCAGAACGTCAACATGCCGAAGACCATCGGCAAGGTCTTCTTCGTCAACTCCAAGGGCGAGCCCCGCTGGTGCTCGGCCACCTCGATCCAGTCGCGCTACCGCAACCTGGTCTCCACCGCCGGTCACTGCGTGTACGACACGGCCGGCAACTCCGACGTCATGTCCAAGTGGGTCTTCGTCCCCGGCTACTACCAGGGCAAGGCTCCGTTCGGCATCTACGTCGGCAAGCAGGCCTTCACGCACTACGACTTCGACGTCTACGAGGACTACGACCGCGACTACGCGTTCGTCACCGTCTACAACGGCATCAACCTCAGCAGCTCGGCTCCGGCGAAGGTCACCAAGAGCGAGTTCGAGAAGCACTCCGGCCCCAAGTGGGTCGACGAGAAGGACATCACCAAGGACGAGTACGTCGCGGGTGTCGAGAAGTACGGCATCAACGGCCCGTTCCAGTCCAAGGCCCTCGACCCGCAGGTCGAGACGGTCGCCAAGCCCGATGATGTCTCCTCGAAGAACATCGAGGACTACATCCTGGGCAAGGGCCCGACCAAGGGTGTCCAGCTCACCGGTGTCGAGGTCGTCAAGTCGGTCTACGAGAACGCGACCACCGGCTGGGACAACAACGCCAAGTTCGAGCGGCTGAGCGTCAAGCTGCCGATCAGCAAGGAAGAGTACGAGAAGCTGCTGGCCGACAAGGCCGACGGCAAGTTCCTCGGCGAGCTCACCACCACCCAGGACAAGAACGGCCAGGCCACCGCCTGGTACAAGCAGCAGTTCTTCGTCAAGAAGTGGGTCAAGACCACCGAGCGGATCCGCTACTGGGTCGAGACCTACTACGTCCAGGACGTGAAGGCTGCTGACGCTGGTCGTCTCGGCGACAACGTCGGCGGTCAGGGCTTCGCCTACAACCAGCCCACCGGCAAGTACGTCCGCGTCTTCGGCTACCCGGCCGCGGCGCACCCCGACGGTCACAAGAACTTCACCGGCATCACGCCCAAGTGGTGCTACGGCAAGACCACGGCCAAGACCGTCGGTTCCGCCGCCAAGAAGATCGAGGAGCACGTGGCACTGAAGTGCTCCATGACCGAGGGCGCCGACGGTGGCCCCTGGCTGCTCAAGTACAGCAACGCCAAGCGCCTCGGCTACGTGAACGGTGTCACCAGCACCTTCAACGACCAGGACGGCAACGACCGCGTCGACTACATCTCCAGCCCCTACTTCGACGGTGAGACCGCCTCCGTCTACAAGGCCGCTGCGAACGTGTGGTCCGGCAAGATCTTCTAACGGCGTCGCCGTACGACCGAGCTGAGGGCTGGTTCCGCGGCTCACCGAGCAATGCCAGAGGGGCCCGACATCCGTCGGGCCCCTCTGTGTTGGCGCCTGGTTCGGAGGTGTGATCGAAATTTGCTGGCCCCTTCGACGCACCGGAGCCCGAATCGGTGCCATCGGATCAATGTGATGTACGTCACATCAGCCACTAACTCACCGTGACGACCGAGCAGCAACCTCACCAGTCACACTAACAACATCCTTATGATGATCTGCGGAAACGATCCCCAAACCCCCGCAGACACCGCGTGTGCGCTTCAGCCTCTTAAACATCACAGAACGATCACGCCCGACTTGTGCGCTCTTTTCCCGCCAAAGCGGCTACCGGATTCCAAGATCGGCACTGTATGTTCCTGGCTATCCCTTTACTGACGCATGGGACGCAAGAGGCGTTCCACGACAGCGCAAGGAGTTACCTTGAAGCGCATCCTCCTCCCGGCTGGTGGGGCCATCCTGGCCACCGGTCTGCTGGCCGCCGGCCTCGCCGGCACCGCCTCGGCCACGCCCGTCCCCAACGACGAGTACCTGGCCAAGAGCGCTCAGCAGGTCGCGGACATCATCAACTTCTGGACGAAGTCCGACAACGCTGCCCTCAAGGCTGCCACGGCCTACCACTGGGACTACAAGGAAGTTAAGAAGCTCGTCTCCAAGGGCGGCTACACCGCCGACACCAAGCCGGGTGTCGTCGCGCCCATCGGCGAGGAGAAGAAGGTCGCGGCCAAGGTTCACAACGTGAACGTGCCGAAGACCCTCGGCAAGGTCTTCTTCGAGACCCGTGACGGCAAGCTGCAGTGGTGCTCCGGCACCTCGATCCAGTCCAACTACAAGAACCTGGTTGCGACTGCTGGTCACTGCGTCTACGACCTGGCCGCCAACAACGAGGTCGTGTCCCGCTGGGTCTTCGTCCCCGGTTACTACCAGGGCAAGGCTCCGTACGGCCTCTACGTCGGCAAGCAGGCGTTCACGCACTACGACTTCGACGTCTACGAGGACTTCGACCGCGACTACGCGTTCGTGACCGTCTACAACGGCATTGGCGGCGGCTACGGCGCCAAGACCCAGGTCACGAAGGGCGAGTTCGACAAGCACGTCGGCACCAAGTGGGTTGACGAGAAGGACATCACCGCTGCGGAGTACTCCGCGGGTGTGGACAAGTACGGCGAGAACGGCCCGTTCAAGTCGAAGGCTGTCGACCCCAAGGTCGAGACCGTCGCCAAGCCGGACGACGTCAAGACCGCTGCGGACGCCCAGAAGTACATGGACGCTGACGGCCACAACGGCATCAAGCTGATCGGCGTCGAGGTCACCGCGGGTCAGTACGCTGCTGCCCCCGACGGCCTGGACAACAACGCCAAGTACGTTGGCCTCACCGGCAGCCCGATTGCCATCAGCAAGGAGGAGTACGACTCGCTCTCGGCCGCCAAGGCTGACGGCAAGTTCCTCGGCGAGCTGACGGTCAAGAAGGACGACAAGGGCAACGCGATTGCCTGGTTCAAGCAGCAGTTCTACATCAAGAAGTGGGTCAAGAGCACGACTCAGACCCGCTACTGGGTGGAGACCTACTGGATCCAGGACGTGAAGTTCGTCGACAACGGCCGCCTCGGCGACGTCGTCGGTGGCCAGGGCTTCGCGTACAACCAGCCCACCGGCCAGGTCGTCCGCACCTGGGGTTACCCCTACGCTGAGCACCCCGACGGCTCCAAGCCGTACACCGGTGTGACGCCGAAGTGGTGCTACGGCAAGACCAGCGCCAAGCTCCAGGGCTCGGCCGCCAAGAAGATCGAGGAGCACCTGGCGCTGAAGTGCCCGGTGACCCCCGGTTACGACGGTGGCCCCTGGCTGCTCAAGTACAGCAACGCCAAGCGCCTCGGTTACGTGAACGGTGTCACCAGCACCTTCAACGACCAGGACGGCAACGACCGCGTGGACTACATCTCCAGCCCGTACTTCGACGGTGAGACCGCGACTGTCTACAAGGCTGCCGCGAACACCGCCTCGGGCGCGATGTTCCCGTTCCCCAAGCCGTAACACGCTTGACCTGAGCTCGGGGGTCCAAACCTCAGCTCGCCTGCTTCACCCGAAGGGCTCGGCTTCTGCCGGGCCCTTCGGCCTTTTCCTGGGTCTGAAGGGCTCCACGTCCGGAGCAAACACTCAGACGGATTCCCTTACGGGAGTGATCACAGGTCGATAGGGTCTCAACACCCCTTTTGTTAACTCTGTGGAGCCTCCCGTTGAAGCGCCTGCTCATCCCCCTCGCGGCCGCCGGTCTGGCCGGCGCCGCCCTCGCCGCTCCGGCCGCCGCCGCACCGCACTGGGTCACCGACCCGCTGGCCCCCAAGCCCGCCGACGCCTACAGCACCGCCCTGTTCTGGCTGGACGCCAACGGCGCCGCGCTCAAGAAGGCCAGCCAGTTCCACTGGGACAGCAAGGACGTCGCCAAGCTCGTCAGGGTCAGCGCGGACAAGCCCGATGACGGCAAGCCCGGCATCGTCGCCCCCATCGGCGCCGCGACCACCGGCGGCAAGGTGAAGAACGTCAACCTGCCGAAGACGATCGGCAAGGTCTTCTTCGTCGACCGCAAGGGCGACTACCGGTGGTGCTCGGCCACCTCGATCCAGTCCAGGCACCGCAACCTGGTCGCGACCGCGGGCCACTGCGTGTACGAGCAGGGCCATGACGTGTTCGCCAAGTGGGTCTTCGTCCCCGGCTACCACCAGGGCAAGGCGCCCTACGGCGTCTTCTCCGGCGCCTACGCCTTCACCACCTACGACCTCGACACCTACGACGACTACGACGGCGACTTCGCCTTCGTCGCCGTCCACAACGGCTTCGAGCTGACCGGGAGCCGCGAGGTCACCAAGGGCGAGTTCTCCTCGTGGGCCGGCGACAAGTGGACCAAGCACGAGGAGATCAAGGAAGACGAGTACAAGACCGGTTTCGACAAGTACGGCGCGGGCGGGCCGTACTGGTCGAAGGACTTCGACGTCACCCCTGAGAAGGTCGGTCACGACTACACGGGCGAGAAGATCCTCACCAAGGTCGAGGTGACCGAGAAGCAGTACGAGGACGCCGCCATCGGCACTGCGGCCAACGTGAACGGCGAGCAGTACGAGAAGGTCGGCCCCACGGCGATCAGCAAGGAGAAGTACCAGGAGCTGAGCAAGCTCAAGGCCGACGGCAAGTTCCTCGGCCAGCTCGACGCCGATGTCAACAACGGTGCCGAGATCGCCTGGTACGAGACCCACTACTACGTCAAGCAGTGGGTGAAGGCGGGCAAGACGGTCCGCTACTTCCGCGACCACTACTACATCGGCGTCGCAAAAGACACCGGCAAGCTCGGTGACGCCGTGGGCGGTCAGGGCATGGCGTGGAACCAGCCGCTGAACCAGCCCGTCTTCGCCTTCGGCTACCCCGGCGACGAGCACCCCGACGGCAGCAAGCCGTACACCGGCGTCACCCCCAAGTACTGCTACGGCAAGACCGGCACGAAGTCCTACCAGATCAACACGGTCAGGGCGGAGACGCACCAGGTCCTCAAGTGCTCGATGACCGGCGGCGCGGACGGCGGCCCGTGGCTGCTGAAGTACAGCAACAGCAAGCGCCTCGGCTACGTCAACGGCGTGACCAGCGTGTTCATCGACCAGGACGGCAACGACCGGGTCGACATGATCAGCTCGCCGCTCTTCGACGGTGAGACCGCGGACGTCTACAACAAGGCGCAGTACGCGGAGACCAAGAGCATCATCGGCCCCAAGGGCGAGATGCTGAGCTGAGACCTCCGGGACGGCGGGCCCGGCTCGAAAGGAACGAGCCGGCCCGCCGCACCGGCGCCGGGCTCCACGACGACCCAGTCCTGGAGGGCCGGCCCCAGAGAGCCGGACCCAGCGAGGGCCCGGACCCTGGGAACCGGGCCCAGAGAGCCGACCCCAGGAGAGTGGCCGGGCCCTGAGAGCCGACCCCAGGAGAGTGGCCGGGCCCTGAGAGCCGACCCCAGAGGAGGGCTGGCCTCTGAGAGGGCCGGGGCTCAGACGGCCCAGCCCTAGAAGGAGCTCAGTTCCGCCACCCGCTCGTTCAGTGTGACGACCGACGGCTCCGACCGGTACGGCTCCAGCCGCCGGCGGAGGTCCAGCGCGTACGAGCGCGTCCGTACCGACTGCAGTTCGCCGGCCAGCCCCAGCGCCTCCGTCGCCGTCGTGCACGCCTCCTCCAGCTCGCCGCACTGCAGCAGCCCGGCCGACAGCAGCGAGAGGTTGAACATCCGCCCGCGCACGTACCGCCCGTCCATGTCCAGCGATCGGCGCGCGTACTGGACGGCCCGTGCCCCTTCCCCCAGATCCCGGTAGCAGTGGGCGAACTTGGCCGCCAGGTAGGCCTCGTCGAAGTACGCCAGCCAGGCCGGCTCCTCCCCCGGCGTCCGCCGGTCGAAGGCGCGCGAGGCCGCGGCGAGCGAGGCGGCGCACGACCGCTTGTCGCCGAGCCCGGCGTGCGCGTGGGCCTCGAGGACGTGGCAGGAGGACATGAGCGTGTGGATGCCTGAGCGCAGCGCGGACTGCTGGGCGGCGCGGGCCAGGTCGAGGGCGTGGGCGGGCTGGCCCATGTAGAGGGCCTGGTGGCTCATCCCGGCCAGGATCTCGCCGCCGAGGCCGTCGTCGTCGGCGCCGCGGGCCATGCGGAGGGCCTGGATGAGGTAGCGCTGGGCGAGGCCGTGCTGTTCGAGGTCGTAGGCCATCCAGCCGGCCAGCCTGGTCAGTTCGGCGGCGGCGGAGGCCAGGCGCTTGCCGGTGCTCTCGCCGTACGAGCCGTCGCGCAGCAGCGGGGTGACCGAGGTGTCGAGGTACTTGACCACCGCCGAGCGGACCCTGCCGCCGCCGAACCTGTTGTCGAGCTCGCCGAAGGACCGGGTGACCTCGTGGATGGCGGAGATGTCGGCCGTTCCGACCCTGCGCCCGCCGGCCGCCGAGGGGAGGCCTTCGGGCGGGAAGGTCAGCCAGCGGATGGCGCCGACCGCGCCCGCCGCGATCGCGAAGGTCGAGTCGACGAGGAACTTGCGCCGTTCGACGTCGGCCCGCCACAGGGCCGTCGCGGTCGCGACCCCCTCCTGCCACGTGTGCGTGAACTCCTGCCCGAGGTGGAGGGGCGTCGTGATGGCCGGCATGCCGAGGTCCTCAGGCGTGACCGGGCGGCCGAGGCGCAACGCGAAGATCTCCGCCAGCAGGCCGGGGACGGGGTCGCGTGGCCGTTGCCCGCCGATCCAGCGAAGGACGGAGCTGTGGTCGTATTTCAGTCCGGGCGTGCCGCGGGCCACCCCCACATCGTTGAGCCTGCGGGCGAGCCCCTTGTGGGAGAAGCCCGCTTCGGTGATGAGCGCCTTGAGCAGCCGGTTGGCCTCGCGTTCCATGGGCCCCCCTCGGCGGAGAGTCACACGTCATTACAGAGCGCTCTAGTTGTAGCACGGAACGTAACGCCAATATCGCCGTTCCCAAAAGGAACAGCAAACTTTCTTGGGAGTAAACCCGCGGGACAAGCCCCCGGCGCCGGGCGCCGGGGGCTTGGCTGCCGTCAGAGCCTGGCCACGCCGTCCTCACGCGCCTGGGCGGCCACGGCCGCGATGACGGCCGGAGCGACCCGCGGGTCGAACGGGCTCGGGATGACGTAGTCCTCCCGCAGCGCGTCGCCGACCACGTCCGCGAGCGCCGCGGCCGCCGCCACCTTCATGTTCTCCGTGATGGTGGTCGCGCGGACGTCCAGCGCGCCCCTGAACACCCCGGGGAAGGCGAGCACGTTGTTGATCTGGTTGGGGAAGTCGGAGCGCCCCGTCGCCACCACCCGCGCGTGGCGGGCGGCGACCGACGGGTGCACCTCGGGCGTCGGGTTGGACAGCGCGAACACGATCGAGTCGTCCGCCATGGAGGCGATGGCCTCCTCCGACACCGTCGAGCCCGACAGGCCGACGAACACGTCCGCGCCGGCCAGGGCCTCCTCGGTCGAGCCGGTGCGGCCGGCCTTGTTGGTGTCGGCCGCCAGGGCCTGCTTGAAGGGGTTCAGGTGGGAACGGCCCGCGTAGATCAGGCCCCGGGAGTCGGACACCGCGATGTCGCCGATGCCCGCGTTGAGCAGCATGCGCGTGACGGCGACGCCGGAGGCGCCGGCGCCGGCCACGACGGCGCGCAGCGCGCTCAGCGGACGGCCCGTCAGCCGGGCGGCGTTCTGGAGCGCGGCCGTGACGACGATGGCCGTGCCGTGCTGGTCGTCGTGGAAGACCGGGATGTCGAGCATGGCGCGCAGCCGCTCCTCGACCTCGAAGCAGCGGGGTGCGCTGATGTCCTCGAGGTTGATGCCGCCGAAGGACGGCGCGAGCCTGGCGACGGTCTCGACGAGGGCGTCGACCGAGGTGCAGTCGAGGCAGATGGGCACCGCGTCGACCCCGCCGAACTCCTTGAACAGCAGCGCCTTGCCCTCCATGACGGGCATGGCGGCCGCGGGCCCGATGTCGCCGAGCCCGAGGACGGCGGTGCCGTCGGAGACGACCGCGACGACGTTGGCCACCCAGGTGTAGTCCATGGCGAGCTCGGGGGACTCGGCGATGGCCGTGCAGACCTTGGCCACCCCCGGCGTGTAGGCGAGGGACAGGTCGTCCGCGTCGCGGACGGGGATGGTGGAGCGGACCTCGAGCTTGCCCCCGCGGTGCAGGGCGAAAGCCGGATCCAGGTCGAGGGATTCGAGAGATGCAGAAGCGGGCGTGACAGCCACAGCGACCCCAGTAGTCATCGGAATGGACACGAACCAGACGCCGCACGAGAGGTGTGAAGCAACAGGCGTCTTCGTGAGGGGGTACGGGGGTCACCCGTTTTTTGATTCTGCCACATACTGAGACGCGCGCATGTGTAAGGAGTGTTAACAGGTTGGATCTGACCTCATACGCGGAGTTGGCCGTCCTTCTGGTCAACGGCGAGCTCCCTGATGAGAACGGCCTGCGCGAGGAGCTCACGTCCGTCTTCGCGCTCGCCGACGCGGGGAAGCACGAGGAGGCGGTCGAGTTGCTCAACGCCCTGCTCGCGCGGCACCCCGTCCATCCGCACATCTCCGCCCACGACGGGCAGGGCTGGCATCTGCACCTGGCGGAGGGCGGCCTGGTGATGGGTCTGGCCGCCGTCGTGACCGACCTGGGCGTCGACCGGCTGGGCGTGTGCAGGGCGGCGCGGTGCGCGAACGTGTTCGTCGACACCTCGTCCAACCGTTCGCGCCGCTACTGCTCCGAGCGCTGCGCCAGCAGGGCGAACGTGGCCGCCTACCGCGCCCGCCGCAGGAACGCCCCCTGACCCACCTCGAGGGGCCGACTACCGAGCGCGGCGCAGGAACGCCCCTGCCCCGAGAGGTCGCCTACCGAGCGCGCCGCAGGAGCGGCCAGTAGCGGAGGACGACGCGGCCCACGATGTCGTCGACGGGACCGAAGTCCCAGCTGTCCTTGCGTCCCGAGGCGCGCTGGTTGTCGCTCTCCAGCCACCACCCGTCCGCGCCACGCCACTGGGCCCGTTTGACGATCAGCTGCGACGGGTCTCCGGGCAACCTGGCGACGACCAGGTCGCCGGGGTGCACGGCGGCGCCGCGCCGTACCAGCAGCCAGTCTCCGGGCCGGAGCGCCGGCCGCATGGAGTCTCCTTCGACACGCACCCTCATGGGCTGGTGATCTCCCTACGCGATGGAATCCTCCCGTGCGTCAACGTAGCCGCCCGGACTGCCCGGCGTCATCGCGGAAGTGCTACCGATTCCGCTACGACGAGACGCCGGAAGGGCGATCAGTGAGGGGCCTTTTCGCCCACCGGCGCGTGCAGAGCAGCCCCTGATACAAGGGCGATCGGGCAGACCCGAGTAAGGTCAGTAACCGGACCAAGCTGATACAGCATCAAGGAAGGACTTTCTGATGCTCGCACGACTGATGCGACCCAAGCACGTCGCTTCGGCGCACTGCGACCTCCCTTGCGGCGTCTACGACCCTGCCCAGGCCCGTATCGAGGCCGAGTCGGTCAAGGCGATCATGGAGAAGTACGCGGCCAACGAGGACCCGGTCTTCCGCGCTCGCGCCCTCACCATCAAGGAGGAGCGCGCCGAGCTCGTCAAGCACCACCTGTGGGTCCTGTGGACCGACTACTTCAAGCCCCCGCACCTGGAGACCTACCCGCAGCTGCACCAGCTGTTCTGGGAGGCCACCAAGCTCGCCGGCGCCGCGGGCGGCAAGGGCACGGTCGACGTGGACAAGGCCGACGAGCTCCTCGGCAAGATCGACGAGATCGCCAAGATCTTCTGGGAGACGAAGGCGGCCTGAACAGCGCCGAAGGGCCCCGCACCTGCGGGGCCTTTTTCGTTGGTTGGCGCGTCTGAGGACACCAATCGCCTCCAGGTGGCGGTAAGTTGCAGAGAGCGTCCTATACGCGAGGAGGAACGTGACCGAGGACACCGAGGCGCGCGTGATCCGTGATGTGGTGAGCGTCAGGCTGCCCGCCGCGAGCGCGTACTTGTCCGTGCTGCGCACGGCCACTGCCGGCCTGGCCGCACGGCTTGACTTCACGCTCGACGAGATCGAGGACCTGCGCATCGCCGTCGACGAGGCCTGCGCCATGTTGCTGAACGAGGCCGTGCCTGGCACCGACCTGACGGCCGAATTCGAGCTGACCGGGCAGGAGATGCAGGTCAGAGTAGAGGTCGCGACCGTGGGCAGTTCGGCGCCGAAGCGCGATGACTTCGCGTGGATGGTGCTGACCGCCCTGGCCGACGACGTCGACGCGGTGACCGATTCCCCCGACCGTATGGCGATCGTCCTGCGTAAGCGCCGAGGCGCGGCGAGGCCGGCGTGACGGAAAGGACTGGAGCCATGGCCGCCAGCGACCACGCCGTGCCCGACAGGGTGCGCGCCCGCATGCTCTTCGCCGAGCTGGCCGAGCTGGGCCCCGACGATCCGCGCCGGCAGCGCATCAGGGACGAGCTGGTCGAGCTTCATCTCCCCCTGGTGGAATACCTGGCCCGTCGCTTCCGCAACAGGGGCGAGTGGCTCGACGACCTGACCCAGGTCGCCACCATCGGCCTGATCAAGTCGATCGACAGGTTCGATCTGGCGCGCGGGGTGGAGTTCTCCACGTACGCGACCCCGACGATCGTCGGCGAGATCAAGCGTCACTTCCGCGACAAGGGCTGGGCGGTGCGGGTGCCGCGCCGGCTCCAGGAGCTCAAGCTGTCGCTGACCAAGGCGATAAGCGAGCTGTCGCAGCGGGAGGGGCGCGCGCCGACGGTGGCCGAGCTGGCCGCCTACCTGAAGATGACCGAGGAGGAGGTGCTCGAGGGCCTGGAGTCGGCCAACGCCTACTCCACCGTCTCGCTCGACGCCCCCGACTCGGGCGACGACGACGCGCCGGCCGTGTCCGACTCTCTGGGCATCGTGGACGAGTCGCTCGAGGGCGTCGAGTACCGCGAGTCGCTCAAGCCGTTGCTGGAGCGGCTGCCCCCGCGCGAGAAGCGCATCCTGCTGCTGCGGTTCTTCGGCAACATGACGCAGTCGCAGATCGCCACCGAGCTCGGGATCTCGCAGATGCACGTCTCGCGTCTGCTGGCACGCACGCTCGCGCAGCTGCGCGAGGGCCTGACGGCCGAAGACTAGTCGCCGTACAACGCCTTCGTGGTCGGCGGCGCGAGCAGCGTGGCCAGTCCCGCGATGGCGACGACCAGCAGCGGTACGCCGATGGCGGGCTGGCCCGACTGGATCACCGTCACCGACACGGGGATCATGAAGATCTGGGTCAGCACGCCGGGCGCCCGCCCCCAGCGCTCGGCCCTGAGCAGCCCGCCCCATGCCACCCAGATCAGCCCTGCGCCGATGAGCAGCCCGAAGGCGGCCTCGGCGACGCCCGCGAGGGTCTCGGTCGCCTGGCCCGTGAGCGTGCCGACCGCCGCGTAGACCCCGAGCCCGAGCGCCACCAGCCCTTCGAGCGCCACGATCACGGCCGCCACCACCAAACTCCAAGGGCGCATGGTTCTGTTTCTCTCCGTACGGCAAGCGGGGTCAAGGCCAAGGCGGTCACCGGTGACCAGCCGTCTTCCACGCTACTCCAGCAGGACTTCGGCCGGCCGCCGTCACGTCGGCCCGTGGGCCGGAACGGGCCCGACCCATCATCCCGTCCTGGTCCTCCGGTCTCCCAACCGGCCACCCGACGACCCCCGAAAGCCCATCAAAGCGATATGTAGCCCACTCATTGCCCTTATCCGGACAAGACGGACATCGATCATTGGCTACGCTGGCCGTATGCGCGCGATGCTCCTGGTCAACCCCAAGGCCACGACGACGAACCACCGCACGCGTGACGTGCTCATCCGCGCGCTCGGCGCGGCCGTCGACCTGACCGTCGAGGAGACCGGGTATCGAGGCCACGCCGCCGCGCTGGCCGGCACCGCGCACGCCAAGGGCTACGACGCCGTCGCGGTGCTCGGCGGCGACGGCACGGTCAACGAGGCGGTCAACGGCCTGCTCGAGGGCGAGGGTCACGACCAGGCCGAGCGCCCGTCGCTCATGGTGATCCCGGGAGGCAGCGCCAACGTCTTCGCCCGCGCGCTCGGCCTGCCCAACGACCCGGTCGAGGCCACCGGCGCGGTCCTGGAGGCGCTGCGGGAGGGACGCAGGAGGTCGGTGGGTTTGGGCCAGGCCCTCTGGGAGGACGAGAGCCGCTACTTCACCTTCTGCTCGGGGCTCGGCTACGACGCCGAGGTGGTGCGCGCGGTCGAGGGCCTGCGCGGGGCGGGCCGCAAGGCGACCCCCGCACGCTACGTGATCACCGCGCTGCGCCACTACCTGTCCACGGACAAGCGGCATCCCGCGATGACCGTCAAGGGCCCGGGTATCCCGACCGCCGAGGGCGTCTTCATGGCGATCATCTGCAACACCTCGCCGTGGACCTACGTCGGTCCCCGCCCGGTCTCGCCGACGCCGTGGGCGAGTTTCGAGACCGGGATCGACCTGCTGGGACTCCAGCGGATGGGGCTGCCGTCGGTGGTCGGGATCATCCACCAGATCCTCACGGAACGTGACAGCCTTCCGCACGGCAGGCACCTGGTCCAGCTCCACGACGAGCCGGAGTTCACGATCTCCGCGGAGCGTCCTGTCGCCTTCCAGCTCGACGGTGACTACCTGGGGGAACGCGAGTCCGTAACGTTCCGGTCTATCCCGAACGCATTACACGTGCTGGTCTAGCTGGTTACATTCGGTCATTGTGTGATGCATCCGACATCCATATCCCCCAAAACTTCGCCCCAAACCTCTTGCGTGCACTCTGCGTGGCTGGAAGTCTCAGCAGTAGTCGGAACGTAGGACCTTTAACCCACCCAAGGGTCCTACCCCGAGACGGCGCGACCTCCCCCGGGTCCCACCAGGATTCGGGTAAAGGTTCGCGCTAGTTAGTGAAAGTCTTCACAAAGTAGACCGCACGGAGTCGGCGATCGGCGGACTCCATCTACGAAGGAGTGGACGCATGGACTGGCGCCACCGAGCTGCCTGCCGTGACGTGGACCCCGAGCTGTTCTTCCCGATCGGCAACACGGGCCCGGCCCTGATGCAGATCGAGGAGGCCAAGCAGGTGTGCCGTTCCTGCTCGGCCGTCGACGCCTGCCTGAAGTGGGCCCTGGAATCCGGACAGGACGCCGGTGTGTGGGGCGGCCTCAGCGAGGACGAGCGCCGCGCCCTCAAGCGCCGCACCGCCCGCGCCCGCGCTCGCGCGTCCGCCTGACCTTCGAACCACCCGTCTCCCCTGACGCCTGGCGCGTGAGACTTTCCCGCCAGGCCCGCGGCCCCGAGGGGTCGCGGTATCCGAGACCCGAGTCCGCGCCCCGCACGACGGGCGCGGACTGAGGTCCTTCCTGGCCCGGTGCCCTCCGGCGGGCGAGCGCCCCGCGCCCCGCGCGTGTGCCGAGCGCCCGGAGTCCCCGGCAACGCCCTGGCGGGAGCACGAACCCGCAGTCTCCAGCGACGCCCCGGCCGGAGCGCGAACCCGCACTCTCCCGCGACGCCACAGGCCGGAGCACGACCGCCCGCAACCTCCCGTGACGAGACCCCGAGTTGGCGCACGACCGCCGGGATACCCGGGCAGCCGCCGTCACGAGGACGGCAGCGGGATCGACAGCGTGACCTCGGTCCCCCCGCCCTGTCGCGGTTCGATCGCCAGCTTGCCCGACAGCTCCCCCTCCACCAGGGTCCGCACGATCTGCAGGCCGAGGCTGGTCGAGCTGTCCAGGTCGAAGTCCTCCGGCAGCCCCGTGCCGTCGTCCCACACCACGACGTGCAGCCGCTCGCCCCCTGCCGACACGACCACCTGCAGCCGCCGGGGCCGGCCGTGCTGGAGGGCGTTCTGGAGCAGTTCGGTCAGCGCCATCGCCAGCGGCGTGGCGATGAGCGAGGGCAGCACCCCGAAGGTGCCGACCCTGCGCGGTGTCACCGCCGCCTCGGCGGCCGACACCTCGCCGGCCATGGCGATGACCCTGTCGGCGATCTCGTCGAAGTCGACGAACTCCTCAGGCGCCATCGACAGCGTCTCGTGGACGATGGCGATCGAGCCGACCCGCCGTACCGCCTCCTCCAGCGCCTCGCGGCCCTCGGGGAGCTGCAGGCGGCGCGCTTGCAGGCGCAGCAGCGCCGCGACGGTCTGCAGGTTGTTCTTGACGCGGTGGTGGATCTCGCGGATCGTCGCGTCCTTGGTCATGAGCTCGCGCTCGCGCCGCCGCAGCTCTGTGACGTCGCGGATGAGCACCAGGGCGCCGATGCGGCCGCCGCCGACGATCAGCGGGATGGCCCGCAGCTGGACGATCGTGCCGCCCGACTCGACCTCGGTCTCCTTGGCCGCGCGACCGCTGGCCACGATCATCAGGTCTTCGTTGATCGGCTCGTCGCTGTAGCACAGCGCCGCCGTCAGCCGGCCGAGCTCGGCGCCCACCAGGTCGGCGTGCAGGCCCAGGCGGCGGTAGGCCGACAGGGCGTTCGGCGAGGCGTAGGTGACCCGGCCCGCGCGGTCGAGCCGCAGCAGGCCGTCGCCGACGCGGGGGGAGCGGACGAGGATCGGCTCCTCGCCGGAGAACGGGAAGCGGCCCTCCGCCACCATCTGGGCCAGGTCGGAGGCGCTCTGCAGGTAGGTGAGCTCCAGGCGCGAAGGGGTGCGGGCCGACGACAGGTTCGTGGAGCGCTGGATCACGCCGAGGAAGCGGCCCTCGCCGCCGGGCATGGCTCGCCGTACCGGGATGGTCTCCTCGCGGACCGGCACGCCGGTGGACCAGTCGGGGTCGCCCTCGCGGCAGATGCGCCGCTCGTTCCACGCGGTGTCGATCAGGCCGCGCTCGCCCTTGGCCACGATGGTGCCGACGATGTCGTCGTGGTAGACCGTGGGGCCGGTGGTCGGCCGCATCTGCGCGATGGCGATCCAGCCGCTGTCGCCGAGCGGCTGGCCCGGCTCGTCCGCGCGCGCCCCACCGGAGCCCGCGCGCGCCTCACCCGAGCCCGCGCGCGCCTCACCCGAGCCCGCGCGCGCCTCGCCCGAGCCCGCGCGGTCGAGCAGCGGGGCCCACAGGATGAGGTCGGCGAACGACAGGTCGGCGAGCAGCTGCCAGTCGGAGACCAGCGAGTGCAGCCAGTCGAGGTCCGCCGCGTCGAGAGCGGTGTGGCGGACGACGAGGTCGCTGAGAGTCGGCACGAGTGCATCATGCGTGCTTTCGGCTACAACAACCAACTCGCCCCGGGCAAAGTGCGGTTGGTGCTGTTTCGGGGCATCTCACATTGTGAGAACCATCACACCGCGGAGCCCAGGAAAGTGTTCGAGGCCTTGATCCGGCGTGCCACAGCAGAGGCGGTTGTCACCGCACGCTTGGCCACGGATATCCTTCACAATCAGCCCGAGCTGCCCATACGTGCGCGTGCGAAGGCCGAACTGTTCCGGGTGCCCGCAAGCCCCTCTTGCTTGTGGTTGACCACTCGGGCCAATCTGAGTTCCGATGATCTCGCGGTGATCAGACACGCCCTCACCGCCGTGGCTGGAGTGAAGGTGAGCGCGTGACAGAAGAGTCCCCTCGCGTACCCAAGTACTACGACGTCAAACGGAGTCTGCTGGAGCTCACCAAGAGCCTCACGCCGGGCAGTTCGCTGCCGCCCGAGCGGACGCTGGCCGTGCGCTTCGAGACCTCCCGCACGACGGTCCGCCAGGCGCTGACCGAGCTGGTGGTGGAAGGCAGGCTGGTACGCATCCAGGGCAAGGGCACCTTCGTCGCCCAGCCGAAGGTGGCCCAGGTGCTGCAGCTCACCTCCTACATCGGCGACCTGCGCACCGCGGGGCTGGAACCGGACACGAAGATCCTGGACATCAGCTACATCACCGCCGACGAGGCGCTGGCCAGGCGGCTGGCGATCAACCCGGGCGGCCGGGTGCTGCGCATCCACCGGCTCCGCCTGGCCAACGGCGAACCGGTCTCCATCGACACCACCCACCTGTCGGCGCGCCGCTTCCCCAGGCTGCGGCGGGAGCTCGAGGTGCACTCGTCGCTGTACGAGACGCTGCACAACGCCTACAACGTGCGGCTGACGGACGCCGAGGAGGTCATCGAGACCGTCCTGGCGACGCCGTACGACGCGCAGATGCTGGGCGTCGACGTGGGCTTGCCGATGCTGCTGTTGACCAGGCACGCCTTCGACGCCGACGGCAACCCGGTGGAGTGGGCCCAGTCCCTCTACCGCGGCGACCGCTACAAGTTCGTCACCCGCCTGCGCCGCCCCTGAAAGGCGAGGTCTCTCCCCGGGGGCTCCCGTTCTCTCTCGGCGCCCCGGCACGTGGACGAGGTGGGACCGGCGCCTCAGGTCGCCTCGCCGTGCGGTCGGGCGTCGGTGGTGCTCGCGGGTGTGCGGAAGGCCGCGCGGGTAGCGACGACAGCAGCGACCGCGGCCTGTCATGCGTGGCGCCGGTCGCCGAGGGGGCAGCGATCAGCATGTCGTGGAGCTCGGCCCGCGGTGCGGTGGCGAGGGTGTCCGATGCCGCTGTCGCGGACGGGCCCCCTCGCCCCAGGACCTAGCAGGCCGCCTCCGGCAGCCAGCAGACCTTGCCCGCCATCTCCCTGGCGTCCTTCAGCAGCGTCCCGAACTCCTTCATGGGCAGCGAGGGAGTCGGCCACGCCGTCTCGGTGTAGACCATGACCGCCGCGCCCCTGCGGACCGCGACCTGCCTGAGCCCGCCCTCCCAGTACCTGGCCCCCACCCTGATGGCCTCGTCGCCGAGCTTGAGCGGCTTGCTGTAGTAGGTGATCCGCTCGATGCCGGCGCCCCGCGAGGCGCACGTCTTCAGCTCGGCGCGCATCGCGTCCATGGCCGCGCGGGCGCCCGCCTCGTCCAGGTAGAGCGCCAGTTGCTCGCCCCCGAGGTCGATCTCCTGCTGCCGGTAGATCGTCCTGGCCGCCACGCGCCCCTTCTCGACGCCCCCGCGCCTGTTCCAGTAGCTGTCGTGGCAGGCGTCGACCATGAGCGGCATCGAGGGCCGGTCCGACACCTCCCAGATGTCCCAGCCGCTCGACCGGTTCTCCCACAGCAGGAAGTCCTTCGGCAGCGTCGCCCCCGTGCTTCCCAGCAGCATGCTCGCGGCGGTCATGACCGCCGCCCCCGTCATCATTCCCATGCCTGGTAGACGCGGGGGTCACGACGGAAGTTCGCGACCAACAGGTATCAGGACCGTCACCCGGGAAACGGGCGGCGATGGCTAGATTGGGGCGATGCGAGAGATCGACACCAGCGTGCCGCACTCGGCCAGGATCTGGAACTACTGGCTCGGCGGCAAGGACAACTACGAGGTCGACAGGGTCGCCGGCGACGAGTTCCTGAAGATCTTCCCCGGCATGGCGGCAGGTGCCCGGGCGTCACGGGCGTTCCTGGGGCGGACGATCACCTGGCTGGCGGCCGAGGCCGGGATCCGGCAGTTCCTCGACATCGGCACCGGGTTGCCCACCGCGGACAACACCCATCAGATCGCCCAGCGCATCGCGCCCGAGTCCCGCGTCGTCTACGTCGACAACGACCCGCTCGTCCTGGCCCACGCCCGCGCGCTGCTGACCGGCACGCCGGAGGGCGCCACCGACTACATCGACGCCGACGTACGCGACCCCGACACGATCCTCACGGGCGCCGCCAAGACGCTCGACTTCGGCAAGCCGATCGCGCTCAACCTGAGCGGGATCATGGGTCACGTGGTCGACGACGAGGCGGCGCTGTCCATCGTCCGCAGGCTGCTCGACGCCCTTCCCTCCGGCAGCTATCTGGCGCTCAACGACGGCAGCAACGTGCACAGCGCGGCCAACAGGCAGGCCCACCAGCAGTACAACGAGAGCGGGGCGCTGCCGTACATGCAGCGCAGTCCCGAGCAGATCGCCCGGTTCTTCGACTGGCTGGAGCTGGTGGAGCCGGGGCTGGTGTCGGTGTCGAGGTGGCGTCCGGACGGGATCACGCCGCCGGAGGTCGACGGATACGGCGCGGTCGGTCGTAAGCCCTGACCCAAGGGGCTGTTGTGGAACCTGTTTGGAACGGTGAGCGGCTGGTAGGTTCCCGGCCATGGAGTCTGCGAAGCACGCCGGCGACGCCGCAGTCGCCGTCGCCAAGGCCTACGGCATCGAGACCATGTTCACCCTGTCCGGCGGGCACGTCTTCCCCCTCTACGACGGCGCCGTGCACGAGGAGATGCGCATCCTCGACGTCCGACACGAGCAGAGCGCCGTGTTCGCCGCCGAGGCGACGGCCAGGCTGACCAGGAAGCCCGGCCTCGCCGTCCTGACCGCGGGGCCCGGCATCACCAACGGCGTCAGCGGCGTCGCCACCGCGCACTTCAACGGTTCGCCCGTCGTGGTCATGGGCGGCCGGGCGCCGCAGTCGCGCTGGGGCAGCGGGGCGCTGCAGGAGATGGACCATCCTCCGCTGCTCGAGCCGATCACCAAGCTGTCCTTCACCGCCACCGCGGCCGACTCGATCGGCCAGGACGTCGAGCTCGCCTTCCGCACGGCCATCGCCCCGCACCGGGGGCCGGTGTTCATCGACTTCTTCATGGACCACCTGTTCTCGCCCTCGCCCATGCACCAGGCCGAGACCCAGACGCCCTCCCCGCTCGAGCCCGATCCTGACGCGATCGCCCGCATCGCGGCCCTGCTGGCCGAGGCCGAACGCCCCGTGGTGGTGCTCGGCTCCGACGTGTGGATGGACCGCGCCGAGGAGGCCGCCCGCGACTTCGTGGAGGCGTGGCGGCTGCCCGTCATCCCCAACGGCCAGGGCCGCGGCATTCTGCCCGCGGGGCACGAGCTGTTGGTCACCCGCGCCCGCGGGCTGGCCTTCGGCCAGGCCGACCTGGTGGTCGTGATCGGCACGCCGCTCGACTTCCGTCTCGGCTACGGCTGGTTCGGCGGCAAGGAGGGCGCCCCGCTGGCCCGCGTCGTCCACCTCGCCGACGCGCCGTCACAGCTGGCCACCCACATGCAGCCCGCCGCCTCGGCCGCCGGCGACCTGTCGCTGGTGTTCTGGAGCCTCGGTACGGCATGCGGAGAGGCGGGCGTGAAGCCCTCGCGCTACTCCTCCTGGCTCGACACGCTCTCCCAGGCGGCCGCCAAGGCCATCGCCGGCGACGCCGACCTGCTGGCGGCCTCCACCGACCCGATCCATCCCATGCGCATCTACGGCGAGCTGGCCAAGGTGCTCGACGACGACGCGGTGGTGATCGGCGACGGCGGCGACTTCGTCTCCTACGCGGGCAAGTACGTCGAGCCCCGCCGGCCGGGCAACTGGCTCGACCCCGGCCCCTACGGCTGCCTCGGCACGGGCCTCGGCTACTCCATCGCCGCCCGCCTGGCCCGCCCCTCCTCGCAGGTGGTGCTGCTGCTCGGCGACGGCGCCGCGGGCTTCTCGCTGATGGACGTCGACACCCTGGTCAGGCACCGGCTGCCGGTCGTCATGGTGTGCGGCAACAACGGCATGTGGGGCCTGGAGAAGCACCCCATGCAGCTGCTGTACGGCTACGACGTGGCCGCCGAGCTGCGCCCCGAGACGCGCTACGACCAGGTGGTGACCGCGCTCGGCGGCGGCGGGGAGCTGGTGACCAAGCCGTCGGAGATCGGGCCCGCGCTGCGGCGGGCGTTCGACTCCGGCGTGCCGTACCTGGTGAACATCGCCACCGACCCGCAGGTCGCCTACCCCCGCAACACCACGGGGGTCTGAGCGGCTACGGCTTGGCGCTGCCCGTCGGGGAGGGCGAGCCGCCGCTAGGCGTCGGGGACGGCGACGGCGACGGGCTGGGCGACTTGCCTGGCGGGCACTGGTCGCTCACCGTCGACACCGTCACCGTCATGCCCTTGGCCAGCGGCTTGCCGGCCGCGGGCACCTGTGCCGACACCTTCGGGCAGCTCTCCGGCTCCATGACCATGACGGCCTTGACCCGGATCTTGTAGCCCGCCTTCTGCAGCTTCGCGGTGGCCTGGTCGACGAACAGGTCGACGACGTCCGGCACCATCGGCTGCTTCTGATGGGTGGGCGTGGGCGAGCCGGTGGGCGTGACCGTCGGCTTCCTCGTCGGCGGCTGCGTGGTGGGCGGCCTGGTGGGCTCCTCCTCGGTCGGCTCGGGCTCCTCGGACGGCTCGGGCTGGTCGGTGGGTTCGGTCGACTTCGGCGGCTTGGGCTTGATCGCCTTCGTCTTGCCGCCGACCGCGACGGGCGAGGTGACCACGGGGCCCGGCTCCGGCCCGTCCATGCCGGTGAGCGCGACGGCGCCCGCGCCGACGCCCAGCACCGCCACCGCGGCGATACCCGCCACGAGCACGCCCCTGCCGCCACCGGCCTTGGCGGCCCTGCGGGCGCCGCGCCGCGGGCCCTGGGTGGCGACCGTGGACTGGTCGGGCGGCGGGATGGCGCCCGTGGCCGGCGACGGCGTGGCCGGCGCGCCCTGGTGGGCCGCCGGCAGGTCGGTCAGCGACGGCGGAGGCGGAGAGACGGGCGGCGCGGCGTGTGGCTCCCGCACGGCCTGCCGGGCCGCCGCCGCCATGGCCGCGCCGCTGGGCCAGCGTCGCGCGGGGTCCTTCGACAGCGCCCGCTCCACCACCGACCGCACCGCGGGCGGGATGTCGGCGGGCAGCGGCGGCGGCGCCTCGCGGATGTGCTTGAGCGCGATCGTGACGGGGCTGTCGCCGTCGAACGGGCGTATGCCCGCCAGGCACTCGTAGGCCACCACGCCGAGCGCGTAGATGTCGACCGCGGGCGTGACCGGCGCGCCCTCCGCCTGCTCGGGCGCGCAGTAGGCGGCGGTACCCAGCACCATGCCGGCGTCGGTGAGCCGGTTGGCCACGTCCTGGCGGGCGATGCCGAAGTCGGTCAGGACCAGCGTGCCGTCGCGCTGCACCATCAGGTTGCCGGGCTTGACGTCGCGGTGCACGATGCCCTGGTCATGTACGGCCTGCAGCGCCCCCGCCGCCTGAGCGATGAGCTCCATGGCCTGGTCGGGCGCGATGCGCCCCAGGCGCTGCAGTAAACGGTCGAGCGGCTCGCCGTCGACGAACTTCATCACCAGGTAGACGGTCGCCCCCGCACCCGCCACCTGGTGAACCCCGTAGTCGTAGACGTCGACCACACCGGAATGGTTGATCGTCGCCATCGCCCTCGCCTCGCCCTGGAAGCGAGCGACGAATCCCGGGTCGTCCGTGCGGCCTGGAAGCAGCACCTTGACGGCGACGGTGCGGGCGAGGACGATGTCCTCTCCACGCCATACCTCACCCATGCCGCCGGCGCCGATGCGGGTGTCCAGACGATATCGCCCCGCAAGCGTCGTCCCTTGGGCCACCATGTCTCCCCCGTTACCCCCTGTCGTCTTCAACCTCTCCGACCCCAGGGTTCTCCAACAAAGCGGATTTGTATCGCGGCGAGGTAACGCAGAGGTCACGGAATTCTGAGAAGTGTACGGCTTGTACCAATACGTCACCACAAGATTGCCGCAAGCTGTACAAACCTATCCTGGTGCCTGGTGAGGCTTTCTGTCTGTCCGGTGCCCGAGATGTGATCTCAGTAGGCTGGCCGCATGACACTCGCCCCGGGTCTCCACGCGTCGCTGCTCATCATGGTCGAGAGGGAGGACCTCGCCACCAAGATCGGCAGCGGTGACGTGCCCGTGCTGGCCACGCCGAGGCTGCTGGCGCTGGCGGAGATGGCGACCGTCCAGGCCGTCAGAGACCACCTCGGGGCAGGGCAGACCTCCGTCGGCACCCGCGTCGAGCTCCACCACCTGGCCGCCAGCCCCGTCGGCGCCCACGTCGAGATCGGCGCCGAACTGACGGCGGTGGACGGCAGGCGCCTGGTGTTCACGTTCACCGCCCGCGAACGCGCCCGGGTGGTGGGCACGGGCACGATCGAGCGGACGGTGGTCGACAGGGAGAAGTTCCTCGACCGGCTGAACCCCGAAGGGACGACGTCCGGCTAGTCGATGACGGCGATCAGGTCGCCCGCCTGCACCACGTCGCCCTCGGCCACCTTCAGCCGCGTGACCACACCGTCGTCCTCGGCGAGCACCGGGATCTCCATCTTCATGGACTCGAGGATGACGAGCGTGTCGCCCTCCACGACCGTGTCGCCCTCGGCGACGACGACCTGCCACACGTTCGCCACCATCTCGGCGCGCACCTCAGCCACGCGGACTCCCCTCTTGCATGCTTGCAACTCTGTCACGGTCACCGGGCGCGCGGACGCCAGGCCGGCGTCGTTGTCGCCGCCGACGCGGGCTCAGAGCCGGTGCACAGGGGCGAGCCGGTCCACCACGCGCGCCATCGCCTCGATCACCTCGGGGTCGTACTCGCCGCCGATGCCGAGCCTGAGCCGTTCTAAAGCGGCCCCCGCCCGGTCGCGGTCGGTGGATCCGCCGACGAGGTCGTCGTAGGCGTTGGCGGCCTTGATGATACGGCTGGCCCGCGGCGGGTCCTCGGCGATCGAGTCGCACTGCCGCCTGACCAGATCGGCCACCCGGTCGAGCACGCCGGTCTGCCTGATCACCTCGGCGCCCAGCTCGGCGATGCGCCGGGCCTGCGCCGGATCGGTGAGCACGGTGGCCCCGCCCGGGATGGGGTCGCGCAGCGACAGCTGCCCGATGTCGTGCATCAGCGCCGCGTACTCCAGCTCCAGCAGCTCGGGCTCGGCCATGCCGAGCTCCCTGCCGATCGCCACCGCCAGCCTGCTCACCCGGCGCGAGTGGCCGGGCTCGACGTAACCGCCGACCTCGGTGACCCTCGACAGCGCCCGCACGGTCTGCAGGTAGGTGGCCCTGATGCCGGCGTACTTGCGGAAGGCCACCTGGGTGACCAGCAGGGGCGCGGCGAACACCAGCAGCGCCATGAGGTCCATGCTGTGGCAGGCGAGGGCGAGCAGCACCCCGGAGGCGGCCACGGCGGCGCCCAGCGGGAAGGCCATCCTGAGCTCGTCCCTGACGGCGACCTTGAACGCGGTGCGCACCTGCTCGGCCCTCAGCATGGCCGCGATCAGCACGTCGGCCAGGAGGGTGACCGCGATCAGCATCACCATCACCATGAGCGCGGGCCACCAGGTCTCGGTCGGCTCCTGGGTGAGGGTGTAGAGGGCGGGCGCGAGCGGCCGGAAGGCGAAGGCGAGGAGCGCGCCGGTGAGCAGCCGTCTGGCCATCGCGTCCAGCCTGGGCGGGCGGCCCACCGCCAGGTGCGGCAGCGCACCGGCGATCATCCCGACCGCGATGACCGCGACCACCTGCAGCGCGGTGTGGCCGAGCGGGACGTTGCTGAGGTCGAGCAGCAGCGTGTAGCCGAGGGCCGCGGCCGCCCCGATGGGCGCCACCTCCCTGTTGCCGGGCATCGTCAGCCTGGCGAGCTCGCCGATCGCGATGAGCGCGCCGAACCCGACCGCGATGTCGGGGCGGACCAGGCCGACGGCCGCGGTGTGGGCGACGCCGGCGACGGCCACCAGGCCGGCGCCCGCGATCAGCAGCAACTGCCCCGAGTCGAGTCCCTGGAAGGCCCGGTTCATCGTGTCCCCCTCGTACGGCCCGCCGCGGGCTCCCCCGGCCCCCCGGCCCCCCGGACAGCGCTGCCGGCCGTCGCCGTGTCCCCCGTCATCATGTCCCGGCCTTTCCCCCAGCCGGGCCGCGGCAGGCCGTCATGATCCGCCCACCACCTCGATCGGCATCGTCGGGTCGTCGTGGTCCTTGGTCGTCGTCTGGGCCGCGTCGGCCGGCGGCGCGTCGACCTTGCGCGGCGGCTGCCACGGCTCCCGCTCCAACGCCTTGACGAACGCCGCCACCATCACCGGGTCGAACTGCGTGCCCGCGCCCTTGCGCAGCTCGGCCACCGCCACCTCGACCGGGCGGGCCCCCCGGTAGGAGCGGTCGGAGGTCATCGAGTCGAAGGCGTCGGCCACCGCGATGATCCGCGCGAACTCGGGGATCTCGTCACCCGCCAGCCCCATCGGGTAGCCCCTGCCGTCGTGCCGCTCGTGGTGGTGCATGATGCCCGCGAACGCCTCGTCGAGGAAGTCGATGCCGCGCACGATCTCCAGCCCGCGCATCGGGTGCAGCTGGATCGCCGCGAACTCCTCCTCGGTCAGCGGCCCGTCCTTCTGCAGCACCTTCGTCGGCACGCCGAGCTTGCCCACGTCGTGGAGCATGCCCGCGTAGCGGATGGCGCGCAGCCGTTCCACCCCCATGCCGATCTCCTGCGCGATCATCGTGGAGGCCAGCGACACGCGCGTGCAGTGCCCGCGGGTGTAGTAGTCCTTGGTCTCGACCGCCTGGCACAGCGCCGCGATCGTCGCGTCGTAGGAGCGTTGCTGCGCGTGGTACTGCCCGAGGGCCCAGCGCGCCACGAAGAGCGGCAGCAGCACCAGCACGGCCGAGATCGACTGGACGGTGGCCCACAGGCCCGCCACCAGCAGCCCGAAGGTGGCGTAGCCGAAGTAGGACAGCAGGAACTGGGTCATGCCGCTGACCGGCAGCTCCTCGGCCCGCACCTGGGTCACCAGCCACACCATGGTCAGCGTGAGCACGATGTTGAGCGGGACGAACAGCGCGGCGGCCGCGGCGTAGGGCCCGATCAGCGCCTCGAAGGCGTTGACCTGCGGGACCTTCGGCACGCCGCCGAAGAACAGGTAGGCCTTGCCGGACACGTAGCCGCAGATGGCGAACTGCGCCCCGTTGAACAGCCGCTTCACCAGCGGCAGGCCGGGCCGGACGCTCAGCACGGCCGTCAGGCCCACCAGCGCCGCGCCCTCGGGGCCGACCAGCACCACCGCGGCCAGCGCGGCCGAGAAGCTGACCGACACCGCGAACTGCTCGACGTTGAGGAGCGTCGGCATCGACTCGCACACCAGGAAGAGCAACGCGAGCACGAGGAGCGTGCCGTAGTCGCCGGATGGGACGAGGTGCCCGGCGAGCAGGCTGTGCCCGACGAGAACGGCCGCCGCCCCGATGACGACGACCAGATAGACCTTCGCGGCCCACGGCAGTCCACGCATTGCGGCCCCCCGGGGCGATCAGGTCCAGGAGACGCCCGGCGGGACGGCCCCACCGCCGCCGACCAGGAGAATCACCGGGGCCGCCAGTGCTGTCAACATGCGCATGAGGCTCACGCTACAGAAGTCGTCAGGCGACAGGGAGGGGACTCGGGAATCGCAAGCAAAGCGTAATCAACCAACTACCGGCGGCGACTTCTGGCCCACTCCACGGTCTCCTTCAGACCGGTCGTCAGGTCCGTGCGCGGCTGCCAGCCGAGACCCTCGAAGGCGGGCAGCGGATCGACGGCCATAGCGGGAAGGTCCCCCGGACGGGGCGGTGCGAAACCCGGCCGGTCGGGAGCGCCCGCCGCGGCGGCGACGAGCGTGTGCAGGTGGCGGTCGGTGGTCTGGATGCCGGTGCCGAGGTTGAACCGCCCGCCGCCGCCGGCCTCGCCGCAGGCCCTGACGAAGCCGTCGACGACGTCCTTGACGTAGACGTAGTCGCGGGTCTGGTCGCCGTCGCCGTACAGGAGGGTCGGCGCGCCCGACAGCAGCGCGTCGGTGAAGATGGCCACGACGCCCGCCTCGCCGTCGGGCGACTGGCGCGGGCCGTAGACGTTGGACAGCACCAGCGAGGTGTGGTCGATGCCGTGGAGCGCCTTGAAGGCGGCCAGGTAGGTCTCCCCGCTGAGCTTGCTCGCCGCGTACGGCGAGCGCGGGTCGGTGGGCGCGTCGCCGGGGACGGGGATGACCGGCGGCCTGCCGTACACCGCGACGGAGGAGGCGAAGACCACCTTGCGCGTGCCGCCGCGCTGGGCGGCGGTGAGCACCTGGATCGTGCCCTCGACGTTGACCCGCGCGTCGCGCATCGGATCGGCCACGCTCGCCCGGACGCTGATCTGGGCGGCCAGGTGGCAGATGACCTCGGGCCGCCACGCGACGGCCAGCTCGACCAGGGCGGGATCCCTGACGTCGAGCGTGTGCAGCCAGGCCTCACCGCTCAGGTTGGCCTGGCGGCCCGACGACAGGTCGTCGACGACCGCGACCTCGTGCCCCGCCTCCAGCAGGGCGTCGACGAGATGAGAACCGATGAAGCCGGCGCCCCCGGTCACCAACACGCGCATGCGCGCAATGCTAGTCGCCCAGCTCCGCGCGCACCCTGGCGATGCGGTCGAGGACCTTCGAGCGCAGGTCGTCGGGCACCGGATCGCATCCGCAGTGCTTGGCGACCAGCGCCTTCACCGCTTTGTCGAGGTCGTATTCCTGCAGGCAGGGGCTGCACTCGTCGAGGTGCACCCTGATGTCGACGGACTCGCCCTCGGCGAGCTCACCGTCGAGATAGGCGTAGACCTTGTCGAGCACCTCACGACAGTCCGTCTCGTGCGGCTCACCACAGCTCATTTGGATCCCTCCGCCGGGACCAGGCCACGCTCGCGTGCGTAGTCCTCGAGATGCGTCCGCAGTTGCCTGCGTCCGCGGTGGAGTCGCGACATCACCGTGCCGATGGGCGTGCCCATGATGTCGGCGATCTCCTTGTACGGGAAGCCCTCGACGTCGGCCAGGTAGACCGCGATCCTGAACTCCTCCGGCAGCGCGGCGAGCGCTTCCTTGATGTCGCCGTCGGGCAGGTGCTCCAGGGCCTCGACCTCGGCGGACTTCAGCCCGCCCGAGGTGTGGGACTCGGCGCGCGCCAGCTGCCAGTCCTCGATCTCCTCGGTGCCGGACTGCTTCGGCTCCCGCTGCTTCTTGCGGTAGCTGTTGATGAAGGTGTTGGTGAGGATCCGGTAGAGCCAGGCCTTGAGGTTGGTGCCTTCCTGGAACTGGTGGAAGGACGCGAACGCCTTGGCGAAGGTCTCCTGCAGCAGATCCTCGGCGTCAGCCGGATTCCGGGTCATCCGGAGCGCGGCGGAGTAGAGCTGGTCGAGGTACGGCATGACGTCACGCTCGAACCGCTCGCTGCGCTGCTCCAGAGTCTCCGTGCCTGTCGCGGGCACCGGACCCACCCCCCTAAGATCGCCGGTGGCCTGCTGTGCCGGTACACCGTACTCAGGGGAGGATACCCGCTCGTCAGCGACCGGCAGGCCACCGGGGACGGGTTCGAGCAATGTGAGCATGTTCGTCTGCAACACGCCCGCGCACGCGTCTGTTCCCACAAGATGGAGGTGACGAACGACTCGGTACGGGGAAAAACAAACGTACCTTTTCCGGAACACAGGAGACGCGTGTGCTGCCCATTCCGGCCGAGGAACTGAACGGCTCAGGCACGCTCGGGCCGTACTGGACGTTCTATCGTGCAGTCGTCGCCGAGCAGCTCGATCGCTGGCTTCCCGGTCGTCCCTCCACCATCCTCGATCTTTCCGGCGGCCGCGGGCGCTGGTCGGGCCACGCCGCCAAGGCGGGCCACAAGGTGATCGAGGTCGTCGACTTCCGCCGGGCGCTGGAGGGGCAGCAGCTGCTGCGCGATGCCGACCGGGTGCGCCAGGTCCGCGCCGACGACCTGGGGTTCCTGCCTGACGGCTGCGTCGACGCGGTGGTGGCGGAGGAGCGGGCGCTGTCCATCGAGCTGATGGCCGAGTCGGCGATGGACGACGTGGTCCGCGTGCTGCGCCCCGGTGGGCGCGCCCTGGTGTGCGTCGACTCCCTGGTGCTGGGCATGGCGATACTCGCCGAGCAGAACTACTGGGCCCACCTGCGCCAGACCGGCGAGGTCATGCTGGTGCCGTGGCCCGACGGCAGCATCACCCGCTGCTTCAGCAGCGGCCAGCTGCGCGAGCTGCTCACGGGAGCGGGCCTCGAGGTGGAGTGGATCAGGCCGCGCACGGTCCTGTCCCCCTCCACCGTGGACCACGTGCTGGCCACCGACACCCGGGCGCTGGCCTGGCTGGTGCGCACGGAGCTCGACGCCCACCCCGACGACGACGACACCGTAGGCATCCACCTGGTGGCCAGCGCGCTCAAGAAGTGAGGGTCAGCGCCTTCTCTCCCGCTTCGCCTGGCACTGGACGCATCTGGCGGCTTCCGGACGGGCCTCCAGCCTTCCTTCGGGCACCGGCCTGCCGCAGTCGACGCAGTCGCCGTAGGTGCCCTCGTCGAGCCGCTTGAGCGCGGCCACGATCGCGCCACGATGGGCGGTCGCCACGGACAGCATGGCCTGGGCGCGGTCGGAGTCGGTCAGGTCGGAGCCCGCGTCGGCCGCCGAGCGGTCGGCCACGGCCACCGGGTCTCCACGCAGCACGCCGATCGACCTGTCGAGCTCGGCGAGCATGCTTTCCAGGCGCTCGCGAGCGGTCGTGTCGTCCACGTCCGCACCTCCGGGTAGGCGGGGGCAGCCGGCAGCGGAACTCCCCGGAGGTCCCGCCCGGCGCGTTCGGGGGGTGGTGAATGGAGCGATGACTCGAAGTTGACGAAGAGCATCGCTTTCCTCACCGGATGCCCATCAGGCGAGGTTCTTACACCGACCCGCTAGAAAAGTGCGCTTTCTTCCTCCGGTTGTTGCGGCTCGATCAGGTGCGGACCGTTGTTGCGGACGTTGTTGACGTCGGTGGAGACGGGATAGGCGACCAGCCTGCCGGAGTCGGCGGGCACCAGCAGCCTGGAGGCCTGCTCGGTGTCGGCGAGCTTGGGGTCGAGCCATTCGGCCCAGCGCTCCCGCTCGATCATCATCGGCATCCGGTCGTGGATGTGCCCGAGGTCGTCCTCGGCCTGCGTGGTGATCACCGTGCAGGTCACCAGCCACTTCAACGGATCGTCGGCGGCCCTGGTCGGGTCCTTCCAGAACTCGTACAGCCCGGCCATCGCGAGCACCCCGCCGTCCTCGGGGTGGATGTAGAAGGGCTGCTTCTTCTTCTTCTTTTCGCCTTCGACGGGCATCCACTCGAAGTAGCCGTCGGCAGGCAGCAGGCACCTGCGGGAGGCGAACGCCTTCTTGAAGGCCGGCTTCTCCGCGACCGTCTCGAGCCTGGCGTTGATCATGCGGGAGCCGATGGAGGGGTCCTTGGCCCACACCGGCACCAAGCCCCACCGCAGGACGCGCAGCTGGCGCACCGCCCGGCTGGCGGCTCGCGCCTCGCTCTCCCCACCCGAGTCGCCGCGCTCGGTGTCCTTGGGCACCCGGCTGAGCACCGCGTAGACCCGTTTGGTCGGCGCCACGTTGTAGTCGGGCGACAACTCCTCGTCGGGCGAGGCGTCCTGCTCGACCTGGAACTCCTCCAGAAGCTCGTGCTTCTTGCGCGCTGAGGCGTATCTGCCGCACATGCCTCCACCCTGCCACGCGATCGGCCGATTCGCCCACCATGTCGCCCGGCACCCCACGCCGCCCGGCACCCCTATCTTGCCCCGCACCCCACGCGACGCCGGGACCCGAGCTCCCCTGGTCGTGCGCTCTGCGGGTCAGGCGCCGGCTGCCGATAGGCTTGCACCATGCCCGCTCCGCTCTGGCCGGCCCCGACGGCGTCCGCTCCGGTCTCCGCGACCGTCCCCCTGCCCGGCTCCAAGTCCGTGACCAACAGGGCGCTGCTGCTGGCCGCGCTCGCCGACGGCCCGGGCACCGTACGGCAGGCGCTGCGCAGCCGCGACGCCGACCTGATGGCCGCGGCCATGCGCGCGCTCGGCACCGACCTGACCCCGTCCAACGAGAGCGCCTCCGGCGTCGACTGGCAGGTCACGCCCGGCCCCGTCCGCGGCGGCGCGCGCATCGACGTCGGCCTGGCCGGCACGGTGATGCGCTTCGTGCCGCCCATGGCGGCGCTGGCCGACGGCGAGGTCTTCTTCGACGGCGACCCCCACGCCCGCACCCGGCCCATGGGCCCGATCCTCGCCGCCCTGCGCGCGCTCGGCGCCGAGGTCGACAACGACGCCCTGCCGTTCACGATCAGGGGCCCGATCACCGGCGGCGAGGTCACGATCGACGCTTCCGCCTCCTCCCAGCTGATCTCGGGTCTGCTGCTGACGGCCGCCAGGTTCGAGAAGGGCGTCACGATCCGCCACGACGGCCCGCCCGTGCCGTCCATGCCGCACATCGAGATGACCGTCCAGATGCTGCGCGCCGCGGGCGTGCGGATCGACGACGGCGAGCCCGACGTGTGGCGCGTCGAGCCGGGGCCGATCACCGCCACCGACCTGGTCGTCGAGCCCGATCTGTCCAACGCCGCGCCGTTCCTGGCGGCCGCCCTCATCACCGGCGGCACGGTCACCATCCCCGGCTGGCCGGCCGTGACCACCCAGCCGGGCGACCACCTCCGCCCGCTGCTCGCCGCGATGGGCGCCACCGTGTCGCTGACGGAGGACGGCCTGACGGTCACGGGCACGGGCGAGATCGCGGGCGTCGACGCCGACCTCCACGAGGTGGGCGAGCTCACCCCCACGATCGCCGCCCTCGCCGCCCTGGCCACCTCGCCGAGCACGCTGCGCGGCATCGCCCACCTGCGGGGCCACGAGACCGACCGGCTCGCCGCCCTCGTCACCGAGATCAACCGGCTGGGCGGCGACGCGGAGGAGACGGCCGACGGCCTCCTCGTCCGCCCCGCCACGCTTCACGGCGGCACCTTCCACAGCTACGCCGACCACCGCATGGCCACCGCGGGCGCCGTCGTCGGCCTCGCGGTCCCCGGCGTCGAGGTGGAGGACATCGCGACGACCGGAAAGACGCTTCCGGAGTTCGCCCGGATGTGGGCGCAGATGCTGGGAAGTGAGCAGCCGTGACCGGCTTCTCGGGGCAAGGAGCGGACCGCTGAGAAAGCGGGAGTACGACGAGGACGACGTCAGGGTCAGGCCGGGCAAGGGCTCCCGGCCGCGGACCAGGATCCGTCCTGCCCACGAGGACGCCGTCGAAGGCTTCGTGATCGCCGTCGACCGGGGCCGCTACACCTGCCTGGTCGAGACCGAGGGCCGTAGGAAGAAGCGCGAGCGCCGGCTCGTCACCGCGATGAAGGCCCGCGAGCTGGGCCGCAAGGGCATCATCGTGGGTGACAGGGTCGCGCTGGTCGGCGACGTCTCGGGCCGGACCGACACCCTCGCCAGGGTGGTCAGGGTCGAGCCGCGCTCCTCGATGCTGCGGCGCAGCGCCGACGACACGGACGACACCGACGGCATCGAGCGTCCGGTCGTCGCCAACGCCGAGCAGCTCGTCATCGTCACCGCGCTGGCCGACCCGCCGCCGCGGCCCAGGATGATCGACAGGATGCTGGTCGCGGCCTTCGACGCCGAGATCGACCCGCTGCTGTGCCTGACCAAGCGCGACCTCGCCCCGCCCGACGAGTTGGTCTCGCTCTACGAGCCGCTCGGCGTCCCCTACACGGTCGTCCAGAAGGGCGGCGAGCTCGACGAGCTGCGCGAGCGGCTGACCGGCCGCGTCAGCGTCCTCGTCGGCCATTCGGGCGTCGGCAAGTCCACGCTGGTCAACGCGCTGGTCCCGGACGCCAACCGGGCGGTCTCCCACGTCAACGCGGTCACCGGGCGCGGCCGCCACACCTCCACCTCGGCGGTGGCGCTGGAGCTGCCCGAGGGCGGCTGGATCATCGACACGCCGGGGGTGCGCAGCTTCGGGCTGGCCCACGTGTCCGTCGAGACCGTGCTGGCCGGCTTCCCCGACCTGGTCGAGGGCACCGTCCACTGTCCCAAGGGCTGCACCCACCGGGGCGAGGAGTGCGCGCTGGACGCGTGGGTCGCCGACGGCCACGCCGATCCGGTCCGGCTGAAGTCGCTCAGACGGCTGCTCGCCAGCCGGGAAGGCGCCCCCGACTCCGACGACTGACCGGCGGACGGTTACCGGTTGGGGCGGAGGGTCCAGCGGACGGTCAGTTCCGCGACGACGACGCCCTCCGCGTTGCGGATCTCGACCGCGACGTCGAACTCGGGCCGCTGTCCCGCGTCCAGCAGGGCGACGACCTCTTCCCTTGAGACCTGCAGCCGCGCCTCGGCCACCACCTCCCCCATCGCCACCTTGCGATAGCGGATCGTCGAGGTGGTGGGCAGCGGCACCGCCCGCGACAGTTGGTCGCCGAACGCCGACAGCGTCGCCGCCCCCGAGGCCGTCTCGGCGAGGGTGAACAGCGCGCCCGCGTGCGGACCGCCGACGTGGTTGTGCAGATCGGGGCGGTCGGGCAGGCGGCAGAGGGCCAGCCCCTCCTCCACCTTGTCGAATGAGATGTCCAGCGTGCGGGCGAACGGCACGGTCTGCAGCAGGAACTCGCCGGTGTCGAATGACATGCCGCCATGCTACTGGCGAGTAACCCACAATTGGGATGCAGCCGTTTGATGGAAGCGATGTCCGACGCGATAGCGTGGCTCTTCGTGACGGGTTACAGCGACGATCTGCGCCTCGCGCATGTCATGGCGGACGCCGCCGACGACCTGACCATGCGCCGGTTCAAGGCGGTCGACCTCAAGGTCGAGACCAAGCCCGACCTCACCCCGGTCAGCGACGCCGACCGAGCGGTGGAGGAGGCGATCAGGGGCACGCTGCGCAGGGCCAGGCCCCGTGACGCGATCGTGGGCGAGGAGTTCGGCACGACCGGTCACGGCGCCCGGTCGTGGATCGTCGACCCGATCGACGGCACCAAGAACTACGTGCGCGGGGTCCCGGTGTGGGCGACCCTGATCGCGCTCATGGACCAGGGCGAGGTCGTGGTGGGCCTCGTGTCGGCGCCCGCGCTCGGCCGCCGCTGGTGGGCGGCCCGCGACGGCGGCGCGTGGACGGGCAAGAGCCTGACCAAGGCCACCCGCATGCGGGTCTCGGCGGTCGGCAAGCTGGAGGACGCCTCCTTCTCCTACTCCGACATCGAGGAATGGGAGAAGGCCGGGCGCCTCGAGCCGTTCCTCGACCTGGGCCGCGCGTGCTGGCGTACCCGGGCCTACGGCGACTTCTGGTCGCACATGATGGTCGCCGAGGGGTCCGTGGACCTGTCGGCGGAGCCCGAGCTGTCCCCGTGGGACATCGCCGCGCTGACGGTGATCGTCGAGGAGGCGGGCGGCCGGTGGAGCGGCCTCGACGGCGGCCGCGGCCTGGACGCGGGCGGGCTGGTGTGCACCAACGGCACGCTGCACGACGAGGTCCTCACCCGCCTCACCACCCGCTGACCCCACCCGACCCCACCCGACCCCACCCGACCCCACAACGCCTCGCCCGCCGAGCGACCCGGCTGCGCTCAGAGGGCCAGCACCCGGGAGACCGCGGTCATCAACGCGTCGCGGTAGGCGGTGCCGTAGAGGCAGACGTGCACGAGCAGCGGGTGGAGCTGGTGCAACGGCACGCGTTCGCGCCAGCCCTCGGCCGGCGGCGCCTCCTCGCGGTAGGCGCCGAGGATCGTGTCCAGGTACGGCGCGCCGAACAGCGCCAGCATCGCCAGGTCGGTCTCCCTGTGCCCGCCGTGCGCCGCGGGGTCGATGAGCACCGCGCGGCCGTCCGCCCAGAGCACGTTCCCGCCCCACAGGTCGCCGTGGATCCGGGACGGCGGCTCGGCGGGCCCCGCGATCTCGGGGAACCTGGCGACCGCCCGCTCGATCAGCCGCACGTCGCCGGCCGCCAGCCGCGCCTGCCGTACGAAGGGCAGCACGCGGTCGGCGGCGTAGAAGGACGGCCAGTCGGCGGCCGGCTCGTTGGGCATGGGCAGGTCGGCGATGAACCCCGGCCAGGGCGCGCCGAAGCCGTCGGCGCCGCGCAGGTGCGTCCGGGCGAGCTCGCGGCCGAAACGCTCGGCGGCGGCACGGGTGGGCGGCTCGGTGTCCACCCAGTCGAGGACCAGGCCGTCGTCGCCCGACGCCACCACGGTGGCGGCGATCGGGCCCAGCCACCGCAGCCCCGCCGCCTCGGAGGTGAACAGCGGGGAAACGGGACCGTACTTGCCGAACACCGGCCTGCCGTCCAGCGTCCCCTTGCGCAGCCGCCAGGCGTGCGAGGAGCCCAGGTCCTCAGTCCAGACGATCGACAAGGTACTTCGCCAGCCCTTCGGCGGCCGCCTTCACCTGGCCGAGCACGATCTCGAAGCCGTCGCGGCCGCCGTAGTAGGGGTCGGGCACCTCGGCGCCCTCGGGCGCCGCGGGGTCGAACGAGCGGAACAGCCGCAGGTCGGTCCCGGCGGGAACGACCCTGCGCAGCGCTCTGAGGTTCTCCTTGTCCATGGCGAGGACCAGGTCATAGCGGTCGAAGTCGAACTGCCTGGCACGGTGGAGAGAGCCGTCGTAGCCGTGCTGGGCGAGCATCTCTGCGGCGCGCTCGTCCATCGGGCTGCCGACGTGCCAGCCGCCCGTTCCGGCGCTGTCCAGCGCCACCTTGCCGGACAGTCCGTGCTCCTCAAGGGCCTGCCTGACCACGACCTCGGCCATCGGGGAGCGGCAGATGTTGCCCATACACACCAGAGATACGCGATACGTCATGCATCCCATCATGATGCTGACCTGGGTCGTTCACCGAACGTTCACCCCGATTCGGGAGTCGAGTCACCTTCACTGCTTAACGTCTGAGGCGACTAAGGACCAAGTGGGAGGAAACCCAACCGTGAAGTATGCAGGCCGGCTCGCCGCCGTCGCCGTCGTCGGCGCGCTCTCGCTCGCTGCGTGCGGCACCGATAACAACACTGGTGCCCCCGCGGGCACCGCGTCCGCGTCCGCCGCCGCCCCGGGCAACGACAACGCCCTTTCCGGCACGATCAACGCGGCTGGGTCCTCGGCTCAGGCCAACGCGATCGACCAGTGGAAGAAGGACTTCCAGGCCAAGAACGCGAACGTCAACCTGAACTACCAGCCGAGCGGCTCCGGCGCTGGTGTCCAGGCGTTCATCCAGGGCACGATCTCCTTCGCCGGTTCCGACTCGGCGCTGAAGGACGACAAGGGCGAGCCCGCCCAGGCCGACGCCCGCTGCAAGACCGGCAAGGCCATCAACCTCCCGATGGTGACCGGCCCCGTCGCCGTGGTCTACAACCTGCCCGGTGTCGACGGCCTGCAGCTGTCGCCCAAGACGATCGCCGGCATCTTCAACAGCCAGATCACCAAGTGGGACGACGCCGCCATCAAGGCCGACAACCCCGACGCGAAGCTGCCGTCCACCCCCATCCAGGCTTTCCACCGCTCGGACGAGTCCGGCACCAGCGACAACTTCACCAAGTTCCTCAAGGCCACCGCCGAGTGGCCGTACGAGCCGGCCAAGGCGTGGCCCGCCGAGGCCAAGGGCCAGGGCGCCAAGGGCTCCGACCAGGTCGCCGCCTCGGTGAAGGGCGCCGAGGGCGCCATCGGCTACGTCGAGCTCTCCTACGCCGACAACTCCCAGCTGCAGAAGGCCAAGGTCGCCAACGGCTCAGGTGAGTTCGTCGAGCTGACCGCCGACAGCGCCGCCAAGACCGTCGAGGCCGCCGAGATCAAGGGCACCGGCAACGACCTCAAGCTGAGCATCGACTACGCCACCAAGGCCGCGGGCGCCTACCCGATCGTCCTGGTGACCTACGAGATCACCTGCGAGAAGGGCCTGCCCGCCGACCAGGTGCCGCTGGTCAAGTCCTTCCTCGGCTACACCGCGAGCGACGAGGGCCAGGCCTCCCTGAAGGACCTGGGCTACGCCCCGCTGCCCGCGGCCCTGCTCACCAAGGTTCGCGCGGCCGTCGAGGCGATCTCCTAACCCATGTCCACCGACGTTCGCACCCGAGGAGGCGACCCGGCCATGCGCCGGGCCGCCTCCCGGCGCACCCATGGTGAGGGACCCTTCCGCTACGCCTCCACCGGTGCGGGCATCGTCCTGCTGGCGATCATGGCGGCCATCGCCGTCTTCCTGATCAGCGAGGCGATCCCCGCGTTGCAGGCGAACAAGGGGAACTTCTTCACCGAGCTCATCTGGGAGCCCAACAGCAGCCAGGTCTTCGGCATCGCTGCCCTGGCGTTCGGGACCGTGCTCAGCTCGGCCCTCGCGCTGGTCATCGCGACCCCGGTCGCGGTGGGCGTCGCGCTGTTCATCTCCCACTACGCGCCCCGCCGGCTCGCGGGGCCCCTCGGCTACCTCGTCGACCTGCTCGCCGCGGTGCCCAGTGTCATCTACGGCCTGTGGGGCCTGGTCTTCCTCGTCCCCATCCTCAAGACGCCGTCCGAGTGGCTCAACGAGCACCTCGGCTGGTTCCCGCTGTTCGCCGGCGAGGGCGTCATCGGCGGCAAGACCATGCTGGCGGGCGGCATCGTCCTGGCGATCATGATCCTGCCGATCATCGCGGCGATCTCCCGCGAGGTCTTCCTGCAGGCGCCCAAGATGCACGAGGAGGCGGCACTCGCGCTCGGCGCGACCCGCTGGGAGATGATCAGGATGGCGGTGCTGCCGTTCGGCCGTCCCGGCGTCATCAGCGCGGCGATGCTCGGCCTCGGCCGGGCGATGGGCGAGACCATCGCGGTCGCGCTGATCTTCCCCGCCACCTTCGACATCAGCTTCCAGATCCTCACCCCGCACGCCAACAGCATCGCGGCCAACATCGCCAACGGCTTCGGCGAGGCCACCCCCGTCGGCCGCGGCGCGCTCATCGCCTCGGGCCTGGTGCTGTTCGTCATCACGCTGCTGGTCAACATGGGCGCCCGCATGGTGATCGCCCGCCGCAAGGAATACGCGGGGGCAGCGGCATGAGCGCCCCCATCACCCACAGCCACGTCGTGGCCAACCGACCGACGGAGGAGGTCGAATGACCACGATCCAGCACATCTCCACTGGACGGCGGGTCAAGGACCGCGTCGTCCAGGGTCTTGTGTATCTGGCCTTCGCGCTGGCCGTCGTGCCGCTGATCTCCGTCCTGTGGCTGGTCATCAAGAACGGCCTGGCCCGTCTCGACCTCGACTTCCTGACCCACTCGATGCGCGGCATCGGCGCCCGCGACGCGAACGGCGGCGCCTACCACGCCATCATCGGCACCCTTGAGCAGGTCCTGCTGGCCTCGGTCATCGCGGTGCCCATCGGCGTTCTCACCGCCATCTACCTGGTCGAGTACGGCAACGGCGGGCGGCTCAGCCGTACGATCAGCTTCTTCGTGGACGTCATGACCGGCGTCCCCTCGATCGTTTCCGGCCTGTTCGTCTTCGCCTTCTGGATCCTCTTCCTCGGCATGCCGTTCTCCGGGTTCGCCGGCGCGCTCGCGCTGTCGATCCTGATGATGCCCACAGTGGTCCGCGCGGCCGAGGAGATGCTCAAGCTGGTCCCGAACGACCTGCGCGAAGCCTCCTACGCCCTGGGCGTCCCCAAGTGGCGGACGATCGTGAAGGTCGTGCTGCCCACCGCGTTCACGGGCATCGTCACCGGTGTCATGCTCGCCATCGCCCGCGTGACGGGTGAGACCGCGCCGCTGCTGCTGACCGTGTTCTTCACCGACTCCATCAACAACGATCCGTTCAACGGGCCGCAGATGGGGCTCCCCCTCTACGTGTTCGACCAGGCGGCGCGCCCCAACGACACCGCCATCGACCGCGCGTGGGCCGGAGCCCTCACGCTCATCCTGATCGTCATGCTGCTGAACCTGGTCGCGCGCCTCATCGCCTGGTGGCGCTCGCCTTCCAGGGCCCGATAGGAGGTATCCGCTCCCATGTCCAAGCAGATCCAGGTCTCGGGCCTCGACGCGTACTACGGATCGCACAAGGCCATCGAGGACGTCTCGATGACCATCGAGCCGCGTTCGATCACCGCGTTCATCGGGCCGTCCGGATGCGGGAAGTCCACCTTCCTCCGCACGCTCAACCGCATGCACGAGGTCATCCCCGGCGCGCGTGTCGAGGGCAAGGTGCTGCTCGACGGAGAGGACCTCTACGGCCCCGGCGTCGAGCCCGTCTCGGTGCGCCGCTCCATCGGCATGGTCTTCCAGCGGCCCAACCCGTTCCCCACCATGTCGATCTACGAGAACGTGGCCGCGGGCCTCAGGCTCAACGGCCGCGTCTCCAAGTCGCAGACCGACGGCATCGTCGAGGAGTCGCTCAAGGGCGCCAACCTTTGGAACGAGGTCAAGGACCGCCTCAACAAGCCCGGCGCCGGCCTGTCGGGCGGCCAGCAGCAGCGTCTCTGCATCGCCCGCGCGATCGCGGTCAAGCCCCAGGTGCTGCTCATGGACGAGCCCTGCTCCGCGCTCGACCCGATCTCCACGCTGGCGATCGAGGACCTCATGACCAAGCTCAAGGACGAGTACACGATCGTCATCGTCACCCACAACATGCAGCAGGCCGCCCGGGTGAGCGACCGCACGGCGTTCTTCAACCTCGCCGCCCAGGGTCAGCCCGGCAAGGTGGTCGAGATGGACGACACCTCCCGGATGTTCACCAACCCCTCCCAGAAGGCCACCGAGGACTACATCACGGGGCGTTTCGGCTGATGGTCGTCGCGGCGAACGGGGACGCCCCGACAGTTCCCACCCTGCTGGTGGCCGATCCCGACCAGGATGTCATCCACGAGCTGGCGGTCGCGCTGGGGCGCGAGGGCGTCGTGGTCACCGGGGTGACCGACGGAGCCCAGGCGCTGCTGCAGGCGGGCGCGCTCCAGCCTGACGTCGTGCTCGTCGGCGCCACACTGCCGACCATCGACGCGGTGGACTTCGTGCGTGCCGTACGGCTCTCGCGGTCGGTACCCGTTCTGCTCGGCGTCGGCGAGGGACATGCCGAACAGGCGGTCCAGGCGCTGGCCGCGGGCGCCTCGGCGTGCGTGGCCAGGCCGTACCGGGTGCTCGAGCTGCTGCCGTTCATCCAGGCGGCCTCCCACGGCGTCGAGAACCGCAAGGTGCTGACCGTGGGCGGCGTCGAGCTCGACGTCAACGCCTACCAGGTGCGGGTCGGCGGCAGGGCCGTGCACCTGCCGTTGCGGGAGTTCGAGCTGCTCCACTACCTGATGCGCAACGCCGACCGGACGGTCACGCGCGAGCAGATCATGAAGCATGTGTGGAACTCGGCCGACGGGACCTCGACCAACACCATCGCCGTGCACGTCAAGCGGTTGAGGGCGCGGCTGGGTGACGACGACGACCGGCTGATCCAGACGGTGCGCGGGGTGGGCTACCGGCTCATCACGCCGGTCGAGGGCCCCTCCTCGGCCGTCGGCTGACGGTGAGGGCCGGCCGTCGGGTGGCGCCGCGGCCCGCGTTCCCGGGCGCCACCGTTTCTCCCGGCTCGTTCTCGTCTCCCGGCTCGCTCCCGCTCACGCCAGAGCGGCGATGGACTCGTCGTCGCAGGTCTCCCAGAAGGCGCCGACCACGTCCTCCAGGTGCTGCATGGACTCGGCCCGGAACAGCACGTCCTGGTACTTCGTGATGTCGTACTGGGTCTGGCCCATCATCTTCAGGTCCAGCGGCCGGATGTCCATTCCCCTGAACTCCTCGACCTCGCCGTACGAGGACAGGATGCCCGCCCCGTACGCGCGCAGCTCGCCGCTCTCGGCCATGACGCCGAACTCCAGGGTGAACCAGAAGACCTTGGAGACGAACTCCAGCGCCTCCTCGCTCTCCACGCGCCGCGCCGCGGCGCCCGCCAGCCGGTAGAGCGCCGCGAACCTGTCGTTGGCCAGCGCGTTCGCGTGGCCGATCACCTCGTGGATGACGTCGGGCTCCGGTGTGTAGAACGGCACCGAGTGGTGGCGGATGTACTGCGTGGAGTGGAAGTAGCCGTCGGCCAGCACCCCGTAGAAGTCCCTCAGCGGCACCAGACCGGCCGCGGGGAGGTATCTGAACCCGGTCAGCGGCTCCAGCAGCTCGCTGACCTCCTCCAGCTGCGGGATCCGCTCGGCGGGCAGGCCCAGCCGGGCCGCGCCGTCGAGGTACTCCGCCGTGGCGTACTTCCTGTGCTTGATCGCCAGCTCGCCGGCGACCAGCGCCCAGATCTCGTGCTCCTGCTCGGTGTACTCCGCCGCGGGGATGGGCTCGCCCCGCCGGTAGTTGACGGCCAGGGCGGCGATGGCGTTACGCCTGGCCCGGTAGACCTGGTCGGCGAACCCGGGGTGCGACGCCGCCAACTCGACCACCACGGACCCGTCGCCCCGCTCGGCGACGGGCGCGAAGTACTGCGCTTCCTCGAACATGCCTGAATGACAGCAATTCCGGCTTTCCTTGGCAAGAGTGACCAATTTCCCTGGTCGATACGCGCACTATCGCCCTGCCATACTGGCCTCAAGCTAGGCGAATCGCACAGATCACCCGGAGGGGCCATGGACGAGCTCGACGCCAGACTCCTGGTGACCATGCGTGCCCATCCGCGCGTCGGCCTGACCGAGCTGGCCCGCCTGCTCAGCGTGGCCAGAGGCACCGTGCAGGCCCGCGTCGAGAAGCTGATCGCGCGCGGGGTGATCCTCGACTTCGGCCCCACGGTCTCCGCCGCCGGCGCCGGCTACCCGATCCTCGCGTTCGTCTCCCTGCAGATCGCCCAGGGCCGCCTCACCGAGGCCGTACAGGCCCTGCGGGACGTCCCGCAGATTCTCGAGGTGTACGGCACCAGCGGCCAGCACGACCTGCTCTGCCGCGTCGTCGCGCGCAGCACCGACCATCTGCAGGAGGTCATCGCGCGCGTCCTCGCCTCGCCGGGCGTCCAGCGCACGGACACCACCATCGCGCTGTCCACCCAGATCCCGTACCGCATCGAGCCGCTCCTCACCGACCGCGAACCGCCGGCCTCCTGACCTGGCCGGTCAGCTGGCAGCCCGCGGGGCCGAACGGTCGCCTGGAGCGCGCCACGCTCCCGTCACCGGCCCGTCCCGGTGCTCAAGCGACCGGTACGGCGCGCCCTCGAAACAGCCCGGAAAAGCAGAAAGGGCCACCCCAACCGGGATGGCCCTTACCGTAAAGATTGCGCGGCGGCGACCTACTCTC
>NZ_JBEXMT010000048.1:0-56971 GCF_040610675.1 Nonomuraea sp. NPDC003804
CCCCTACCTGCAGACGACCCGAACGGCATGACCACCCGGCCCTCGCTGGCGGTCATCGGCACCGGCGGCCTGGCCAGAGCCGTCTGCTACGCCCTGGCCGTGATCGGGCCGCCGGCCCATGTCACCGTGATCGGGCGCGACCCGGCCCGTACCGCCGATCTATGCCATGTCGGTATGGCCAGAGCCGCACTGTCCGGCACCGGCGTCAGCTTCCGCCCCCAGACCGCGGACCCTTCCAGCGAGGACGCCCTCGCGGAGGCGCTGGCGGCCGCCGCTCCGGCGGGCGTGCTGCTGGCCGCCTCCAGCCAGTCCCCCTGGGAGTCGCTCAGCTCGCCCTCGGCGTGGACCGCCCTGCTGCGGCGCGGAGGTTTCGGGCTCACGCTGCCCTTCCAGGCGGAGTCCGCCGTCCGCGCGGGCGAGGCGCTCGCCTCGGCCTGCCCCGGCTCGTGGTTCGTCAACGCCTGCTTCCCCGACGCGGTCAATCCCGTGCTGGCCGCCGGCGGCACCCAGGTGCTGTGCGGGATCGGCAACGCCGGCCTGCTGGCCGCCAGCCTCCAGGCCGCCCTCGGCCTGCCCGACCAGCGAGAGCTGCAGGTGCTCGCACACCACGCGCACCTGTACGCCCCGGCCTCCCCCGAGACCGAGGCGCGGGCCTGGCATCAGGGCCGCCCGCTCGCCGACGTCGGCACGCTGCTGGCCGGCCAGCGGGCCACCTCCCGAACCGAGCTCAACCACGTCACCGGCCTGACCGCCGCCCGCGTGCTGGGCTGCCTGCTCACCGGCGGCGACCTGGACACCTCGCTGCCGGGCCCGCTCGGACTGCCGGGCGGCTACCCGGTACGGCTCGCGGCCGGCCGGCTGAGCCTGCGCCTGCCGCCCGGAGTGGACCGTGCCGACGCCGTCGCGTTCAACCAGCGCTCCGCCGTACAGGACGGGGTGGTCGTGGACGGGACGCGCGTCACCTTCGGCCCTGCCGCCCAGCAGGAGCTGGCGCGGGTCGCCCCCGATCTCGCCGACGGCTTCCACGTCGCGGACCTGGCGCCCGTGACCAAGGCGTTCGCCCAGCTCCGGGACCGGCTCCGCGACCTGCCCGCAGACTCACCCAGCCCCGCCGACAACCCGTAACGAGGTGCGCCCGACGATGCACGCAGCGAACCTGCTTATCGACTATTACGACCGCCTCCCCGCCTCGATCGCGGCCTGCGTCGACGACCTGGAGCCGGTCAGGTCCGACACCGGCTTCTCCCCCGGCTACCACCTGCCCGCCCTCGACGCGGACGTGGAACGTTTCCTGTCCGTGGCCACCGCCCGCTGGCAGCCGCTCGGCGCGTACGGCGAGCACCGGCTGACCCTGCTCGACCTCACGGGCAACCCCGCCACGGGAACCACCAAGACCTTCCCCTCGCTGCTGATCGTCGCGCGCGCGGTGGAGTACATCAGGCGGTACGGCGAAGCCGTCACGATCTTCTCGCCCACCTCGGCCAACAAGGGCGTCGCGCTGCGCGACGCGGTGCTGCGCGCGATCGAGGCCGGCCTGGTCGAGCCCGACCAGCTGCGCACGGTGATCCTGGCGCCCCGCTCGTGCCTGGCCAAGCTCCGCTCCAGCCGGCTGTCCACCGATCCCGCGCTGCGCGCGCTCAACCCGATGCTGATCTACAGCGGGCCCGAGCCTGAGCAGGTCAAGGCGCTCGGCCGGGCCTTCGCCGACAAGTTCGCCGGTGACCTGCGGGCCAGGGGCGAGAACCTGTGGTACTCGCTGGACCTGGCCAACTACCTGGTGGCCGACACCGCGAGGGCGTACTTCGAACACGCGGCGGCCCCCGTCACGGGGCCCCGGCTGCACGCGCACGCGGTGTCCAGCGCCTTCGGCCTGCTCGGCTACCACCGTGGCCGGGACGTGCTGGAGGACTCCGGGGCCTCGCGCCCTGAGCACCGGCCGGCCAGCCTGCTCGTGCAGCATCTCGGCACCCCCGACATGGTGCTCAACCTGCGCCACGGCGACTTCGAACGCGCCAACCTGCCCGCCTACCAGGCCCTCGACGGGCTCTACCGGCAGTCGTCCGACCCGCGCTTCCCCCAGGTGACCTACGACCCCGACGAGGTGCTCGACCCGACCTTCTACACCCACCGGCCCGCCACGTCCCCCGCGATGAACGCGATCATCGAGCGGGCCGGCGGCGACGGCATCGTGGTCTCGCTGGCCGAGTGCGTGGCCCGCTATCCGCAGGTGCGCGAACTGCTCGCCGGGTCCGGCTGCGAGCTGCCCGCCGACTTCCGGCAGCTCAGGGAATGGTCCCTGGTCATGGCCATGACGGGCGTGCTCAACGCCGTGGACCGCGGCCTGGCCGACGACTGGCGGGACGTGGTCGTGCACGGGTCGGGCCGCTACACCTCGGCCGAGTACGTGCCGCTCGAACTCGAGGCGATGACCGAGGTGGCGAACGTCGAGGACGTCGCCGCGGTGGTCTGCCGCTGATGTCGCTCCCTGAAGACGCGATCGCCGTCGTCGGGATGGCCGGGCGCTTCCCCGGCGCTCCCGACGTGGCCTCGCTCTGGCGCAACCTGCTCGACGGTGTGGACGCCGTGCACGACCACACCGAGGCCGAGCTGCGCGCGCTCGGGGTGGGCGAGCGCCTGCTGACCGACCCGGCGCACGTGCGGGCCGGCGGGCGGCTGCCCGATGTGACGGCGTTCGACGCCGAGTTCTTCGGCATGCCGATGGACGAGGCCGCCGCCATGGACCCCCAGCAGCGGCTCTTCCTGGAGCAGTCCTGGGCCGCCCTGGAGGACGCGGGCTGCGACCCGGCGGCCTTCGACGGGCTGATCGGCGTCTTCGGCGGAGCCTCGGTCAACAGGCATTTCCTCTACCGGCAGTTCACCGGCGACCCGGACGAGCCGCTGGTCCCCGGTTTCGCGCCGGACTACCTGGCCGCCCAGACGGCCTACCGCCTGGGGCTGACCGGCCCCGCGATGGCCGTGCAGACCGCCTGCTCCAGTTCGCTCACCGCGGTGTGCGTGGCCGCCCAGCACCTGCTCGACTACCGCTGCGACCTGGCGCTCGCGGGCGGCGTGAGCGTCACCGAGCCCCGGTTCCTGCACACGCCCGGCGGCCTGGTCTCGCCCGACGGCCGCTGCCGCGCCTTCGACGCCGCCGGCCAGGGCGGCGCCTACAGCAGCGGCGTGGCCGTGCTGGCGCTCAAGCGCCTGGAGGACGCGGTCGAGGCCCAGGACCGGGTCCTCGCCGTGCTCAGGGGCTGGGCGGTGGTCAACGACGGCGCCCGCAGGGCCGGGTTCGCCGCCCCCGGGCTGGAGGGCCAGGCGAGAGTGGTGGCCGAGGCGCTGGCGGACGCCGGCCTGCCGCCCGCCGCGATCGGTTTCGTCGAGGCGCACGGCAGCGGCACCGCGGTCGGGGACGCGATCGAGCTCACCGCCCTGGCCCAGGCCTTCTCCGACGAACCGCTGCCGCCGGCCTCCGTCGCCCTCGGGTCGGTCAAGACCAACCTCGGCAACCTGGACACGGCGGCGGGCGCGGCCGGGCTGATCAAGGCCGTGCTGGCGGTACGGCACGGCGTCATCCCGGCCAACCTCCACTTCGAGCGGCCCCATCCGGACGTCGACTTCGCCTCGCTGCCCTTCTACGTGCCGGTCAAGAACGTGGCGTGGGACGCGGAGACCCGGCGGGCCGGGGTCAGCTCCTTCGGCCTGGGCGGGACCAACGCGCACGTGATCGTCGAGCAGGCCCCGGCCGGCCCGCCGCGCCCGGCCGCCGCCGGCTGGCGTGTCCTGCCCGTCTCGGCCAGGACGCCCGAGGCGCTGCGCCAGGCCCGCACGCGGCTGGCCGACCACCTGGAGGCGGCTCCCGGCACGGACCTGGACGACGTCGCCCACACGCTGACCGCCGGACGGCGTGCCTTCGCGTGCCGGGCGGCGATCGTCTGCCGTGACCTGACCCAGGCCGTCGCCGGGTTGCGCGATCTGGCCGAACCTGTCACCCCGCCGCACGACCCGGCAGGGGGACGCGGCGGCCTGCCGTACGACGCTCCCGAGGACCTGCTGCGGGCGGCCGCCGCCTGGGTGAACGGCGGCGGGCCCGCCTGGCCGCCGCCGGGCGGCCGCATCGTCTCGCTACCGGCCTATCCGTTCCAACGGGAGGAGGTCCGATCATGAGACCCGACACCAGCTCGCTCGACCGCTGGTTCTCCACCCCGCAGCCCCGGCCCACGGCGCCCAGGCAGCTGTTCTGCCTGCCGTGGGCCGGCGCGGGGGCGGGAGCCTTCCAGGGCTGGGCCGCGGCGGCCGGACCGGAGCTCGAGGTGTTACCCGTGGTCCTCCCCGGACGGGAAGGCCGCTTCTCCGAACCCTTCGACCTCGACATCGCGGAGCTGGCCGACGCCGTCTCGGCCCGGGCCGACCGCCCGTACGCCTTCTACGGGCACTCCATGGGCGGCAGGCTGGGCTTCGAGGTGATCCGCGAGCTGACCAGGCGGGGCGAGCGGCTGCCGCGGCGGCTGTACCTCGGCGCGTGCCGGCCCCCGGACCTCGTGGAACCGCTGGCGGCGCTGTCGGAGGTGTCCGACGAGGAACTGCTCGGCAGGCTCATCGAGCTCGGCGGTCTGCCGGAGGAGCTGCTGGCCGAACCGGAGCTGCGCGAACTCGTGCTGCCGGTGCTGCGGGCGGACTTCACCTGGCTGCACGAGTACGTCTACGAGCCGGGACCACCGATCGGGGTGCCCATCGAGGCCTTCGCCGGAGCCGAGGACAAGTCGGTCTCCGTCGCGGCCATGCGGGGCTGGTCCAGGCACACGAGCGCCGGATTCACCCTCAGCGTCCAGCCGGGCGGCCACTTCTTCCTGCGCGAGCGGCGGGATCACATCTTGGACAGGGTGCGGGGATGAGCGGAACCGGCACGGGTGGACACCGCATGCCGCTCGGCGAGACCGGCTGGTGGGTGTGGCGCGAGGCGCTGCTGCGCAGCACCGGCTTCCCGGCCGACGGCCTGGACCGGCTGGCCGCCCCCGACTGCGGGCGGGCGGCCGACGCGCTGCTCTCGGGCGAGCTCGGGGACGCCGACTTCGACAAGGTCCTCGCGGAGGCCTGCCACGACGTCGCGAGGGAACTGAGCGAGATCGCCGCCGATCCGCTCTTCCGCGAGGCGATCACCTGGCAGAACAGGGGCGCCCTGGTCGCGCTGGACGCCCTGGCGCGGGGCGGGGCCGATCAGCGTCGCGACAGCAGGCGGCGCGAACGCGAGCGCATCGCCGTCAAGTACTGGCAGCGTTACAGCGCCAAGAACGAGACCGTGGGCTTCTTCGGGCCGGTGACCTGGGTGCGGTGCACGCAGGACGAGCCCGCGCTGAGCGTGCGGCCCGGCGAGCGGCTGCTGTCGGAGCGGCGCGTCTTCTTCGAGGACTGGGCGCTGCGCGCGTACGCGGCGAAGCTGGCCGAGGACCCGGCGGTGCGCCGCTGGCTGCCGCCCGCCCTGCAGCCCCAGCTGACCTTGGACGGCCGCCAGGTACGGCGGCCGGCGCACCCGCCCGTCCCGGTGTCGGCCGCCGAGGCTCTGCTGCTGTCCCGGTGCGACGGCAGGCGCCGGGCGGTGGACGTGGCCGGCGAGGTGGCGGGGCAGGCCGGCATCCGCACCGAAGGCGACGCCTACCTGCTGCTGGACCTCCTGGTCGAGCGCGGCCTGCTGACCTGGCAGGGCGACCTGCCGCAGTCCCCGCACGCCGAGGAGCGCCTGCGGCTGCTGCTGTCCGGCATCGAGGACGCGCCCGCGCGCGAGCGGGCCCAGGCGGGGCTGGAGCGGCTCGCGTCGGCCAGGCGGGAGGTCGCGCGCGCCGCCGGCGACCCGGACGCCCTGCTGGCCGCCCTGGACGCGCTCAGCACGGTGTTCACCGAGGTCACCGGTGCCGGCTCGGTCCGCAGGACCGGCCAGACGTATGCCGGCCGCGGTCTCGTCTACGAGGACACCACGCGCGACGTGACCGTGAGCGTGGGCGGGCCGCTGCTCGACGGCATCGCCGAGCCGCTGGCGCTGATGCTCGGGGCCGCCCGGTGGCTGACGGCCGAGCTGGCCGCGGCCTACGGCCAGGCGCTGCGGGACCTGTACGAGGAACTGCGCGCCGACGGCCCGGTACTGCTGTCCGACCTGTGGTACCTCGCCCAGGGCATGTTGTTCGGCTCCGGGCCCAGACCCGTCGACGCCATAGCCGAGGAGTTCGCCCGCCGCTGGGCGGAGCTGTTCGGCCTGGACAGCGTGGCGCCGGAGACCGCCGAGCTGACCTTCAGCACCCGCGAGCTGGCCGCCTCCGACGCGTTCGCCGCCACCGGCCCCGGCTGGTCCGCCGGCCGGCTGCACAGCCCCGACCTGCAGATCTGCGCCGACAGCGTCGAGGCGGTCAACCGCGGCGACTACCTGGTGGTCATGGGCGAGATGCACGCGGCCTGGGCGACCTTCGACTGCTCCGTCTTCACTCTCGCCCACCCCGACTCCGGCGCCCTGCGCGACGCGCTGGCCGAGGACCTGGGAACGGACCGGGTCAGGCCGCTCTACCCGGTGGACTGGCCGCGCTACACCGGCCGCGTGTCGTACTCGCTGGATCACCCGACCGACAGCGAGCTGGCCTGGACCGCCGCCCCCGGCGCGGACCCCGACCGGCTCATGCCCGCCACGGGCGTCCTGGTCGGCGAGGCGGACGGGGAACTGGTCGCCACCGCCCCCGACGGCCGGAGCCGGCCGCTGCTGGAGGTCTTCTCGCAACTGCTGTCCATGCACGCGGTGGACGGCTTCAAGCTGGTCGGGGCCGGACCGAACCAGCACACCCCGAGGATCACCATCGACCGGCTGGTGGTGGCCCGCCGGACCTGGCGGACCACCGCCGACGCGACGGGGCTGACCGACGTCGGCGGCGAGCGCGCCCGCTACCTGGCCGTACGCCGCTGGCGGCGCGAGCTCGGCCTGCCCGAACGGGTCTTCGTCAAGCTGTCCACGGAGATCAAGCCGCTGTACGTCGACCTCACCAGCCCGGTCTTCGCCGACCTGCTCTGCTCGATGGTGCGCTCGGCGCGCCTCACCGCCGGGCAGGACGTGCGGCTGGTGGTCTCGGAGATGCTGCCCACCCCCGACCAGACGTGGCTGCTCGACGCCGAGGGCCGCCGCTACTTCACCGAACTGCGCATGCACATGGTCGATCCCCTTCCTGGAGGCGCGGGATGACGCTGCCCGATCTGGTGCTGGCCCACGCCGCGCGCCGCCCGTGGGCGCCGGCCGTACGGCAGTGGCAGGACGTGCTCACCTACGGCGAGCTGGCCGAGCAGGCGGGCGGTCTGGCCGCCCGGCTGCCGGACATGGGGCCGGAACGACTGGTGGGGGTGTGCCTGCGGCGCACGCCCAGCATGGTCGCCGGGGTGCTCGGCGTACTGCTGGCCGGGGGCGCGTACGTGCCGCTCGACCCCGACGGCCCCGCCGCTCGCCGGGAGCAGATCATCCGGAGCGCGGGCCTCGACGTCGTCGTGGTCGACGAGTCCACCGCCGGCCTGTTCGACGGGGTGCGGGTGGTCCCGGTGGAGGGTCCGCCCGCCGCGCCGGGGCGCTGCCCCGCGCTGCCCGACAACGCGGCCTACGTGCTGCACACCTCGGGATCCACCGGCACGCCCAAGGGGGTGGTGATCAGCCATCGGAGCGCGCACGCGTACGCCACCAGGCAGATCGAACTGATGGGCCTCGACGAGCACGCGCGCGGCTTCGCCTTCGCCTCGCTCGGTTTCGACGTGTCGGTGCACGACCTGTTCGTGCACCTGGGCGCCGGCGCCACCGTCATGCTGGTGGACGAGGCGGACCGGCGCGACCCCGTACGGCTGCAGCGCTTCTGCGAGGAGCATCGCATCACGACAGGCGTCGTGCCGGTCTCCCTGCTGCCCGTGCTGGAGCCGGCACGTCTGCCCGAGTGGCGGACCCTGGTCACCGGGGCCGAGGCGCCGGGGCCGGAGCAGGTGGAACGCTGGTCAGGCGCGCGCTTCCTCAATTACTACGGGCCCACCGAGACGACGGTGGCGGTCACCGTCTTCGAGGCCGAGGGGAGCTGGGACCGGCCGCTGCCGATCGGCGTCGCCCAGGGCGGGCACCGCGCGCACGTCGTGGACGAGGAGCTGCGGGAGGTCCCGGCGGGCCTGCCCGGCGAGCTGCTGATCGGCGGGGTGGGTCTGGCCCGGGGGTACCTGGGCCGGCCAGGGCTGACCGCCGAGCGTTTCCTGCCCGACCCGTTCGGCGGCGGCGGTGAGCGGCTCTACCGGACCGGCGACCTGGTGGTGCGCCAGCCCGACGGGAACCTGCTGTTCCTGGGCAGGACCGACCGCCAGGTCAAGATCCGCGGGCAGCGCGTGGAGATCGGCGAGGTGGAGACCGTGCTGCGCGGCCACCCGCAGGTCGGGCACGCCGTGGTGGAGGCCGTCGAGGGGCCGGGCGGGCTCCAGCTGGTGGCCTTCTGCACCGCTGACGGCGCGAGTCCTGGCCTGCTGCGGGAGCACTGCGCGGAGCGGCTGCCCGAGGTGATGGTGCCGGCCGAGGTGCTCGTCCTGCCGAGCCTGCCGATGTCGTCGTCGGGCAAGGTCGACATCCAGGCGTTGCTGGCGCTGCTGCCCGACGCGCCGCCCGCGGGCGGGGGCACACCGCCGCAATCGCCGACCGAGCGCGCGGTGGCCGAGGTCTGGTCGCGGGTGCTCGGCCGGACCCCGGGGCTGGAGGACGACTTCTTCGCCTCCGGCGGGCATTCCATCAGCGCCATGCGCCTGGTCAGCGGCCTGCGCGAGGCGTTGGGGCGGGAGCTGGCGGTGGAGGACGTCTTCGCCGCGCGCACCCTCGGCGCGCTTGCGGCACGGGTGGACGGCGCGCCGCCCGCGGCCGAGCGGCTGCCCTCCGGCAGCTCGCCCGCGCTGACCGCGTCGCAGCGGCGGCTGTGGTTCCTCGAGCGGCTCTCCCCCGGCAACGTCGCCTACAACATCGCGGTCGCCGAGCGCCTGCGCGGAACGCTCGACGTGTCGGCGCTGGAGCGGGCGCTGTCCGCCGTGGCCGCGCGGCACGAGGTGCTGCGCTGGCGGGTGCCCGACGCCGGCGGCGTGCCCCGCGTGGAGGTGTCCGCGCCCGAACCCGTGCACCTGGAGGTCGAGGCCCTGGACGGCGACTTCCAGGGCCAGGCGCAGCGGCTCCGCGCCTGGCTGGACGGTGCCGCCGCCCATCGCTTCGACCTGGCCCGCGGCCCGCTGTGGCAGGCCAGACTGGCCAGGCTCGGCCCGGACGACCACGTGCTGTCGGTGACCTTCCAGCACGCGGTCTTCGACGGCTGGTCGCAGCGGCCCTTCTTCGACGATCTGGCCCGTGCCTACGTCGGCGAGGTCCTGGCCGAACCCCGGACCACCTTCTCCGACTACGCCGCGTGGCGCGCGGAGCGGAACAGCAGGCGGGCCGAGCAGGACCTGGCCTGGTGGACCCGGTCGCTGTCCGACGCCCCCACGACGCTCGACCTGCCCAGGGACAACCCGCGGCCCGACGTGCAGAGCCATGCAGGGGCCCTGGCCACGGCAGCGCTGACGCCGGAGACCACCGCCGGCATCCGCGCGCTGGCGGTACGCCTGGGCACCACCACCCCGAGCGTGCTGCTGGCCGCCTTCGCCGAACTGGTCCGGCGCATCACCGGCCGCGACGACATCGTGGTCGGCACCCCGGCGGCGGACCGCAGGCACGAGGCGTTCCAGGACCTGATCGGGTTCTTCGTCGACATCGTGCCGATCCGGTTGCGTTCGGCCGGGTCGGCCACCTTCGCCGAGCGGGTGCGTGGCTGCTCGGACGCGGTCATCGACGCGCTGGCCAGGCCCGGCGCCGCCATCGAGGACATCGTCGGCGCCCTGGCGGTACGGCGTGAGCCGAGCCGGGCCCCGCTGGTGCAGGTGCTCTTCAACGTCTACAACTTCCCCGAGCCGCGGCTGGAGCTGAAGGGGCTGAGCTCCACCGGCATCGTGCCCGCGCCCGCCGGCTCCCCGTTCGACCTGACGGTCTACGTCGTGGAGCGGGACGGGCGCTACGCGGTGGACATCGTCTACAACACCGACCTCTACGCCGCCGAACGCATCGAGCTGCTGCTGCGGGCGTTCGCCGACCTGCTCGACCAGGCCGTGGCCGACCCCGGCGCCCCCGCGGCCGGCTTCGAGCTGAGGGGCGTCGACGTGCTCGCGCGGGGGGTGGCCGACGACCCGGCCGACGCCGTACGAGCCGAGCCCGTGGCGGCAGGGGCTCGCGCGGAGCCCGTCACCGACACCGAGCGGCTGCTGGCCGGGATCTGGCGGGACGTGCTCGGCCGGGCCGAGGTGACCGCGACCGACAACTTCTTCGACGTCGGCGGCACCTCCATGGCCGTCGTCGTGGTCCGGGACCGGCTGGCCGCCCTGACCGGGCGACAGGTGACGGTCGTCGACCTGTTCCGCTACCCGACCGTACGCGCGCTGGCCGCCCACCTCGACGGCGAGGCCGCGAATCCGGAACTGAGCCGCGCCGACCGGCGTGCCGACACACGCCGCCAGCTGCGGGACAAGCGCAGGAGGAGACAGTGACAGAGTTGTCGAACGACTCGGGCGCCGAGCCCATCGCCATCATCGGCATGAGCGCCCGTGTGCCGGGCGCCAACGACCTCGACCAGTTCTGGCGCAACCTGGTCGACGGGGTGGAATCGGTGACCTTCTTCACCGACGAGGAGCAGCTCGCCAGAGGGGCGACCCCGGAGCAGCTGGCCAGCACCTCCTTCGTCAGGGCCGCGCCCATCATGATCGACATGGAGGGCTTCGACCACCGTCTGTTCGGCATGAGCGCCCGCGAGGCTGAGCTGGCCGACCCGCAGCAGCGGGTCTTCCTGGAGCAGGCGCACGCCGCGCTGCAGGACGCCGGCTACGACCCGACCACCTACGACGGCGCCATCGGCGTCTACGGCGGCTCGGGGCCCAGCCAGTACCAGTGGCTCAACCTGCAGACCAACCCCGACCTGGACAGCAACGCGCTCAAGCTCGGCATGTCGATCGGCAACAACATCGACTACGTCGCCACCACGGTCTCCTACCGGCTGAACCTGCGCGGGCCGGCCATGACCGTGACCACCGCCTGCTCGTCCTCGCTGGTCGCCCTGCACCTGGCGTGCGAGTCGCTGCGCGGCGGGGAATGCGACATGGCACTGGCCGGCGGGGTCTGCGTGGAGCTGCCGCACGGCGTCGGATACCCGGCCATGGAGGGTTTCACCTCCTCCGACGGGCACGTCAAGCCGTTCGACGCCCGCGCCGACGGCACCATCTGGGGCAGCGGCGTCGGCGTGATCGTGGTCAAGCGCCTGGAGGACGCGCTGGCCGACGGCGACCACATCCGCGCCCTGGTCCTGGGGAACGCCGTCAACAACGACGGCAGCAACAAGATCGGCTTCTCCGCGCCGAGCCACGCGGGCCAGACCGAGGTGATCGTGGAGGCGCTCGGCGTGGCCGGGGTGGATCCGCGCACCATCAGCTACGTGGAGGCGCACGGCACCGGCACCGCCCTCGGCGACCCCATCGAGGTGGCCGCCCTGAGCGAGGTCTACCGGCGCGACACCGACGATCGCGGCTGGTGCGGCATCGGCTCGGTGAAGTCCAACATCGGCCACCTCAGCCAGGCCTCCGGCGTGGTCGGCGTGATCAAGACGGTGCTCGCGATGGAGCACGGGCTGATCCCGCCCAGCATCAACTTCGAGCGGCCCAACCCGGCCATCGACTTCGACTCCAGCCCCTTCTACGTGGTCTCCGCCCCGTCGAAGTGGGAGGGCGACGAGGCCGACCCGCGCCGGGCGGCGGTGAGCTCCTTCGGCATCGGCGGCACCAACGCCCACGTGATCCTCCAGCAGGCTCCGCCGGCCGCCGCCGCCACGCGCGCTGACGGCCCGCACCTGCTGCGACTCTCGGCCCGGACGGAGAGCGCGCTGGAGGCGATGCGCGCCCAGCTGGCCGACCACCTCAACGAGCACCCCGAGCTCTCGCTCGCCGACGTCGCCCACACGCTGCGGGTGGGCCGGCCGGAACAGCGGCATCGTGTCGCCGTGGTCGCCGACGACGTGGCGGGCGCGGTGAGCGCGCTGACCGACCGCAAGCGTCACCCTGCCGGGTCGGCCGTCGGGGCCCCGCCCAAGGTGGCCTTCCTGTTCTCCGGGCAGGGCGCGCAGTACGCGGGCATGGGAGCCGCGCTCTACGCGGCCGAGCCGTCCTTCGCCGCCGCCGTGGACGAGTGCGCGGAGCTGCTGCGCGCCGAGCTCGGCGAGGACATCAGGCAGCTGATGTTCGCCGAGGGCGGCGACGACAAGCTGCGCGAGACCCGCTTCACCCAGCCCGCGCTGTTCACCGTGGAGTACGCGCTGGCCAGGCTCTGGCAGGAGCGCGGCGTCCGGCCCTCGGGCATGATCGGGCACTCCGTCGGGGAGTACGTCGCCGCCACGCTCGCCGGGGTGTTCACCCTGCCCGACGCGCTGCGCCTGGTGACCGCCCGCGGGCGGCTGATGCAGTCGATGCCCTCGGGTTCGATGCTCGCGGTGATGAAGGACGAGCAGGAGATCGCCGAGCTGCTCGTCGACGGGGTGAGCATCGCCACCGTGAACGGCCCGGGCACCTGCGTGGTCGCCGGGACGGACGAGGCGATCACCGCGTTCGCCGAACTGCTCGACGGCAAGGGCGTCAAGGCCACCCGGCTGCGCACCTCGCACGCCTTCCACTCCCCGATGATGGACCCCATCCTGGCCGACTTCGAGGCCCTCGTGGCGTCCGTGCCGCGCCAGGAGCCCCGCCTGCCGTTCCTGTCGAACGTGACCGGCGACTGGATCACCGCCGAGCAGGCCGTCGACCCCGCCTACTGGGCCGGGCACATCCGCCGCCCGGTGCGCTTCGGCGACTGCGTCGCCCGGCTGGTGGCCGAGAAGGACTGGGTGATGCTGGAGTGCGGGCCGGGCAAGCAGCTGACCGGGCTCGCCCGCATGCAGCTGCGCGGCGCCAAGGACGCGCTCCCGCCGCTCGCCAGCCTGCCCGGCCCCGCCGAGGGCACCGGCGACCTGCACGTCCTGTACGGCTCCGCCGCCCGGCTGTGGTCGGCGGGAGTGCCGGTCACCATGGCGGACGGCCAGGAGGCCGGCCGCAGGGTGCCGTTGCCCGGCTACCCCTACGAGCGGGAGTACCGGTTCGTCCCGCCGGGCGAGGGCAGGGCCACGCCCGCCGCGCAGCCGTCCGGCCCGCGGGCGCTGGAGGACTGGTTCGAGGTCCCGGCGTGGCAGCAGCTCGCGCCTTCCACACTCGGCGAGCCGATCACCCGCTGCCTGGCCTTCGTGAGCGGCAGGCGCGGCGAGGAGCTGGTGGCGGCGATCCTGGCCGAGGGCGGCGAGGTGGTGACGGTCCGCCCCGGCACGGAGTACGCGGGCGGCGGCGAGTTCACCGTGCGTCCCGGCGAGCGCGCCGACTACGACGCCCTCGTCGCGGCGCTCGGCGACTCCCTGCCCTCGCGCGTCGTGCACGCCTGGGCCCTGGACAGCGACCCCGCGCAGGCGCAGGAGCACGGCTTCTTCAGCCTGCTCTCCCTCGTCCAGGCGCTGGCCGCCGAGCAGCGGGCCGACGGAGTCCACCTCGACGTGCTCACCACGGGCACCGAGGACCCGCTGGGCGGCGCCGACGTGACCCGGCCTGAGTACGCGCTCGTCGCGGGCATCGCCCGGGTCGTCCCGCTGGAGGTCGACGGCCTGCGGGTGCGCCACCTCGACCTCGAGCCCGACGAGCTCGGACGCGGCGGCACCCCCGCCGGGAGCGCCCTGGCCGAGCTGCGCAGGGAACCGGCGGGCGACGTGCTGGCCCTGCGGGGCGGGCGCCGGTGGGTCCGCGAGTTCCAGCCGGTCCGGCTGGCCGGCGGCGCGGGCCACTCGGGGCTGCGCGAGGAGGGCGTCTACCTGATCACCGGCGGGCTGGGCGGCATCGGCCTCACGCTCGCCGAGCACCTCGGCACCCGGCTGCGGGCCCGAGTGGTGCTGCTCGGCCGCGGCGGCACGGTGACGCCGAGGGCCGCACTCGCGATCACACGGATCGAGCAGGCGGGCGGCAAGGTGACCGTCCTGGCCGCGGACGTCACCGACCCCGCCCGGTTGCGCGAGGTCAGGGACGAGGTGGTGGCCACCTACGGCGGGCTGCACGGCATCGTGCACGCCGCTGGCCTGCCGGGCGGCGGCATGGCCGAGATCAAGGAGCGGGCCGTGGCGCAGGCCGTCCTCGACCCCAAGCTGGCCGGCACCGTCGCGCTGCTCGACGTCTTCGGCGACCTGGGGCTGGACTTCGTCGCCCTGTGCTCCTCGGTCACCAGCGTCAGCGGCGGGTTCGGGCAGGTCGACTACTGCGCGGCGAACGCGTACCTGGACGCCCGCGCCCGCGCCGCCCACGGCACCCGCGTCCTGAGCCTCAACTGGGGCGCGTGGCTCGAAGTGGGCATGGCCGCCAACGCCACCGGGCTCACCGGCGGCGCGACCGGCCTCACCGCCGCCGTCGCAGGGGGCACGCCCGTCGACCATCCGGTCGTGCGCAGCCGTACCGACGGCAGGGCGTCGGGGCCGCTGGCCGCCGACAGCCACTGGGTGCTGGACGAGCACCGCATCGGCGGCGTGCCGGTGCTGCCGGCGACCGGACAGCTGGAATGCGCGCGGGCCGCCTTCGCGGCCGTCGTGCCGGCACCGGGCGAGGGCCACGCGGTGGAACTGCGCGACGTGGTCTTCCTCGAGCCGCTCGCCGTACCCGACGACACCACCACCGAGCTCGTCGTCGCCTTCCCCGACGGCCCCGACGGCACGGCCTTCGAGGTGCGCGCGGGCGGGCGGCTGCACACCCAGGGCGCGGCGGCATGGGTACGGCCCGCGCCCGCCGCGGCCGTGGACGTGGCGGAGGTGAAGGCCAGGATGGAGCCGGTGGCCGAGCAGGACGGCGAGTACGCGGGAGTGCTGACCTTCGGTCCGCGCTGGCGCTCGCCCGAGCTGGTCTGGCGGGCCGAGGAGGAGGAACTCGCCTTCGTCGAGGGCACCGAGCAGGTCGCGGAGGAGGTCGGCCGCTGGGGCCTGCATCCCGCGCTCCTCGACGTGGCCACGTCCTTCGGCCGGGGCAACGGCGGCGGCGCCTACCTACCGCTGAGCTACGGGCGGCTGCTGGTCAGGTCGCCGCTGCCGGACCGCTTCTACAGCCACCTGAAGCGCAGGGGCGACGGCGGCGCCGAGGTCGTCACCGCCGACCTGACCCTGATGGACGAGTCGGGCACGGTGCTCGTGGAGATCGAGGAGTTCGTGCTGCGGCGCATCGACGCCTCGGCGGTGACGGGCTCGCTGAGCGCCGGGGACCCGCAGCCCGGCGCCGGCATCCGCCCCGCCGACGGCGCCGAGGCGTTCTTCCGCGTGCTGGCCGCGGCCGAGCTGGGTTCGCAGGTCGTCATCAGCGCGACCTCGCTCGCCGAGATCACCCGGCGGGAGCGGCTGACCCGCGAGAGCCTCGAAGCCAAGGCCCCGGCGGCCAGGACCGAGGACTTCGTCGCGCCGGAAGGCGAGGTGGAGGCCGCGCTGGCCCGCGTGTGGAGCGAGATCCTGGGCGTGCCCGAGGTGGGCGCCGACGACGACTTCTTCGAACTCGGCGGCAACTCGCTCATCGCCGTCCAGCTGATCGCGCAGGCTCGGGCCGCGGTCGGCGTCAAGCTGCCGATGCGCACGCTCTTCGAGGCCCCGTCCGTGCGCCAGATGGCCGCCAGGGTCGAGCAGGTCCGCGCGGAGCAGCAGGCCGCCGAGGCCCCCGCGTCCACCACGATCCCGCGCGTGTCGCGAGGAAGGTAGCCCGATGCGCGCCGAGCATCGCGAGTTCCGGGCGGACTGGCTCGAGGAGTCCATCGCCGCCCGGTTCTGGGCCGTCGTCGCCGAACATCCCGACCGGGTCGCGGTGCTCGGCGAGGAGGGACCGCTCACCTACGCCGAGCTCGCCCGGGAGGTCCAGGCCGTGGCCGCGGCCGTGCACGGGGCCTCCCGGGTCGGGCTCCTGGTCGGTCACGGCCCCAGGATGGTGGCCGCCATCCTGGGGGTGCTCACGGCCGGCGCCACCTACGTGCCCCTCGATCCGGCCTACCCGCGGGCACGCCTGGAGCGCATGGCCGAGCTGGCCCGGCCGGAGCTGGTCGTGACCCTGCCCGAGCACAAGGACCTGCTGGACGGCGACCTCGTCGACCTCACCTCGGTGCCGCCGGCGCCGGGCTTCCGGCCCGTCGCCGTGGACCCGGACGCGCCGGCGTACATCCTGTTCACCTCAGGGTCCACGGGCCGGCCCAAGGGGGTCGTGCAGAGCCACCGGGGAGCGTTGTTCCAGATCCGGACGCACACCAACAACCTGCGTATCGGGCCCTCCGACCGGATCAGTGTCGTCTCCTCCTTCAGCTACGACATGGCCGTGACGGACGGCTTCTCCGCGCTGCTCAACGGAGCCGCCGTGGTGCCGGTCGACCTCCGGCTGCACGGGCTGGGACGGCTGCGGGAAGCCCTCGTCAGCGGATCGGTCACGATCTACCATTCGACGCCGACCGTTTACCGGTATCTGCTCGACTCCCTTTCCCCGGACGAGGTGCTGCCGGACATCCGGGTCGTCGTGCTGGGCGGCGAGGAGGTCGTCCGCCACGACCTCGACCGCTTCCGGCGGCATTTCCCCGACTCCTGCGTCTTCGTCAACGGTTACGGGGCCACCGAGATCTCCTTCGTCGCGCAGAACCACCTGACGGCCGCCGGCCTGGGCGACGACCCGGTCGTGCCCGTCGGGCGGCCCCTGGACGGTGTGGAGATCGAGCTCCGCGCCCCGCAACCGGACCCGGCGGAGGGCGAGATCGTCATCCGCAGCCGGTACCTGGCCGGCTACCTGGGCGCCTCGGAGCGGGACCAGGCCAGGTTCGGCGTCGATCCGGACGGCATGCGGTACTACCGCACCGGCGACCTCGGGCGGTGGCTTCCCGACGGCCGCCTCGCCTACCTGGGCCGGCTCGACCGGCAGGTCAAGATCCGCGGCCACCGCGTCGAGCTGGGCGAGGTCGAAGCCGTGCTGGCCACGCTGGTGCCCCGGGCCGCCGTCGTCACCCGTGAGGTCAGGGGCGAGCCCCAGATCGTGGCCTACGTCCTGGGCGCCGACGCCGCCGGGCTGCGCGAGCGGCTGGCCGAGGAGTTGCCCGACTTCATGGTTCCCTCCGTGATCGTCCAGGTCGACACCCTGCCCCTGACCCCGACCGGGAAGATCGACACCGCCGCCCTGCCGGACCCGAGCCCCGGACCCGCCCCCGTGCGAACGGCGAGCCTGCCGCGGCCCGTGGCCGAGCTCGCCACCCAGATCGCGGGCGCCTGGGGCGCCGTGCTCGACCTGCGGGAGGTCGACTGGGAGCGGTCGTTCTTCGACCAGGGAGGGCACTCGCTGCTCATGGCGAAGGTCCAGCAGCGGCTCGAAAGCGTCCTGGGCCGGCGCGTCCCGCTGACCACCCTCTACGCCCATGCCACCGTCGAGTCCCTCGCGCGCCACCTCGCGTCAGGGGACGAGCGGGCGGCCGAGGCGGGCGCGCCGAGCGACGCCCCCGCCGTCCGCGCGGCCCTGCGCCGCCGGCGCCGCCGGTCCTGATCAGCCCACCAGGGCGACGCGTCCCCGGGTCCCGGGCCTCCGGACCCGGGTTCCGGGCCTCCGGACCGGGGCCTTCGGGCCCGAATTTCGGGCCCGGGTTTCGGGCCCACCCGTCACCTGGAGGGGCTGCGGCTCCTGCCCGCCCGCGCGCGAGGAAAGGGCCGTCAGGACGGGCAGGCGTTCAGGACGCGCCCTCTCGCAGTTCCTTGGCGGCCGCTCGATAGCCCTGGGCGACGCGGCCGAACATGTCCAGCAGTACTCCGACCTGTTCCGGCCGGTAGTCCAGGCTGACCGCCTCCAGGTGGCGCCTGGACGACGCGCAGGCGGCGTCGTAATCGTCCATGCCGCCCTCGACCAGTTCGACGGTGACCGTACGCCGGTCACGTTCCCCGCGCACCCGGCGCGCGTAGCCGGCCTTCTCCAGCCTGTCGATCAACCGGGTGGTCGAGGCGGACGGCAGCCCGAGCTCATCGGAGATCGCCCCCACGGCGAGCGGTCCGCGCGTCTCCAGCAGCATGAGGGCGGCGACGTCGGCCGGTTGCAGGCCGAGCCGTTCGGCGACCGCCTCGTTGTGCAGGAGGACCGCGATCAGGAACTCGCGGAACCCGGCCTCTCCCGGGTGTTTGTGGGCCACTTTCACAACCTACTTCACGGCGATATATCTTCATATCGGAGATACTCCGATTTGGAGGAGATATGGAGATCCTTGTCATCGGCGCCGGCGTGGGCGGACTCGCGGTGTCCCGCGCATTACTGGCCGCCGGGCACCGCGTGCGGGTTTACGAGCAGGCTCCGGCCCGGCGGACAGGAGGTAAGGCGCTGCTCGTCTGGAGCAACGGCAATGCCGTCCTCAACGATCTCGGCATCAGCCTGGACGGCGTCGGCGCCCGCATCGACAGGATCGACGCGATGACCGACGACGGGCGGCTGCGCACCAGCATGGACATCGCCCACGCGGCCGGCCGCTTCGGCTTCGCCACCCAGGCGATCCCCCGCCGGCACCTGCTGGAACGCCTGGGTGACGGGCTGCCCGACGACCTCGTCCGCTACGGCACGAGCTGCCAGGGCGTGAGCCAGGACGACGACCGGGTCACGGTGACCTTCAGCGACGGGTCGACGGCCACGGGAGACCTGCTCGTCGGAGCCGACGGCCACCACTCGGCCGTCCGGCGCCACCTGTGGGGCGACGGCTCGGTCCAGCCTGCCACCTTCGGCACGTGGCAGGGCCTCAGCCCGATCGACATCGACCTCACCGGCACGCACCGCCATCTCATGATCACCGGGCCGGAGGGCGCGTGCGGGCTCATGCCCGCCGGCGACGGTTTGCTGCAGTGGTGGTTCGACGTGCGGTGGTCACCCACCGACCCCCGGCCCGCCGCCCCGCTGGCCGAGCTGCGGCGCCGGTTCGGGCGGTGGGCCTCGCCCGTCCCCGAGGTGCTCGCCGCCGCCACCGAGGACGACCTCGAGTTCTTCGGCCACCACTGGAACAAGGTCCGCCCGGTGTGGGGAGAGGGCCGCATCACCCTGGTCGGCGACGCCGCCCACACCATGCCGCCCACCCTGGGACAGGGCGCCAACCAGACCCTCGAGGACGCGTGGGTGCTCGGCCGCGAGCTCGCCAGGGGCGGCGACCCGGCGGTACGGCTGCGCGCCTACGAGAAGGCCCGCTACCCGCACATCTCCCTGGTGTCCAGGCTGGCCAAGCGCAACCCCGCCAACTGGCGCATCCCGCCGCTGCTCGGCCGGCTGATCCCGGAAACGTCCCAGACGGGAATGCTCGCCCGCTTCAGCAACCGCCTCACCACGCCTGCCGTCCGATCCGCCTGACGCGGCCGCCGGTCGCGCCGTGCCGCCCACCCCTTCCGCGACGAACCTGCCGGTGTCCGGCCCCCACCAGCCCGGATAGCGATCGTCAAGTTTGTACCTCTTTTTCGGCTATATGCGTGTTTGTCAGATTTTCGGGGCAGAAGGGGGACCGATTCACGGCTCGGGAGAGGCGCCTCCAGGAGCAGATCGCCGTTCGAGCGGATGCTTCGCCGGTGCGGCCCTGCCGGGTGGTCGAGGTCGAGGCAGGAACGGCAAGGAGCGCTCATCATGAAGGACCGAACACGGGTAGCGCTGGCTGTGATCGCCGGCTACTACCTCGGTCGGCGGCACAAGCTGGGGCTGGCCATGGCGCTGGCGGCCGCCGGGCTGGCGAGCGGGATGACTCGGGGTGAGGGCGGCGGCGGACTGCTCCAGCTGGGAAGCAAGCTGCTCGGCGAAAGCCCCGAGTTGCAACAGCTGACCGGACGCCTGCGGGGCGAGCTGGTGGAGGTCGGCAAGGCCGCGGCGGTGGCCGCGACCAGCAGGCAGATCGACTCGTTGAGCTCGCGCCTGCACGACCGCGCCGAATCCCTGCGGCAGCCCGGCGGCGGCAGGGGCGCCGACGAGCAGGCCGGTGCCGAGGAGCAGACCGGCGACGGAGAAGGCGAGCGGACCGCCGGCGGAGCGGGCAGGAGCCGCGGCACGGAGGAGACAACGGACCGTGGCGCGGGCGGCCGGGGCGGCCCGGAGGGCGACGAGGAAGGCCAGTACGACGAGGACGAGTACGACTACGTCGAGGAGCCCTACGACGAGGAGGAACAAGAGCCTCCTGAGGAGGAGCCCACACCACCGCCGAGGCGTCAGCGTCCCGTCCGGCCGGTCTCCAGGACGCGGAGGTGACGTCGATGGCCGCGCCGAAGACAGCAGTCACCGAGAAGGTGGCGGAGAAGATCGCGCAGGCCGTGCCCACGGACCGGCTCGCCCAGGAGATGCAGAACCTCGTCCAGGCCATGGCCGAGCGGGCGCTGCTTTCCCTGACCGGCAAGGTCGAGGGCATGGCCGGCCGGCTGACCGACTTCGCGGCGGGGGGCGGAACCAGCCTGATCAGCGCCATCACCGGGTCGGAACCCGGCGGTTCCGGGCTGGCCAAGGCGACTGAGGCCGTCAAGGGCGGCATCGGGAGCACGGGCCAGAAGCTCGGGGGCGTGAGGCAGAAGCTCGGGAAGGCGGGCCAGAAGAGCGCCAAGCCCAAGATGACCAACATCGTCGAATCCGTCGACGTCGGCGCTCCCGTGCGCGTCGTCTACAACCAGTGGACGCGCTTCCAGGACTTCCCCGGCTTCATGAAGAAGGTCGAGAGCGTCGAGCAGGAGTCCGAGGAGCAGGTGAGCTGGAAGGCGCAGATCTTCTGGTCGCATCGGACGTGGCAGGCCAAGGTGATCGAGCAGGTGCCCGACAAGCTGATCATCTGGCGTTCGGAGGGAAACAAGGGATATGTCGACGGCGCGGTGACCTTCCACGCGCTCACCCCTGATCTCACCCGCGTGGTGCTCGTCCTCGAGTACCACCCGCAGGGCGTGGTCGAGCGGGTCGGGAACATGTGGCGCGCGCAGGGGCGGCGGGCACGGCTGGAGCTCAAGCACTTCGTCCGGCACGTCATGACGCAGACGATGCTGCACCCCGAGGAGATGGCCGACGACGGCTGGCGTGGCGAGATCCACGACGGCGAGGTGGTGAAGGACCACGAGACGGCGCTCCAGGAGGAGCAGGAGCGGGAGCAGCCCGCGGACGAGAGGGCCGAGGAGAAACCCGCGGAGCAGCCCGAGGAAGAGCCTGAGGAAGAGCGCGAGGACGAGAGGGCCGAGGAGGAACAGCCGGAGGAGGAACCCGAGGAAGAGGAGGAGGAAGAAGAGGAAGGACCCCAGCGGGAGACCGCTGAGGAGGAGGAAGAGGAGCCCGAGGAGGCTTCCCGGCCCGCCGTCGCCAGGGAGCGGTCGACGGGAGCGGGCGCCGCGAGTCCGGTACGGCGGCGCCGCGAGGCCGCGGAGGACCAGCCGTCCTCCCCGGCGCGCAGAAGGACGGGCTCGACGCGCACCAGGTGACGGGCCGGCAACGACCACCAAGGAAGAGGCAGGGCATGACGGTGCAGCCTGCGGGAGGCGGCGGGGTGACCAGCCGTCCCTCCGGAACGAGTCTGGCCGATGTCGTCGACACGATCCTCGACAAAGGGCTCGTCATCGACGCCTACGTCAGCGTCTCGCTGATCGGCATCGAGATCCTGAGCATCGACGCGCGGATCGTCGTGGCGAGCGTCGACACGTATCTGCGTTTCGCCGAGGCGACGGATCGGCTGGATCTCACCAAGTCCAGGAAACCTGGGCTTCCGGAGGTCGTGCAGAGCGTGACGGGGGGCGGGGACCAGCAAGCGGCGGCGGAGCAGATCCAGGCCGAACAGGTGCAGGCGGAGCAGGTGCCGTCCGAGGACGACGAGCGCCCCTCGCTGGAGGCCGCCGGCAAGAGGCTGGAGGACCTGATCGGCGACCGCGACGAGGAGCGGGAGCCTGCCCGGTCGCGCGGGAGCAAGAAGGAGGAGGGCTGACATGGGCCAGACCACCGAGACGACCGAACAGCCCGCCACCGAGCAGAAGACCGGGTGCTACCTCTACGGCATCGTGCCCGCGGACGTGGAGGTCGACCCGGAGGCCCAGGGCGTGGCGGAGGCGCGGATACGCACGGTACGGCACGGCGACCTGGCCGCGCTGGTGAGCGAGATCACCCTCGACCGCCCGCTCGGCACCCCCGACGACCTGCGCGCGCACGAGCAGCTGCTCGACGCGACCGCCGCCGAGGTGCCGGTGCTGCCGATCCGCTTCGGCGCCGTGCTGGCGACCTGCGACGCGGCGGTCGAGGAACTGCTGGCTCCCTATCACGACGAGTTCGCCGCCGCGCTGCGGGAGCTGGAGGGGCGCGCGCAGTTCGCCGTGAAGGGGCGCTACGCCGAGGAGACGGTGCTCGGCGAGGTGCTCGAGGAGAACCCCGCGATCGAGCGGCTCCGGGAGGAGATCCACGGCCTGCCGGAGGACGCCACGCGGGACCAGCGCATCCAGCTCGGCGAGCTGATCAACACGGCGGTCGCCGCCAAGCGCGAAGCGGACACCGCGGCGCTGCTCGAAGCCGTCAAGACGGTCGTCGTCATGTCGTCCGTCCGGGAGCCGTCACACGAGCTGGACGCCATGAACGTGGCGCTCCTCGTCGATACCGACCGCGAGGGCGAGCTGGCGCAGGCCGTGGAGGAGCTCGGACGGCAATGGGCCGGGCGGGTCGAGCTGCGCCTGCTCGGGCCGATGGCGCCCTACGACTTCGTGGTGAGCGGCGGCCAGGGCGGTGGGTGATGGGACTGCTCACCATGATCGTGGGCCTTCCGCTCGCGCCGCTCAAAGGACTGATCAAGCTCGCGGAGGTGCTGCGGGACGAGGCGGACCGCCAGCTCTACGACCCCGCAGTGGCCAAGCGCGAGCTCGAGGAGATCGAGAAGGCCAGGGACGCCGGCGAGATCTCCGAGGAGGAGGCGGAGGAGGCCATGGAGCGGGTCCTGCTACGGATCACCGGCCAGGCCACCGACCTGCCCGATGACACGGAGGGGAGGTGACTTCGTGCCTGCCAAGCGCAGGGTCGCACGTCCCGAGGAAGACCGGAACGACCGGCCTGCCCCGCGCCGTACAGGTGACATGACGGCCGTGTCGGCGGGCCAGGCCGGCCTGCGCCACATCATCGACCTGACCGCGCGAGAAGCCGAGGGCGTCACGATGGTGGAACCGGCGGAGGACGGCTGGGTGGTGGAGGTCGAGGTCGTCGAGGACCGCCGCATCCCCTCGGCCGGCGACATCCTGGCCCTCTACGAGGTGGACCTCGACGAGGAGGGCAACCTTCTCGCCTACCGGAGGAAGGGACGGTACCGGCGGGGCACAGGCGACAGACCGTACGAGGAGTCATGACATGACCGATCCGCGTTCCGCGCCTGCCGTACGACCGATGTCCTCTCCCGCGCGACAGGGCGGGCGCGAGCCCGCCAACCTCGGCGACATCCTGGAGCGCGTGCTCGACAGGGGGGTGGTGATCGCGGGCGACATCCGGGTGAACCTGCTGGACATCGAACTGCTCACGATCAAGTTGCGGCTGGTGATCGCCTCCGTCGACACGGCCAGGGAGATGGGTATCGACTGGTGGGAGCACGACCCATGGCTCACGGGCGACAGCCGGGGCCTCCTGGAGGAGAACCGCAGGCTGCGCGCCAGGCTCGAGGCGCTGGAGGAGCGCGAGTCCCTGGGCGCGGGCCGAGAGGAGCGCCAGTCCCTGCGGGCCGGACGATCGGACGAGCAGCGTGAACGACACAGCCAACGAGACACCGAATGACACCCTGCGTGACACGGGGACCTACCTCTACGCCGTGACCCGCGACCTCGGTCTCAAGGTGCCTGAGGGCCTGGTCGGTGTGGCCGGCACGCCGGTGCGGGCCGTCGCGCACGCCGGACTGGCGGCATACGTGAGCACCGTCCCGCTGAGCCTGTTCGGGGCGGAGCCGCTGCGGCGGTCGATGGAGGACCTCGACTGGCTCGGCCGGACCGCGAGGGCCCACCATCACGTCGTGGAGGCGGTCGCGGAGGGCTGCCCGGCCGCGCCGGTCCGGCTGGTCACCGTCTACAGCGGCGACGACCAGATCAGGCAGCTCCTCAGCCGCAGGCACGACGACTTCGTGGAGGTGCTCGCCCGCATCGCCGACCGGCAGGAGTGGGGCGTGAAGGCCTACGTCGACCTGTCCGCCGCCGCTCCCCCCGAGGAGGAGACGGTGCAGGCGGGCGGCCCGGGAGCGGCCTACCTCAGGCGGCGCCGGCAGAGCATTCGCGGTCGCGAGGAGTCGTGGCGCAAGGCCGCCGCGCGCGCGGAGGAGATCCACGAGGCGCTCTCGTCCCTCGCCATCGGGAGCCGGCGGCACCGCGCCCAGGACCCGCAGCTGTCGGGCCGCAGCGAGCTCATGATCCTCAACGGCGCCTACCTCGTCGAGCGGGACCGCGCCGGCGAGTTCACCCGCGCCGTCGAGGGGTTGCGCGGGCAGGGTGTGGACGTCGAGCTGACCGGTCCCTGGGCGCCCTACTCCTTCACCGATCTGGCCGATCCGGCGGAGCCGGAGGTGCTCGGTGACGCTTGAGGAGCCGCGCGGTGCCCGGCTGGCCAGGGAGGGCCGTCTTCCCCCCGAACGGGTGGCGCTGGTCGACCTGCTGGACCGGCTGCTGGCCGGCGGGGTGGTCGTGAGCGGCGACCTGGTCCTGTCCATCGCCGACATCGACCTCGTCCGGATCTCCGTGAGGGCGTTGATCATGTCCGTGCGGGAGTGCGACACGACGGCGGGCGACGACACCGGCTGGAGGTGAGAGGGCGATGGAACCACGCCATACGGCGCGCACGAGCAGGGTGCGCATCGAGACCGACCGCGAGGCCATGGAACGCGACCTCTCCCGCCTGGTGCTGACCCTGGTCGAGCTCGTCCGCCAGCTGGTGGAGCGCCAGTGCGTGCGGCGGATGGAGCAGGGGGACCTGTCGGACGAGCAGATCGAGGTGCTCGGGCTGACGCTGATGCGGCTGGAGGAGGCGATGACCGAGCTGTGCGACCGGTTCGGCCTGACCCCGGCCGATCTCAACCTCGACCTCGGACCGCTCGGGACCCTGCTTCCCGAGGACTGATCAGTTGCCGCTCACGCGCCGCCGGCGACTAATAATGGAGTCCTGCATTAGTGGGCCGGTCGGCGAGGTGGGCTGTGAACATCGGTGGCGGAGATCTCCGGCGGCTGCGCCATCTCAACTCGTTGGCCTGCCTCCGGGTGCTGCGCGGGGCGGACCCGCTGACGCTCGCCGAGGTGGCCAGGCGCACCGGGCTGTCCAGGGCGTCGGCCGTCGAGGTGGTCGCCGACCTGTGCGAGCGCGGCTGGATCATGGAGGTGCCGCCCACGCGGGGTGCCATGGGCAGGCCCGCGCGCCGCTACCGCTTCCGTTTCGAGGCCGGTCACGTCCTCGGGCTCGACATCGGCGTGCACAAGGTGCTGGCCGCGATCACCGACCTGGACGGCCGGGTCGTCGCCAGCGGCAGGACCCCGGTCAGCCCCGACGTGCCGCGCCCTGAGCGGCTGGCCGCCGTGGACCGTGCCGTCGCCGCCTGCATGGAGACGGCGGGCCTGGCGCCCGGCGACGTCTGGGCGGTCACCGCCGGGACGGTGGGCGTGGTCGACCGTAAAGGCCAGGTGACCGCCGTCCACGCGATACCCGACTGGGCGGGCGTGGATCTGATCGCGCACTTCGGGGCCACGTTCGACGCGCCGGTCCTGGTGTGCAACGACAGCAATCTGGCGGCGCTGGCCGAGCAGCGGATGGGCGTGGCCCGCGACGTGCGCGACCTGGTCTACCTGCACGCCGGTCGGCGGCCCGGCGCCGCCGTCGTCCTGGACGGCAGGCTCCACCACGGGTTCGGCGGCGCGGCGGGCGAGGTGGGGATGCTGGACGCGGTGGGCTGGCTGCGCATGGGCGAGCACCTGGAGCGGTCGCCGTCGTTCGCGGGAGCGGCGCCCGACGAGGTGGCCGGACTGGTCTTCGGCGCGGCGCGGCAGGGCGACGCCGGCGCGCTGGCGGCCGTCGAGCGGTACGCCGCGGACCTGGCGGTGGGCACGGCGGCCATGGTGCTCACCCTCGACCCCGAAGTGGTCGTGCTGGGCGGTGGCCTGTCCCGCTCGGGCGACGTGCTGCTGGAGCCGCTGCGCCGCGCGCTGGAGTCGCTGTGCCTGCGGATGCCGGAGATCCGCCTGTCGACCCTGGGCGAGAACTGCGTGGTGCTGGGCGCGGCGTGCATGGCCATCGACGAGGTCGACGCGCTGACGCTGTCCGCCGACGACCCGCTGGAGCGCGCCCGGCACACGTCGATGGCCCCCTGAGCGAAAGACCGGACGGTCTTTCGCCGTGGTCACTTCCTGAAGGCGTCCTTCGTCTTCTCAGCGGCCAGTCTGAGACTGCCCTTGACCTTTTCGGCTTTTCCCTTCGCCTGCAGCGAACGGTTGCCGGTCATCTCGCCGAATCTCTGCTTGACCTTGCCTTTCGTCTCCTGGATCTTGGCCTTGGCCTTTTCGGTCCTCCCCATGGCCGCGCCTCCCCCCGCGTGACGAATTGTTGCTGTCCACAATAGGTCGCGGGTGACGACGAGCCGCCGCGGCCCACATAAGTTCACCGTTCTGGGCATAACCGGAGCTGTGACGACAATGGTGCGCACCTCCGGGGGCAGGAAGCTCGCCGTCGAGGAATGGGGGTCCCCCACCGGCCATCCCGTCTTCCTGCTGCACGGCACTCCGGGCAGCAGGCTCGGCCCCAGACCCAGGGCCTCGGTGCTGTACCGGCTCGGCGTACGGCTGATCACCTTCGACCGTCCCGGCTACGGCGGGTCGGATCCCGCGCGCGGGCGCCGGGTCAGCGACGCGGTCGAGGACGTCAGCGCGGTCGCCGACTCGCTCGGCCTCGACACCTTCGCCGTCGTGGGCCGCTCGGGCGGCGGGCCGCACGCGCTGGCCTGCGCCGCGCTGCTGCCCGGACGGACGTCGAAGGCCGCGGTGCTCGTCGGCCTGGCGCCGCGCACCGCCGAGGGCCTCGACTGGTTCGAGGGGATGGCCGAGTCGAACGTGGTGGAGTACAGCGCCGCCTGCGCCGGCTACGACGTGATCGCCGAACGGCTCGGCGCGGCGGCCAGGCGGATCAGGGCCAACCCCGCCCAGCTCGTCGCGGGGCTCTTCCACGAGTTACCGGAGGCCGACCGCAGGGTGGTGGCCGACGACGGCATCAGGACGATGCTGTGGCGCAACTTCGCCGAGGGCCTGCGCCACTCGGCCGACGGCTGGGTGGACGACGCCATGGCGTTCATCCGGCCGTGGGGGTTCGACCCCGCCGTGATCGAGACGCCCACGCTGTTGTGGCACGGCGAGGACGACGTGTTCTCCCCCGTCGCGCACTGCCGCTGGCTCGGCGAGCGGATCCCCGGCGCGGTCGTGGCCGTGGAGCGCGGGGCGGCGCACTTCGGCGCGCTGTCGGTGCTGCCCGACGTGCTGCGCTGGCTGGTCACGTCGGCTGAGGTTCGAGGTCCCTGTTGATGCGCCGCCACTCGCGCAGCGACTCGATGTTGGGGTGTCCAGGGCCCAGCACGTCTCTCATCAGGCCGATGACCTCGCGCTGCTGACCCGTCGAGTGCAGGGTGACGGCGAGGTTGGCACGGCAGGCGAGCGTGTCGGGGTGCTGCGCGCCGAGCACGCCCCTGAGCAGGGCGGCGGTGTCGCGCTCGAGCGATTCGGCGGCGGCCAGGTCGCCGAGGTCGCCCAGGCAGTTGGCGTAGTTGACGGCGCACGACAGGGAGAAGGGGTGGTCGGCGGCCAGCCGTACCCTGAAGGCCTCCAGGGTCTGCTCGCCCAGCTCGCACGCCTCCCGCACCGCGCCGGTGCCGCGCAGGTAGGTGATCAGGTTGTTGGCGACGACGAGCGTGTAGGGGTGGGTGGCGCCGAGGCCGGCGCGGAACTCCTCGAGGATCCCCGTGGCGATGCGCCGCGCCTGCGGCTTGTTGTCCAGCGCCGACAGGCAGCAGGCGTACTCCAGCTCGGCCGCCCTGGTCTCGGGGGAGGCGGGGAAGTGCTGGACGTAGCGGTCGTAGGTGTCCTTGGCCAGTTCGAGCGCCTCGCTCTGCGCTCCGGCCTTGCGCAGCGAGACCGCCAGGCTCTTGGCGGTGCGCAGCGTGTCGAGGAAGTCGTCGCCGAGCACGTCCTGGTACTTCTCCAGCGTGTCGCGCAGCAGCTCGACCGACACCCGGAACTCGCCCGCCTCCCGGTGGTCGCGCGCCAGGTTGGCCTGCGAGAACAGCGTGTAGGGGTGGGTGGCGCCGAGCACCGACCTGCGCCGCTCCAGCGTCTCCTGGTCGATCCGCCGGGCCGAGAAGCAGTCGCCGACCAGCCGGTAGGAGACGGCCAGGTTGTTGGCGGCGGCGAGGGTACGCGGGTGCTCCTCGCCGAACAGCTCCTTGAACTGGGCGTAGGTGTTCTGGTCGAGCGCGAGCGCCTGCCTGAACTCGCCGAGGCCGCGCAGGTCGGCGGCGAGGCTGCCCGAGGTCATGAGCGTGTGCGGGTGCCGCCCGCCGAGCGTGGCCTTCTGCAGGGCCATGACCTGCTCGTCCTCCTCCTTCGCCGCCTTGTAGCGGCCCTGTGACCGCAGCACGTTGGCCAGGTGGAAGCGCAGGTAGAGCGTCTGCCAGTGGTCGGGCCCGTACGAGTCGAGCCAGGCCCGCTCCAGCTGCCGGCCGCGCTCCAGCGCCCGCTCGAAGTTGCCGCGTTTCCAGGTGTAGCGGACCGAGTCGATGAGGAGCTGGCGGGTGTCCTCGTCCCCGCATTCGGCGGCCCGCGACGGCGTCAGGTGCGGCCAGATCAGGCTGTAGCGCGGCCAGTTCTCCGGGTCGTCGACGTCGCCCTGGCGCGGCCGGGCGCCCACGAGCACGGTGTGCACGTCATGGCAGGCGCGCGTCTGGGCCTCGTCGTCCATCTGGCTGCGGATCACCGCCTGCACGAGGCGGTGCACCTGGATGGTGTTGTCGCCCTGGTCCACCCGCGCCAGCGCGAACCTGCTGATCTCCCTGATGACGCTGCCGAGCATGAGCTTCTCGCGCAGGGTGTCGTCGTGCTCGCGCAGCAGCCGCACCATCTCGTCGCTGTAGATCATGGTCATCGAGATGGGCTCGGCGGAGAAGAACGCGCACAGCTGCAGCAGCCGTACCGCCGCGGGCGAGCGGCGCCTGAGCTGTTCGAGCGAGACGCTCCAGGTGGCGGCGACCGGCTTGGGGCCGCGGAAGGTGGGCAGCGCCCTGGTCAGCTCGCTCTCGAGCAGCTCGACGTAGTCGCCCGCGGGCATGCCCGTCTCCCGCAGCCACGCGCCCGCCTGGTCGACGGCCAGCGGCAGGAACCCCAGCGCCGCGGCCACCTTCTCGGCGTCGCTCTCGGCCAGCCCCGGCACCTGCCCGCGCAGGTGCTCGACGCTCTCGTCGCGGCTGAAGACGTCCACCTCCAGCGGCGCGGCCACGCTCGACCAGGCGGGGTTGCGCGAGGTGATCAGCACGTGCCCGGCGGGGCTCACCGGAAGATAGTCGGTGAGCTCGGCCAGCTCGGTGGCGTTGTCGAAGATCAACAGCCACCTCGGGTACGGCTCGCCGCGCCGCAGCCCCTCCAGCACGGCTCTGACCGTGGCGTCCTCCGGCTTGAGCCCCAGCCTGGGCGCCAGCTCGTCGAGGAAGTTGTCGGAGATGGCGGCGGGCTCCTCCGCCGACACCCACCACACGAGGTCGTAGTCGGCCATGAAGCGGTAGGCGTACTCCAGCGCGACCTGGGTCTTGCCGACGCCGCCGAGGCCGTACAGGGCCATGGGCAGGACGACCGCCTGGCCGGTGCCGACGAGCTGGTTGCGCAGCTCCTCCAGCACGGCCGCGCGCCCGGTGAAGGCGGCGTTGCGGGGCGGCAGGTTGGAGACCCTGGGCGGCGTGCCGGGGAAGCGCGGGCCGATCGGGGCGGGCTCGGCGGGGTGCTCGGACGTGTGGCCGGCCCTGCCGAAGGCGTGCAGGAGCAGCTGCGCCGCCTCGCCCTCGACGAGCTGGTCGATGCGGACGCCCTCCTGGGTGGGCACGTCGCCGACGCAGACGGCGACGTAGGGAGGCGGCTGCGCGACGAAGTGCCTGGTCCTCGGCGAGCGCTGGAAGGCGGGCGAGACCACGGCGGCGGTCCTGGCCGCGCCCGGCAGCGCCTGCTCCCAGTCGGGCAGGTCGGCGCTGACCTGCAGGACCTTCATCCCGCTCCGGCGCAGCAGCGCGGCGACCCAGTCGGCCCACATCCGGTCCTCGGGGACGTAGGCGAGCGCCAGCGTCCCCTCCTCCTCCGTCTCGGGCGGCCTGCGCTCGAACAGCGCCAGGACGTGGGCGCGGACCTCCTCGGTGACCGGCGGCAACCCGTTGACGTCGCCGTCGGTGACCGCGCCGGCCAGCCGCTCGTAGGCGGACAGGATGGACGTCGGCGAGGAGGCGACCTCGCCGAAGGTGGCCAGCGTCTCCTCGTAGGCGTAGAAGGGCACGTAGGGGATCTCGATGGCGGCCCAGTACTCCTCGGCGTCGGTCCCCTTGGGGAATCCGGCGAAGCGCCTGCGCGCCAGCGCCCGCCCGGCGTCGAGCTTCTTCTTCTCGCCCGACTCGATGCGCATCGGGACCGGCAGGATCCTGATGCCCCTGTCGCCGTAGCGCTGGTCGATGTGCCTGGCCACGGCCGCCGCACCGTCGATGCTCTGGTCGCTGAGCGTGAAGCAGTCGACAAGGACGTCAGGGAAGTGCACGGTGCAGATGTCGGCGATGTCGCTGAGCCCGGTGCGGCTGTCGATCAGCACGTAGTCGTAGTGGCGCCGCATGTCGGCGCGCAGCGCGTCGAGGAAGACGCCGCCGCCGAGCCGTTCGTAGAAGTTGTCCCAGTCGAAGGTGGACAGCAGCGAGGAGTAGTCGCGGTTCTGCCGCCCCGCCGAGATGAAGTCGATGGTGCCGCTGCCCGGGAAGTGGTCGTACTCCAGGGACACCGCGCGCGGCAGCACCTGGGTGTACTCCAGGTGCCAGTCGGCCGCGCGCTCGACCGGCTGCAACGCGGCGAAGGCGTAGTCGGTGATCAGCTCGATGACGCCGGGCGTCGCGCTGATCACCCCCGCGTCCAGGAAGGGGTGGAAGAACCTGTGCAGGCCGGGCGATTCCAGGTCCCAGTCGAGCGCCAGGACCTTCCTGCCGTTGGCGGCGAGGATCCAGGCCACGTTGGCCAGCGCCATCGTGCGTCCCGTGCCGCCCTTGTAGGAGTAGAACGTGATGATCCTGCCCTCGCTCATGACCACTCCTCGGGACCGCTCAACCTCGGTTTCTCGCTCGACGGGCCAGGCGGTGGATAGCCGGGCGCCTCGCGCAGCCGCCGCCACTCCGCCTGCCTGATCAGGTCGGCCAGCGCGTCCAGGTCGGAGATCGGCCTGGCCTGGACCGTCTCGCGCAGCGCGCCCTCCAGCCGCTCGCGCTCCGCCGCGCTCTGCGTGTCACCCGCGGGCCAGGGCACGAGCACGGGCGCGGTCAGCCGCGACACCGCCTCGCGCACCCCTGTGTCGGCCAGCGCCCACGGGTCGAGGAGCACCACCCCCTGCTCGCCGTCGAGCCCACCGGCCTCCTCCAACGTGCCGACGACGGGGCGCAGCCCCTGCCGCCTGACGACCTCGGCCGCCGCCTCGGCGAGCGTGCCGGGGCCCGCGAAGGGGTTCCAGTCGAGCGGCGACCTGCCGTAGAAGCCGGGGTCGCGGTCACCCGGCAGCGCGCTCAGGGACGGCGCCACCACCGTCACGTGGTACGGCCTGCCGGTCTCGACGGTCGCGAACGCGTTCGGCTGCTCCCGGTAGTCGGGGATGGCCTGGTAGGGCACCTGGACCGTCCTGCCGACCTCGATGATCCTGCGCGCCAGCCACCAGACGCCCTCCTTGTACGCCTCGCGGAAGCGGCGCAGTTTCATGACCCCGTAGATGCCGCTTCTGGCGTACTCCTTGCCGAAGGCGGCGTGCCCGTAGTTGAGCACGCCCGCGCACTCCGGCACCGGCGTGTCGTACAGCGGCGCCCACAGCACCGGCAGGATGGCCTCGGAGCCGGGACCGCAGCGCCGGCTGAAGGCGCCCCACTCCTTGCCGCAGTGCTCGCTGTCGAAGTAGCTCATGGAGTAGACGGGCACGAAGACCCTGCAGGTGGACAGCGCCTGGGAGACATGTGATGGCCAGATCCCGCCGATCGGCACCTGCCGGTCCATGAAGCCCGGCTGCTCCACGTTGACGACGGCGCGCACGTCGTCGGACAGGTGTTTGAAGAAGCGAGCGACCCAGAGGTCGCTCACGTCGTTGCGCCGGTAGCTCAGAAAGAAGTACGGGGATTCGGGCAACCCGCCTCCTTCCTATTTCATGGCAAGCCAATTCACTGCGAAATCCACCATCGGCGCAAGAGGCAGTAGACGACATTCTGCCCGGCCAACATCGCCTTTCCGCGAGAAATCCGTTTTGTCGAGATCGGCGCCCAGTTCCGTCAGGTGAGCGTCCTGGAGGTCCACGTCCTGGTATTCCCACCAGCCTTCCTCCACCACACATCGGTAGGTCCTGAGCGGCGGGTCAGGCAGGCGGTACTCCGCGAGGTGCAGAGCCGTACAGGCGGTGTAACCCACGCCGAGCAGCAGGATCCACGCGTTCGCCTCGTACAGCCGGGCCAGCGGGGAGTGCTCGCCGAGGTGGCAGTCGCGGGCGTGGCCGTCCATCAGCTTGGCGGCCATGGGGCCCAGCGCGGCGAAGGAGGTCTGCGGGTGCGCGCTGCGCACCGCCCCCTCGGTGGTCCTGACGTGCTCGGCCAGCCGTCCCATGCCGGTGGACGGCGTGGCCAGCGGGTCGAAGGGCGGCATCGTCGCGCGGAAGGCGGCGACCTGCCCGGGGGACATGCCCGCGATCCGCTCCAGGTGCTCGCGCGAGGTGTCGGAGTTGCCGGCCGTCTGCGTGGGCACGACCAGCGTGCCCTCCTCGCCCAGCACGTCGCGCAGCGCCGCCGCGGCGGTCGCCGCCGTGACGTCGCCGACCCTGCGCAGCGCGCTGTGGACGAGCAGGACCTGGCCGGCCGCCACCCCCAGCCGGCTGAGCTGGCCGGACAGCTCCCGCCTGGTCATCCGAACCTGCCGCGGTGGGCCGCCCGCTCCTCCTGCGCGGCGCGCTCGGCCGCCTCGGGCACCGGTTCGTCCAGCCACGGCATGACGCTCCGCCGCATGCCCGCCACGAACGTCATGCCCAGCGGGGTGAGCGTGCCCGCGCCGAGCAGCGTCTCGACGGCCACGGCGGTGTCCGCCCGCCAGCGGGCGAAGGCGCGGGCGTCGCGCCGGCGCCAGAAGTCGGTGACGGCCAGATGCGCGTAGGCGCCCTGCAGCAGTCCCTCCAGCGGGCGGGGATCGTCACGCCACGGCGCGTAGAAGAGCCGGGCGTCACGCGCGTCGAACAGGTCGAACAGATCGAGCACCGCGCCCAGCTTCACGTGCTGGAACTCGTGCAGGAGCAGCAGGGCCAGACTCTCCCCCTCGTCCGGCAGCGTGGTGGCGATCGCGCCGAACGCGTGTCTGGAGGCCGAACTGGTGGCGCCGCCGACCGTGCTGAGCGGGGTCAGCGTGGTCAGCCCCGCCCTGATCGCGGGCAGGTAGGCGGGATGGTCGCGCTCGATCACCCGGACGGCCGCGGCGAACCGCTCCTGCCACGCCCGCGCCTGCTCGCCGGTCAGCCGCGGCGCCGGCGACCACTGGTGGCAGTCGCGGTAGGGGTCCAGGTCCTCCACCGCCACCTCCATCCCCCCTGCCGAGAGCCGCCGCAACGGCTCCCACGCCGCCCCGCCCGCCTCGGCGCCCCCGCCGTCGAGGCGCACCACGGTGCCGGTCATGCCGGTGAAGGCGCCGAGGCCGGGCAGGTAGCCGACGCCGTCGCGCACCTCCACCTCGACCTCGGCCGTGACACCGGCCCTGAGCGCGGCGGCCGCCGCGACGTTGCCGAGGTGGGCGGGGCCTGCCGTACCGGCCAGGCGTCCGGCCGCCCACGCCAGCACGTACGGGTGGCCCAGCACGGCGGCCAGCGCGGCGGGATGCTCGGCGTCGATCCTGGTCAGCAGGCGCCACGCGGCGCCCGGCGCGGCGGCCTTCGTCAGCGCCAGCCTGCGCAGGCTGGCCTGGCCCGCGGCCAGCGCCGCGACCGTCTCGGCGCTCCCGTGCCCCGCGGCCAGCTCGCCGAGCTGCGCCGACGTCAGCTCATGCGTACGGCGCAGCCGCCCCCGCACATGCGTGATCAGCTTGAGCAGGTCGGCGCAGTAGACGCTCGGATTGGCGAAGCCGCCCCCCTTGTAGCGGTGCGGGTAGAGGCCTCCGCCGCAGCTGCCGACCACCGGGCAGCGCCGGCACGCCTCGGCCAGCCCGTCGATCCCGCGCTGCCGCGCCACGATCCCCGGATGCCCGGCCACCTCGTCGAGCGGGTGGGAGAACACGTCGAGCCCGGTCGCCGGGGCGCCGTCGTAGGCGGTCTTCAGCGAGTCGACCTGCTCGTAGGCGCCGTCGGTCTCGATGACCACCAGGTCGCTGGGCTCCAGGCCGAGCGCTTCGGTCGTGCTCGGGCCACCCCTCGACGTCGACTCGATCGACTCGAACAGCCGCACGGACATCGGCCTGCCGTCGGCCACCCACCGGTCGAAGACGGCGACGAGCCAGTCGCCCGCCCCGCGCTCCGGCGGGTCGTCCCAGGTGGCGTGCTTGAGCAGGAAGTCGACCCGCGGTGGCGCCTGCCGGGCCAGCGCCTCGTAGACGGCGATCGGGTCGTTGGCCACGTCCACCGTGCACAGCAACCCCGCGTAGAGGTGCGGACGCCGGCGCAGCAGGGCCAGCCTGCCGACCACCCTGTCGTGGCTGCCCCTGCCGTCGGCGTAGCGCCGGTGGCGGTCGTGGGCGGCCCGGTCGCCGTCGAGCGAGACCCCCACCCTGATGCCGTGCTCCTCGAACAGGTCGAGGAAGTCGTCGTCCAGCAGCAGCCCGTTGGTGTGCAGGCGCAGGTCGAGGCGGCACGTGCCGGCCAGCGCCGACTCGATCGCCTCGGCGACGGCCCGCAGCCTGGCGTGGCCGGCCAGGAGCGGCTCGCCGCCGTGGAGGACGACCGTGATCCGGTCGAGGGCGTGGCTCTTGACGTGCTCGGCGATGCGCAACGCGCTCCAGGCGATCGTCTCGGCGGACATCACCCTGGGCCGTCCGCGCCAGCTCCGGTCGGCGTGCTCGTACACGTAGCAGTGGTCGCAGGCCAGGTCGCACCTGCTGTGGACCTTGAGGACGAACTGGCGGAACGGCACCATCGCCGCCCTCCCGTCAGATTCAGATGGCGGAGTTGAACGCCGCGACGGAGACCCTCGGGGTGTCGGGAACGACGCGGCGCAGCATGCCCTCCAGCTCCGCGTCGCACATGTCGTTCTCACACAGACTGCTCAGCGGGACGTCACGCACATCGACGACGCCCGAAATAACCGCTGTGGCCTCTTTGTCCATGTCTGTTCCATCGCTCGGAAAACCCTGCAGGGATTCAAGGGGAGTGTAATCCTGGCGATCCCCGTGGCTTCCGACCGTCCGCGGCAAAACTCCCCTCGAGTTTTCCCTCATCTCTGGATACGTCCCGGCAGCGGCACCCGCCTCATACCTTTTCCGCCCCGGGAAGCGCGCCCAGGAGAACGCGGCCAGGAGAACGCGGCCAGGAGAACGCGGTCAGGAGAACAGGGCCTCGGACACGTCGAGCCTGAGGCCCGGCACGGCGGCCTCGGCCTGCATCGCGGCCAGGAAGAAGATCAGCGCACTCGGCTCGCCCTCGGCCTTGCGCTCGACGGCCAGCGCCAATGCCGCCTTGGCCAGTTTGACCCCGTGCAGCCGCAACTCCGCGGCCTCGGCGACCTTGCCCGTCGCCCGGCGCAGCCAGTGGGTCGCCGCCTCCAGCCACGCCTCACCGTCGCGGTCGCCCTTCGCGGCCTCGCAGGCCAGCAGCACGGCCACCTCGTAGGCCGCGCCCGCGTTCCCCTCCCGCGCGCTGTCGAGCAGTTCCAGGCCGACCGCGCCGTAGCTGGCAGGCATGCGATGCGCGGCCGGACCCAGCGCGCCGACGGGCGCCTCACCGGGGACAGACGTCTTCCCCAGCGCCGGCGACTCCCCAGGGGCGGACACCCTCCCGAACGCGGGCGACCCGCCGGAAGCGGACGACTTCCCCAGCGCGGGCGACCCACCGGAAGCAGGCGCTCCGCCGCGAGCGGACGTGCGAGCCTCGCCCGGGGCGGGTCCTTCGCCGGGGGCGAGCCTTTCGCCGAGGGCCGGCCTTCCTCCGGGGGCGAGCCCTTCCCCGAGGGCCGGCCTTCCTCCGGGGGCGAGCCCTTCCCCGGCGGCTGGCCTTTCCCCGGGGGCGAGCCGTTCCCCGTCCCTGTGGGCGCGCCGTTCCCCGTGAACCGACCCGTCCCTGTGGGCGAGCCGTTCCCCGTGAACCGACCCGTCCCTGTGGGCGAGCCGTTCCCCGTGAGCCGACCTTTCCCCGGGGGCGAGCCGTTCCCCGTGAACCGGCCCTTCCCTGTGGGCGAGCCTTTCGCGGGAGGCCGGCCTTTCACCGGAGGCGTGCGTTTCGCTGTGGGCGGGCGTTTCGGCGGGGGCGGGCGCGAGGACGTCGCCGCCCGCGGGCCGCTCGGCCGCGGCCCTCCACAGCCCGACGAACTCCTGGATCAGGTCGCCCGCCTCGGCGACCGGCAGCCCGGTGACGGTCGCGGCCCGATGGCAGGCCAGCACGAACGTCCTGATCAGCGGCCACGACGGCAGCCTGCGGTGCTTGCCGGTCACCAGGTCGCCGAGGGTGGCGCGCGGCAGCGGGCGCCAGGCGTCGTCGCCCGGCCCCTCCTTCCTGATCTCGTCGGCGTACCTTTCGAGCGCCGCGTAGGACGGCCTGCCGGCGTCTATCCGATACAGCCTGTCGATGCGCCGCCGAAGGACGGCAAGAGGGTCCTCGCCTTGATCGTTCTCACACATCAGCCAACCTGTTCCCGAGAACGAGAAAGGCCCCGCCATGGCAGGGCCGCCAAGAAATACGACTGGCCCCAGTTTATGAGGGAAACGGCAGATGTGGGGGGCAGTCCGAGACTGTCCGCATACATCCGGAATCACGGCAAGCACCGGCGCGCACCAGCCATCACTGGTACCACTACGGCCATGGGTCCCCCGCTCGCCGCACGAGCGGTGGCCCTTTATGTCTATCTAGAGCGGATTTATCCGCATCTAGATGCCCTTATCGCCATCTAGGAGCAATGACGCCCATGGCTAGGAAACTGCGCAGCCGTGAATACATCCGTCCTGGTGCCGGTTCCGTTACGGCACCGCATGGCCGGTGAGGCGACCAGCGTGCCCAGAGGAAAGACGCCCGTTCTCCCTGGATGGTTGACGGCCGCGCTCACCCTGCCGCTGAGCTCGGCCGGTGCCTACGCGCTCGGCAACCAGTCGGCCACCCTGTCCGGTCAGGCGCTGCTGTGCGTCCTGCTCGTGACGGGGCTGCCGTGCCTCTGCGCGCTCGCGGTGCACCTGCCCGGCATCGTCAACTCCTGGGCCGACGCCCGCGTCAAGATCATCGCGCATCGGGATCCCGGCAACGCCGCCGCCCACGCACAGCTGTTCAGGGCCAGCGTGGGCGCCACCGCGATGGCGCGGAACAAGATCGAGGGGCAGCAGGTGGTCTCCATCGCCAACCACCCCGTGGGGTCGCCGGCCCAGCCACAGGAGACGGGCAGCCCGCCCACGCTGGACGACCTCTCCGTCACCCCGCTGCGCCCGGCGGGCACCGACGGCTGACTCCCGGCCGCCGGGGTGACCTCGGCAAGCCGGTGGAACCATGGCCACCCGGCCGCCGCGCTCACCTCCCGCCCCCGGTCACCTCACCGCCCCGGCCGCCTCCCGACACCGGTCCTCCCGACCCCGGTCATCTCGCGGCCGTGGTCACCTCGCCGCCCTGGCCGCCTCCTGACCCCGGTCATCTCGCGGCCGCGGTCACCGCGCAGGCGCGGCCAAGGGGAGAGCGTGGTCGCGCAACGCCGCCGTGTCAGCCGATGGCCGTGGCGGTGCGGAGTTCGGTGAGGTAGCGCTTGACGACGCGCCCGCCGTACCGGGAGGAGACGAGCGCGCCGACGCAGTCGAGCAGGGCGGCGCGCGCGGGCAGCGCGCGGAGACCCGAGTAGGTCGACAGCAGGTCGAGGTACTCCTCGGTGGTGTAGGCCAGCTCCCACTCCCAGCGCTCGAAGACGGGGGCGGCGAACCCGGGCAGCGCCTCGCCGTCGGGCGGGACGGCGGCGGCGGGCCGGAGCCGCAGGCCTGGCGTCGTGGCGGGGTCGAACCGTTCGTAGCACTCCTGGACCTCGGCGAAGAAGGCCGCGGTGCCGCCCGCCACGTGGTGCGTGGCCACGGTGGCGAGCAGCCCGCCGGGGCGGAGCGCGGCCCGCGCCCTGGCCACCCGCGTGGCCGGGTCGAGCCAGTGGAAGGAGGTGGCCGCGAACACCACGTCGTACGGCTCGGCCGGCAGCGGCCACGTCTCGAAGTCGGCGTTGACCACCTCGATGGACGGCATGCGGGCCCGCGCCAGCGCCGCGAGCGAGGGCCCCAGCTCGACGGCGGTGACGACACAGCCGCGGCCGAGCAGGCCGCGGGTGGCCTGCCCGGTGCCGCAGCCGATCTCCAGCACGCGCGACGCCACGGGGACGCGGGTGAACAGTTCGGCCGGGTAGCCGGGCCTGGCCCTGTCGTAGAGCTCCGCGTCCTCGTCGAACGTTCGCCTCAGATCCACGGCCGCCCCTTTCGCGGTGTCTCCTCCGGCGGCACGGCCCCGATCCGGCGGCGCGTGCCCACGGGGCCGGCCCCGATCCGGCGACGCGTGCCCGTGGGGCCGGTGCCGGCGGCGGCGGCGCCGACCGCTGTGTCCCGGAGGGGGGAGAGCACCGACATGCCGGTAGCATGTCATGTCATGATCGCGCTTTCCTGGTGGCCGGCCTTCTAGGCGGTCCCTGCGCGATGTCCGATGACCGCCCTTCGCGAGGCGGTCATCGATGGTTGGCCTCCTCGTCCGCACGACTGGAGGCTCCAACATGACGACCTGGTCCACTCTGCTCGGCACGCTGCTCGACGGTCGATCGCTGCGCGCGCGGGACACCGCGTGGGCGATGGGCCAGATCATGGCCGGCGCGGCGACCGACGCGCAGATCGCCGGGTTCGCCGTCGCGCTGCGCGCCAAGGGCGAGACCGTCGAGGAGGTGTCGGGGCTGGCGACGGCGCTGCTCGACGGCGCCGCCCCGCTGGAGGTGCCCGGCGACGCGGTCGATCTCGTCGGAACGGGCGGCGACCAGGCCCACACCGTGAACGTCTCCACCATGGCCGCGATCGTCGCCGCCGCGGCGGGGGCCAAGATCGTCAAGCACGGCGGGAGGGCGGCCTCGTCGTCCACGGGCGCCGCCGACGTGCTGGAGGCGCTCGGCGTCGTGGTCGACCTGTCCCCCGCGCGCGCGGCGGGGGTCGCGGCGGAGGTGGGGATCACCTTCCTGTTCGCCGCGCGGCACCATCCGGCCTTCCGGCACACCACCGGGCCGCGCAGGCAGCTCGGCGTGCCGACGGTCTTCAACGTGCTCGGGCCGCTGGTCAACCCGGCCAGGCCGGCGGCGCAGGCGGTGGGGGTGTGCCACGCGCACCTGGCGCCGGTCGTCGCGGGGGTGCTGGCGGCGCGGGGCTGCTCGTCGCTGGTGTTCAGGGGCGACGACGGCCTGGACGAGCTGACCACGACAGGGCCGTCCACCATCTGGGAGGTCAGGGACGGGACGGTCACGTCGGGCCGCTTCGACCCGCTGTCGCTGGGCATCGCCCGGGCGTCCGTCGACGACCTCAGGGGCGCGGACGCCGCGTACAACGCCGAGGTCGCACGGAAGGTGCTGGGCGGCGCTCCGGGGCCGGTGCGCGACATCGTCTGCCTGAACGCCGCCGCGGCGCTGGCGGCGGCCGGGCGGGAGGGGGTGGGCGGGCTGGCGGCGGCCTACGGACGCGCGTGCGCGGCGATCGACTCGGGCGCGGCCGCGGCGCTCCTGGAGCGCTGGGCGGCGGCCACCCGGCGCTGATTCCATACATTTTCCTCACACGATGTCAAGAGACGGCAAGTGGATCATTACTTCTGGGGCCGTGGAACGAGCGAAAGAGACAACGTCGCAGGTCACCGGGAGCCCCAGAAACACGGGGTTTCGTCCCGAATGCGGTAGATCATCACCAGCTGCAAGGGGATGTCAAGCGAGTTGCAGGTGTGATCGTGGACCTTGGTTCCATGAACACAAGCCCCTTCGCGGCGAGCGTCACTGTTGTTGTTCCCGCACTCAACGAAGCCGACAACCTGCCACACGTCTTCGCGACGTTGCCCACCTGGATCGACGAGGTGATCCTGGTGGACGGCAACTCCGTCGACGACACGGTGGCCGTGGCCCGCAGCCTCCGCCCGGACCTGCGTGTCGTCACGCAGACCAGGCGGGGCAAGGGCAACGCGCTGACCGAGGGTTTCGCCGCCGCCAAGGGCGACATCATCGTCATGATCGACGCCGACGGGTCGACCGACGGCCGGGAGATCGGCCGGTTCGTGCAGGCCCTGGTCGACGGCGCGGACTTCGCCAAGGGCTCCCGCTACATCGAGGGCGGCGGCTCGGACGACATCAGCCCCGTCCGCTCGTTGGGCAACAAGGTGCTGACGTTCGCCACCAACGCCCTGTACGGCACGCGTTACACCGACCTGTGCTACGGCTACAACGCCTTCTGGACCCACCACCTGGACGCCATGGCGCTCGACTGCGACGGGTTCGAGATCGAGACGCAGATGAACGTCAGGGCCGCGAAGGCGGGGCTGGACATCCGCGAGGTGCCCAGCCACGAGCGCTCGCGCATCCACGGGGCCAGCAACCTGCACGCCGTCCGCGACGGGTGGCGGGTGCTCAAGACGATCTGGCGCGAGCGGGGAAAAGCCGCCCCCGTCCTGAGCGGCGACATGCTTGATCCCTGCATGACGCAGTGAGCCGGACGGGGCGGTCGGCCACAGACCACATGTCGTCCACAGGGTGTGGACAACATGGCCGTGACGCCACCGGTCCGCGTCCGGCCGCATGACTCCATCGTTCAGGGGCAGAGGAAGCGCCGTCTTGAAAGAGAGGTGAGCTCATGATCGTGTTGGGGCTGATCCTGGTCCTGATCGCAGCCGCGACCATCTACCTCGTCGCGATGGAACCCGATACCACCTACACCGTTGTCGGCTACACCTTCCAGCCGTCCCACCTGGAGATGTTCCTGGTGGGCGCGGCCACCGCGGGAGTCCTGCTGCTCGGCGTCTCGATGATCGGCTCAGGTTCGCGCCGGTCGCTCCTGCGGCGCCGCGCGCTGCGCGACGTCCGGGTCCAGGCCGACGACCGGGTCGCCAAGCTGGAGGACGAGAAGCGGGCGCTGGAGCGGAAGCTCAACGACAACACCCCCGACAGCACCCACGACGACACCCACGCCGTCGCTGGGGAGACGCGGACGATCCCCCGCCAGGCCCCGCACCCCGACGATCACCTGGTCGCGGGGCGCCGTTCCGACGAGCGCTGAAACAGCTTGCCCTCGCGCCACAGCGCGAGGCCGGTGACCAGGGCGCCGAGCCCCTCCCACACCCCCACGCCCACGAACTCGGCGGGTGCGGCGCCCGTCACCACCAGCGTGGTGAACACCACGAACGTCACCATCCTCCACGGGACGGTCCACCGGAAGAACGGTGTCCAGTCGGTGGCCGCGGCCAGCAGGTAGTAGACGCCCATGTTGACCGCGGCCATCGACGAGGCCGCCATGTACACCTTCGTGTAGTCACCGGGTCCGCGCCTCTCCACGACCTCGAATCCCAGCAGGCCGAGCAGATCGTCCGATCTCAGCAGGCCGAACAGGCCCAGGGCGAAAGCAAGGAAGCCGAAGACGGCGATGGTCCATCCGGATATCGATCGCGGCAAGCGCATGGGAAACCTCCCAAAAGGGGTGTGATCTGCGAGACGATCTCACCATGAAAAGGCGCTTCACCCGCCCCGGCCGCCCCATCGCGCTCAAGCTGCTCGTCCTGCTCTCGGTCCCGCTGATCTCGCTGGTCGGGCTGTGGACGTTCGCGGCCGCGTTGACCGGTGGTGACGGGTTGCGCCTGCTGGAGATCAACAACCTGGTCACCAACCTGGCCGACCCGTCGGAGCAGATGAACATCCAGCTCCAGCGCGAGCGGCTGTCGTCGGCCGAGTTCCTGTCGTCCGCCAGGCCGTACCGGGAGCTGATCAACCAGCGCAGCAGGACGGACACCGCCGTGGCGGCCTTCCGCCGGCGCGCCGCCCTGCAGGAGAACGTCACACCGGAGATGGCCGAGCAGCTCAAGGCGCTCTACCGCGAGCTGAACCGCCTCCCCGAGCTGCGCAGAGGCGTCGACGCGCGCTCGGTCGGCGCCATCCAGACGATCACCGTCTACAGCGACGTCGTGGACGCCTCCTTCCGCATGTACGACCAGATGATCCTGGTGCCCGACATGGCGCTCTACCGGCTGGCCAGGTCGGTCACCATGCTCGGCGAGGCCAAGGAGCTCCTGTCCAGGGAGCGGGCGATGATCGTGCACGTGCTCGCGACCCGCGAGGTCGGCCCCTCCGACCGGGCGCTGTTCACCCGGATGTCGGCCACCCGCCGCCTCCTCTACTCCCAGGCGCTCACCCACCTCGACGACGACCTCGGCGCCGCCTACCGCGGGCTGGCCGGCTCCGCCGCCTACCGCGACTTCGTCGCGATCGAGGACGCCATCCGCGGCCAGGCGACCGCCAACGGCCTGCCCGCGACCTCCGCGACCTGGGTGTCGCGGGGCGACGACCTCGCCGCCGCCGTCGAGCGCAACCAGTCCGAGGCCGTGCAGGGCCTGGTCGACCGGGTCAACCCGACCGCCACCGCCATCCTGATCAAGATCGGCGTCGCAGGGGGCATCGGCCTGGTCGCCGTCGTCGCCTCCGTCGTGCTCTCCCTGCGCTTCCGCGGCCGGCTGGTGCGCGAGCTGGCGGGCCTGCGCGACGCCGCGACCGGCTTCGCGGAGGTACGGCTGGCGGGCGTCGTCGATCAACTGCGCGCCGGCGGCGCCAAGCCCGAGGTCGAACCGCTCGACACCGGAGCGCAGACCACCGAGGTGCGCGACATCGTCCAGGCGTTCAACTCCGTCCAGTCCACGGCGGTCGGAGCCGCCGTCGACCAGGCGAAACTGCGCGACGGTGTGCGCCAGGTCTTCGTCAGCCTGGCCAGGCGCAACCAGTCGCTGCTGCACCGCCAGCTGCTCCAGCTGGACGGCATGCAGCGGCGCACCCACGACCCGGTCATCCTCGACGACCTGTTCAAGCTCGACCACCTCACCACCCGCATGCGCAGGCACGCCGAGAGCCTGATCATCCTGTCGGACCAGACGCCGGGCCGGGGCTGGCGCAACCCGGTGCCGGCCGTGGACGTGCTCAGGGCGGCCGTGGCCGAGGTGGAGGAGTACGCCAGGGTCGAGGTGCCGCAGCCGCCGAACGTGGCGGTGATGGGCTCGGCCGTGACCGACGTCGTGCACCTGGTGGCCGAGCTGGTGGAGAACGCCACCCTCTTCTCGCCCCCGCAGACCAGGGTGGACGTGCGGGCGGTCGGCGTGCCGGAGGGGCTGCAAGTCGACATCGAGGACCGGGGGCTCGGGCTGCCCGAGGAGGAGCTGCGCGAGCTCAACGCCAGGCTGGCCGAGCCGCCCGAGTTCGACCTGGCCGAGAGCGACAGGCTCGGGCTGTTCGTGGTGGCCAGGCTCGCGGCCAGGCACGGGATCAGGGTGCGGCTGCGGCCCTCGCCGTACGGGGGGATCACGGCGACGGTGACGCTGCCCGCGGCCCTGCTCTCCGATCAGCCGGCGCTGACGGGCGGCAGGTAGCGGCTCCAGCCGCTGGCCCTGGCGGCGGCCGCGGCGGGCACCCGGTCGCCGGCCCACGGCGGGAGCAGCTTCCTGGCCTCGGCCTCGGTGAAGAAGCCGTAGTCGTCGAGCTCCTCCGCCTGCAGGGTGACGGGGGTGTCGGCGGGGATGGTGCCGCAGTCGAACAGGAAGTTGACCAGCGGCAGCGGCCGGACGTCCAGCGGGCCCACCCACTGCACGACCAGCAGGTCGCCGACGGGCAGCGTGAGGCCGAGCTCCTCGGCGACCTCCCTGGCGCAGGCCTGCGCGGGGTCCTCGCCCTCGTCGACGTGGCCGCCCGCGAAGCCCCAGTGGTCGCGGTAGTTGGGCTTGACCAGCAGCGTTCTTCCTCTGGGGTCGGTGATGTAGGCGCCCGCCCCGGCCAGCACCTTGCTCAGCGACGCCCAGAACTCCGTGTCCACGCTCACGTGATCAACCTACAACGTCGTCCCGGACGCGGAACGGCCGACGCCGGGGCCAGTGATGGGAACATCCTACAAAAAAGATAGGATTTGTCCCCGTGACACGACGCGCGTTGATCTTCTGGGCGACGGGCGTCCTGGCCTACTTCGTCGCGGTCTTCCACCGCCAGTCCCTCGGTGTCGCGAGCCTGGCGGCCGCCGCCCGTCTCGACGTCGGCGCGTCGGGTCTGGCGACCCTCGCGATGCTCCAGCTCCTCGTCTACGCCGTGATGCAGATCCCCGTCGGCGTGCTGGTCGACAGGTTCGGCTCCAAGCGCATGCTGCTCATCGGGGCGCTGATCATGTCGTGCGGCCAGGTCGTCTTCGCCTTCGCCGACGACCTGCTGCTCGGCCTGGCCGCCAGGACGCTGGTGGGCGCGGGCGACGCCATGACGTTCATCAGCGTGATCAGGCTGGTCAACCTGTCCTTCCCGGCCCGCCGCAACCCGGTGATCGTGCAGCTGACCGGCATCCTCGGCCAGTTCGGCGCCATCGCGTCGACCGTGCCGATCATCGGATCGCTGCGCGCGTACGGCTGGACGCCGACCTTCCTCGGCGCCGCCGGGGTGGGCGTGCTTGCCACGATCCTCGTCGCGGCCGTCCTGCGCGACGGGCGTCCCTCGGCCGACCGGCGCGAACCGGGGCTGAAGGCCGCGTGGATGCAGCCGGGCACCAGGCTGGGCATGTGGACCCATGCCGCCACCCAGTGCTCGGCCGCGGCGTTCCTGCTGCTGTGGGGCTACCCGTACCTGGTGCAGGGCCAGGGACTCGCGCCCGGGACCGCGGGCGTGCTGCTGTCGGCGCTGACCGCCGTCGGCATGGTGTGCGGCCCGATCCTCGGCTACCTGGCCGGCCGCTTCCCGCTGCGCCGATCGTGGCTGGTGCTGGCCGTCACCGGGTCGACCGCCACCGCGTGGACGGCGGTACTGCTGTGGCCGGGCGGCCGGGCTCCGCTGTGGCTGCTGGTGGTCCTGGTCGTCGTGCTCGCCACGAACGGCCCCGGATCGATGATCGGCTTCGACTACGCCAGGACGTTCAACCCCGCGGGCCGCATCGGCGCGGCCACCGGCATCGTGAACGGCGGCGGCTTCCTGGCCTCGATGTCGGTGATCGCGCTGATCGGCGTGACGATGGACCTGACCGGCGACCACCGTTGGGCGATGGCCGTGCAGTACCCGGTCTGGCTGCTCGGCGTGGTGCAGGTGCTGCGTTACCGTGCCAAGGCCCGCGCGCTGCTAGCCCAGCTCGACGAACGGCTCGGGGAAGTGGGAGGTGCCGAGCAGTCGGCCCTGCGCGCGCAGTCCGGCGACCAGGTCGAGCCTGGTCTTGGCGGCCAGGTCGGAGTCGCCGTCGTAGACGTAGCGGATCGTCGGGTCGGCCAGCTGCACCGGGTGGTGCAGGACGTCACCGGCCATGGTGAACTCGCCGACCTCGACGCTCTGGTGTCCGGGCGTGTGGCCGGGCGTCAGCCGTACGACCACGCCGGGGGCGACCTCCGCGTCGCCGTCGACCACCTGCAGCAGTTCCCTGACCGGGTCGAGGACGGACGTCGCCTCGATCTCGGCCCGCTGGACGACGTGGCGCGCGTTGGGGAACACCGGCCGGCCGTCGACGATCGTGCCGCCGAAGTGGTCGCTGTGCAGGTGCGTGATGATCAGCGTGTCGACGTCGCCGGGCGCCACCCCCGCGGCGGCCAGCTCGCCCGGCAGCGCGCCGGGGGCGGGAGCCCAGCTGGAGGTGGGCCCGATGCCGGTGTCGATCAGGGTGACGTGGCCGTCGCGGTCACGCAGGAGGAAGCAGTGGAAGTGGAGGATCCACTCGCCCTCGTCGACCTCCGCGCCGAGAAAGGTCTCGAGGAACGGCAGGCGAAGCGAGGGCCCCATCGGGCCGATGGCATCACACAACGGGGTGATCTCGACATCGGCCACGATTCTTGACTTATGCGGCATCCGACAACGCTAGCCGGGTGACGTACTCGTTCTCCAGGTCTGCGGCGAACACGGCGCGACGGCAGCGCGCGCAGCGGTACATGATCGGACCCTCGTCGAGGGTGGTGTGACACGTCGGGCACTGGGTCTTCTTCATGACATCCCCCTTGGGCTCGCACCTCCATGAAAGCCTCCGACGATTGCAGGAGCCCTGCAGCCGGCTTGACGGATCCCGCTCCGGGAGATGTGGGCGGCTTGGGGCGACGGGAACAGAACCCTTGCCGTCCGCGTTGACTGTGATATCTTGCGAACCAGCGTTGAGCGTCTACCTGCTCCGCTGATTTCCCTGAAGGGCCCGTGCTGAGGGCCCGTCCCGTGTTCTCTCACCCACCGCCTGCGTTTTTCCAGGCGTGCCCTCGAGGAGGGTTCATCATGTCTGTTTCCACCGTGTCTTCTGTTCCCACGGTCCCCCGCCCCCGCACCGCCGCCGCACCCGCCCGGCAGGTCACCGGACTGCTGGACGTGCGCGACAAGAGCGCGTTCCTGCGCCTGTCCGGCTACCGGCCCGGCCCCGACGACGTACGGCTGCCGCTGGACCGGATGAAACACCTCGGCCTGCGCGCCGGCGACCAGGTGACCGCCACCCTCGCGGGCGCCAAGCTGGTCTCCGTCGAGCAGGTGAACGGCCGCGCCGACTGGCGCGAACGTCCCCACTTCGCCGACCTGACCCCCGTCCACCCCGAGGAGCGGCTGACGATCGAGACCGAGTCGCTGACCACCAGGGTCGTCGACCTGTTCGCCCCCATCGGCAAGGGCCAGCGCGGGCTGATCGTCGCCCCGCCCAAGGCCGGCAAGACCATGGTCCTGCAGGCGCTGGCCGCGGCCGTCTCCCGCAACCATCCCGACACGCACCTCATGGTCGTCCTGGTCGGCGAGCGACCCGAAGAGGTCACCGACATGCGCCAGACCATCGCGGGCGAGGTGGCCGCCTCCACCTTCGACCGGCCCGACAAGGAGCACGTCGCGGTCGCCGAGCTGGCACTCGAACGCGCCAAGCGCCTGGTCGAGCAGGGCCAGGACGTCGTGCTGCTGCTCGACTCGCTCACCAGGCTCGGCCGCGCCTACAACAACCTCGCGCCGGCCGGCGGGCGCGTCCTGTCGGGCGGCATCGACGCCGGCGCCATCTACCCGCCCAAGCGCTTCTTCGGCGCCGCCCGCAACCTCCAGGACGGCGGCTCGCTCACCATCCTCGCCACCGCGCTCGTCGAGACCGGCTCGCGCATGGACGACTCCTTCTTCGAGGAGTTCAAGGGCACCGGCAACATGGAGCTGCGGCTCAACCGCGCCCTGGCCGAGCGCCGGCTGTTCCCCGCCGTCGACCTCGGAGCGTCCAGCACCCGCCGCGAGGAGATGCTGCTGCACCCCGCCGAGCGGCAGGTGGTGTGGCGGCTGCGCCGCATGCTCGGCGGCCTGGACCCGCAGCAGGGCCTGGAGCTGCTGGTCGGCCGGCTCCGCGAGACCCCGTCGAACGCCGCCTTCCTCACACTGGCCGAATCCGCCTGACGCTCACCGGCGCCGCACGTAGGTCGCGCGTTTCCCGGAACCGCCGGGAAAGACCGCTCCTCCGCGGGGCGGCGGGACGGCGCACGTCCACAGCAGGACGGTTGACCGTCGGGGCGCCGGGAGAGTCCAGGCACGGACGATCATCCCGGGCATCCCGGGCATCACGGGCATGCGGCTGACCCGCGATGATGGGGGGATGCTGGCTGACATCGTCGAACACCTGCGCTGCCCCGTCTGCCGTGAAGGGGTGCGGCTCGACGCGGGGGCCGTGCGGTGCGGGCATGGGCACGCCTTCGACGTGGCCAGGCAGGGATACGTGAGCCTGCTGACCGGGTCGCAGGCGCCCGGCACGGCCGACAGCTCCGCCATGGTGGCGGCCAGGGCCGACTTCCTGGGCAGGGGGCACTACGCGCCGCTGGCCCGGGCGCTCGCCGAGACCGCGGCGGCCTGTCTCGCGCCCGCCACGCCGTCCCGGAACGCCGGCGCGGGCCGCGAGTCCGCCGGTCCGGCGGACGCGACCGCGCTCGACCCTAACCACGGCGCGGGCCGGGAATCCGCCGGTCCAGCAGGCACGACCGCGCTCGACCCTTACGCCGCCGGCGGGCCGGGGGCCGGCGCGCCGGTGATCGTGGACGCGGGGGCGGGGACCGGCTACTACCTCGGGGCGGTGCTCGACGCCGTGCCCCGTGCCACCGGCATCGCGTTCGACATCTCCAAGCACGCGGTCAAACGGGCGGCCAGGGCGCACGAGCGCGCGGGCGCGTTCGTGGCGGACGCGTGGCGGCCGCTGCCGCTCGGGGACGCGGTCGCCGACGTGGTGATGAACGTGTTCGCTCCGCGCAACGGCACCGAGTTCGCCAGAATCCTGCGACCGGGCGGCCACCTGATCGTGGTCATCCCGGCAGGCGACCACCTCAGCCCGCTGGTGCGAGAGTTGGGCCTGCTGTCGGTGGACGAGGCGAAGGAGCATCGGGTCGCCGAGAGCCTGCGGGGCTTCGAGGAGACGGGCAGGCGGGAGGTGAGGTTCGAGATGTCGCTGACGCGGGAAGATGTCGGCTTGGCGGTGGGCATGGGTCCGAGCGCGTGGCACAAGGACCCCGACCACCTCCACCACCAAATCCGGAAATTTCCGGAATGGACCTCAGCAATTGCGAGTTTTCGCCTGTCTATCTTCACCGCACCCCCTCAATCAAGGCCCATTCCTTGACGCACCTCCGGGACTCATGTTACTGATGGGGCATTTAGTCCGAAATTCCCTCACATTCCTCAGGTATTTCATCCACCCAGACGCAATACTGGACGGCAACTGAGGAGGGGGAGGCAGCGGATGAAGGCGGAGGAACGCTGGCAGGCCAGGTTCCGGGCGCCCAGCATGACGCTGCCCGAGTGGGCACGCCAGGCGCCGAACCGCTCCCTCTACCGCTCGAACGCCTCGGGCGTGTGGGAGATCTACGCGTGGGACCGTACGACCGGCATCACCCGCCAGGTCACCAACCAGCCGTACGGCACCAGCCACGCCGCCCTCGACCCGACGGGCCACTGGATCTACTGGTTCGCCGGCAGCGACCGCGACGAGCTCGGCGTCTGGATGCGCCAGCGCTTCGCCGGCGGCGTCCACGAGGTCATCGCCCCCGACCTGCCGCCCAGCGAGCCCGGCGGCATCGCGCTGTCCGCCACCGGCCTCGCGGCCGTCAGCCTGGCCCGCGCCGGCACGTTCAGCACCTACCTGGTCCGGCCAGGGGAGTCCGCCCGACTGCTCTACGAGCATTCCGAGGCCTCCTGGGTCACCGACATGTCGCTCGACGGCGAGCTGGTCGCCCTCAACCACAGCGAGCACGGCGACTTCCGGCACCCTGCGCTGCGCGTGCTCAAGCAGAACGGCGACGTGGTCGGCGAGCTGGCCGACGGTCCCGGCAGGGGCGTGATCGGCCTGCGCTTCGGCCCCCTCCCCGGCGACCGCCGCCTGCTCACCCTGCACGAACGCCGCCGGCGCCACGAGCCGCTGGTCTGGGACCCGAAGACCGGCGAGCAGCGCGAGATCTGGCTGAAGGACCCCGGCGAGCTGACCGCCGAGTGGTACGACGACGGCCGCGCCCTGCTGATCGTCAGGGACGACCGGGGCCGTACCCATCTGCACCGCTACGACCTCGGCGGCGGCGGCATGTCCCTGATCGACACGCCTCACGGCGTGATCGGCGCGGCCAGGCCCAGGCCGGGCGGCCACGTGGAGTACGCGTGGTCGAGCGCCTCCCGCCCACCGGTGATCCGGTCGAGCAGCGGCCACGTGGTCATGAACGCGATCGGCCCCGCCGCCCCTACCAGCGTGCCCGTCGAGGACATCGACGTCTCCGGTCCAGGCGGGCGCATCCACGCGCTGGTCTCCAGGCCCGAGATGGGCTCGGCCCCCTTCCCCGCCGTCTTCCTGCTGCACAGCGGCCCGCACCTGCACGACGCCGACACCTTCTCCCCCGAGGTCGCCGCGTGGGTCGACGCCGGCTTCGCGGTCGTGCGCGTCAACTACCGCGGCTCGACAGGGTACGGCTCGGCCTGGCGCGACGCGCTGCGCGGCGACGTCGGCCACATCGAGCTGGCCGACGTGGCGGCGGTCAGGGAGTGGGTGGTCTCCCGGGGCGTCGTCGACCCGGACAGGACGGTGCTCGCGGGCACCTCGTGGGGCGGTTTCCTCACCCTGCTCGGTCTCGGCGTTCAGCCCCGGCTGTGGGCGGCGGGCATCGCGGTCGCCCCCATCGCCAGCCACGTCACCGCCTACGAGGACCACGTCGAGGGCCTGCGCGCCCTGCAGCGGTCGCTGCTCGGCGGCTCCCCCGACGAGCAGCCGGAGCGCTACCACGACAGCTCGCCGATCACCTACGTCGAGAAGGTCGAGCGCCCGCTGCTGATCCTCGCCGGGGTCAACGACTCGCGCTCGCCGCTGCGGCAGCTCGAGGAGTACGTGAGCCGCCTGGCCGAACTCGGCCGCGAGCACGAGGTCCACTACTACGACGCCGGTCGCGGCGGGCTCGTCGTCGCCGAACGTATCGACCAGATGGCGATAATGCTCAATTTCATCCGCAAACACGGACTCACAACTGACACAGCGTAATAGGTTGCCTCTTTCTTCGCCTTGAATGTCGCCCTCGGCCGCTGCCAGCATCACGCCACCCCCCAGCCGAAGGGCACGAATCTGTGAGTACCTCCACTGAGACCCACGGCGTCAACCGTCTGAAAAAGGACGCCGTCGGCCTCGTCGGCGTCATCTTCATGGCCGTGGCGACCGCGGCCCCCATCACCGCCATGACCGGCAACGTCCCCATCGTCGTCGGCTTCGGCAACGGTCTGGGCGTCCCCGCCGGCTACCTGTTCGCCACCGCCGTGCTCACGATCTTCTCCGTGGGCTACACGGCGATGTCGAAGCACATCACCGCGGCCGGCGCCTTCTACGGCTACATCTCCCACGGCCTCGGCCAGGTCGTCGGCATGGTCTCGGGCCTGCTGGCCACCATGGCCTACGTGGTCTTCGAGGCCTCGATCATCGGCTTCTTCGCCTACTCGGCCAACGACACCTTCAAGTCGCTGGCCGGGGTGGACATCCACTGGCTGTGGTTCGCCTTCCTCGGCCTGGCGCTGAACATGATCCTCACCTACTTCGACATCAACCTGACGGCCAAGGTCCTGGGCGTCTTCCTGATCACCGAGATCTTCATGCTCGGCCTGGTGGCGATCGTCACACTGCTGAACGGCGGCGGCCCCGACGGCCTCATGGCCGCCACGCTCAACCCCGCCAACGCCTTCCGGACCACCGGCCTGCAGGCGGGCGCGGTCGGCCTCGGGCTGTTCATGTGCTTCTGGTCGTGGGTCGGCTTCGAGTCGACCGCGATGTACGGCGAGGAGTCGCGCGAACCCAAGAAGATCATCCCGATCGCGACGCTGGTCTCGGTGATCGGCATCGGCCTGTTCTACACGTTCGTCTCATGGATGACGGTCGCGGCCAACGGCGTGAAGGCGCCGGAGATCGCCGCCAAGGAGTTCGCCGGCATCTTCTTCAACCCCACCGAGCAGCTGCTCGGCCCGTGGGCCGTCGGCCTGTTCAAGATCCTCATCCTGACCGGGTCGTTCGCCTGCGCGATGGCCTTCCACAACTGCGCCGCCCGCTACCTCTACGCGCTGGGCAGGGAGAACCTCATCCCCGGCACCGGCCGTACTCTCGGGGCCACCCACCCCGTCCACGGCTCGCCGCACATCGCCGGGTTCGTGCAGTCGGCGATCTCCGTGGTGCTGGTCCTGGCCTTCCACTTCGCCGGCATGGACCCCTACGTCCACATCTACACGCTGCTGGCCGTGCTGGGCACGCTGGCCATCCTCATCGTGCAGACCCTCTGCTCGTTCTCGGTGATCGGCTACTTCCACGTCAAGAAGAAGCACCCGGAGACGGCCAACGTCTGGCGCACCCTGATCGCCCCGCTGGCCGGCGGGCTCGCCATGGCGTACGTGGTGCTGCTGCTGTTCCAGAACCAGGAGGCGGCGGCGGGCGAGGCGGCCAAGAGCGGGTTCTTCACCGCGATCCCGTGGATCGTGGTGGGCGTCGCGGTCCTCGGTGTCGCGACCGCCCTGTACCTGAAGGCGCGCGACCCGCAGAAGTACGAGGTCATCGGCAGGATCGTGCTGGAGGACACGGTCGAGCGCGACTAGCGGGCGCGCAGCACCAGGATCGCCAGGTCGTCGGCGCTCAGCTCGGGCGCGAAGTCGGCCGCCGCCCTGCGGATGCGTTCGGCGACCGCCCTGGCCGACAGGCCCGCGCACTCGGCCAGCAGCTTGGCCAGGCCGCCGTCGTCATCGAGCAGGCGCCCGCCGCAGCGCCGCTCGGTGACGCCGTCGGTCACCGCCAGCAGCACGTCGCCGTGGTCGAGGTGGATGGTGTCCGCCTCGAACACCACCTCGGGGAAGACGCCGAGCAGCGACTGCGGGGTGGTCACCGTGTCGACGACGCCGCTCGGCCTCAGCCGTAGCGCCTCGGGGTGGCCGGCCGAGACCAGGCGCACCTCCAGGCCGCTCTCGACAGGAGTGATGTCGCCGTGGAGCAGCGTGAGGAACCTGGCGCGCTCGCCCTCCTCGAGGATGGCCTGGTTGAGCCGGCCGAGGACGGCGGCCACGCCGTACCCCTCCCTGGCGAGCAGGCGCAGGGTGTGGCGGGCCAGGCCGGTGACCGCGGCGGCCTCGGGGCCGGTGCCGCAGACGTCGCCGATCGCGAACCGCCACGACTCGTCGCCCGCCTTGAACAGGTCGTAGAAGTCGCCGCCGACCTCGTTGGCCTCGCCGGCGGGCTCGTAGACGACGCCGTAGTCGAGCCCGGGCACCTCCGGCTCGCTCGGCGGCAGCAGGCTGCGCTGCAGCGCCCGGTTGGCGGCGGCCTGCTGGGCGTACAGGCGGGCGTTGTCCATGGCCAGCGCCGCGCGCCGGGCGATGTCCTCGGCGAGCTGGATGCTCTCGTCGGTGAAACGGTCGGGACGGCCCAGGCACATGGCCCCCAGCGAGCGCCCCCGCGCGGTCAGCGGTACCGCCAGCACCTGCGAGTCGGCCAGCTGGAGGCTGGCGGAGGTGCTGTCGGGGACGGTGAGCTCGCTCAGCCGCTCGCGCAGGCCGTCGATGCGCGCCTCGTCGGCGTGCCACAGGTAGGCCAGGCGGCGCGGCCCGGTGGTGTCGGCGGTGTAGACGGCGCACCAGGCCGACAGCCTCGGCACGACGATCTGCGCGATGATCGCGGGCACCATGTCGGGATCGAGGGTGCCGGCGAGAAGGTCGCTGGCGTCGGCGAGGAAACCGAGCCAGTGGGGGCCCCTGGAGGTCTCCTCCGCCCATTCGGCTGCCACCCGGTCCGCCGAGCCGGGTAGCGTGAGCCTTGCCCAATGGACACGGGAATCGCCCGCGAAGGTGATACCCCATTCCTCGACATCCACGGAGGGGCCTTTCGGGTCCCCGTTGGGAGCGGTCCGCTGCCTGAACTCCACCTGCACGGCGTCGCCGCAGTGCTTCCAGACGATCTCGAAGGGAGCGTCGGCGACCTGCGCGGCCAGCTCCTCTGCCAGGTGCTCGGCCACAGGCAGCACGGGAGAGGCGGCCCAGGCGGTCATCACCTCACGGGTGAACCTTCTCGCGGAGGGGACAGCGGTCTCGCCTGGCGCGAAGGTGGCCGCGAGAACCGCACGGGAAGAAGCAGTCATCGTTCCGTGCCTACCACACTTCCCATTGACTTGGGGTAAATCCAAGGACAGGACTACGAGCGACTCATCGTGACAGACTTGCATCACTCACGGCGGCACCCCGGGAGTGGAGGAGACCCCATGACGACGGCCAAGACCGCGCCTGCTGCGGAAGAGAGGACGTACTCAGAGTCCGACCTCGTCCCCGTCCTCGAGACGCTTTTCGCATGGCGCGACGGTGACTTCCGCCGCCGGGTCCCGCATGCCCCTCCCGGGATACTGAGCGAGATCCGGCTGCTGCTCAACGAAGTGGCGGACCGCAGGGAGCACCTCAGCAACGAGCTGACGCGTGTGCGCAAGGAAGTGGTCAAGGAGGGGCGTTTCGGCGAGCGGCTGACCCCCGGCCCCGGTGTGGGGTCGTGGGCGGAGAGCGTCGAGTCCGTCAACGCCCTCATCGACGCGCTGGTCAGCCCCGTGACCGGAGCGGCCGACGTGATCGACGCCGTGGCCAAGGGCGATCTGACCCGCAGGATAGACCTCGACCGCTCGGCCAGAGGTGAGGTCAGGCGGCTCGGCAAGGCCATCAACGGCATGGTCGAGCAGCTGTCGCTGTTCAACAGCGAGGTGACCAGGGTGGCCCGCGAGGCGGGCACCGAGGGCAGGCTGGGCGGCGCCGCCAACGTCAAGGGCATGTCCGGCAGCTGGCGCGACCTGACCGAGGCCGTCAACACGATGTCGTCGCGCGTCTCGGCCCAGGTGCGCGACATCGCCGAGGTGACGACCGCTGTCGCGAAGGGCGACCTGAGCCGCAAGGTGACCGTCGACGCGGTCGGCGAGATGTTCGAGCTGAAGAACACCGTCAACACGATGGTCGACCAGCTGTCGGCCTTCGCCGAGGAGGTGACCCGTGTCGCCCGCGAGGTCGGCACCGAGGGACAGCTCGGCGGCCAGGCGCAGGTCAGCGGCGTGTCGGGGGTGTGGAAGGACCTCACCGACAACGTCAACTTCATGGCCAACAACCTGACCAACCAGGTACGCCAGATCGCCGCCGTCTCCACCGCCGTCGCCCAGGGCAACCTCACCAAGAAGATCACCGTCGACGCCCAGGGCGAGATCCTCCAGCTCAAGGACACCCTCAACACGATGGTCGACCAGCTGTCGTCCTTCGCCGACGAGGTCACCCGCGTCGCCCGCGAGGTCGGCACCGAGGGCAAGCTGGGCGGTCGCGCCGAGGTGAAGGGCGTCTCCGGCGTCTGGAAGGACCTCACCGACAACGTCAACTCGATGGCCAACAACCTGACCTACCAGGTGCGCAACATCGCCCAGGTCACCACGGCCGTCGCCAACGGCGACCTGACCCGCAAGATCGACGTCGACGCCCAGGGCGAGATCCTCGAGCTCAAGTCGACGATGAACACGATGGTCGACCAGCTGTCGTCGTTCGCCTCCGAGGTGACCCGTGTCGCCCGCGAGGTCGGCACCGAGGGACAGCTCGGCGGCCAGGCGCAGGTGCGCGGCGTGTCGGGGGTGTGGAAGGACCTCACCGACAACGTCAACTTCATGGCCAACAACCTGACCAACCAGGTACGCCAGATCGCCGCCGTCTCCACCGCCGTCGCCCAGGGCAACCTCACCAAGAAGATCACCGTCGACGCCCAGGGCGAGATCCTCCAGCTCAAGGACACCCTCAACACGATGGTCGACCAGCTGTCGTCCTTCGCCGACGAGGTCACCCGCGTGGCCCGCGAGGTCGGCACCGAAGGCCAGCTCGGCGGCCAGGCCCGGGTGCAGGGCGTGTCCGGGGTGTGGAAGGACCTCACCGACAACGTCAACTTCATGGCCAACAACCTGACCTACCAGGTGCGCAACATCGCCGAGGTCACCACGGCCGTCGCCAACGGCGACCTGACCCGCAAGATCGACGTCGACGCCCAGGGCGAGATCCTGGCGCTGAAGACCACCATCAACAAGATGGTCGACCAGCTGTCGTCCTTCGCCGACGAGGTCACCCGCGTCGCCCGCGAGGTCGGCACCGAAGGACAGCTCGGTGGCCAGGCCAGGGTCGAGGGCCTCGAAGGCACGTGGAAGCGCCTGACCGAGAGCGTCAACGAGCTGGCCGGCAACCTGACGACGCAGGTGCGCGCCATCGCCACCGTGACGAGCGCCGTCGCCCAGGGCGACCTGACCCGCTCGATCGCCGTGGAGGCGCAGGGCGAGCTGGCCGAGCTCAAGGACAACGTCAACTTCATGGTGGCCAACCTCCGCGAGACCACCCAGGCCAACCAGGAACAGGACTGGCTGAAGTCCAACCTGGCCCGCATCTCGCGCCTCATGCAGGGTCACCGCGACCTCATGGATGTCGCCAAGCTGATCATGAGCGAGCTGACGCCGCTCGTCTCGGCCCGCTTCGGCGCCTTCTACGGCGTCGACAACAGCGTCGCGGAGCACGACCTCATCCTCATCGGCGGCTACGGCGTGCGGCCCGACCGCTCGCCACGCCAGCGGTTCGCCCTCGGCGAGGGCATCGTCGGCCAGGCCGCGGTGGAGGGGCGGCCGATAGTCCTCGACGACGTGCCGGCCGGGTTCATCACCATCGACAGCGGGCTCAGCCAGTCCACGCCCGCGCAGATCGTCG
>NZ_JBEXMT010000049.1:0-55214 GCF_040610675.1 Nonomuraea sp. NPDC003804
GCTGCAGGAATGACGACCCACAGCCAAGAGCCGAACCACAACAAGCGACAAGCCACCTCGAGGTGTCGCGCACCTACCGGAACTGCTGTCGCACATCAGCCGGAACCCTGTCGCCCGGCTACCGGAACCGCGTCTTCAAACCGTCGCGCAGGAACCGGAACCGATGTGTCCACCATCTACCGGAACCACACACCGAATACACACGACCACACCACGAGCAGCACGAAGATCAACAACGCCGAAGACAGGCAAATAAGTTGAGACGGCAAACAAAGCAAACAAAGAAACCCCAGCTCAAACGCATGAGCTGGGGTTTCTCGCTGTGCGCCGCCAGGGACTCGAACCCCGGACCCGCTGATTAAGAGTCAGCTGCTCTAACCAACTGAGCTAGCGGCGCTTGCGACAGGTGTAACTGTAGCAGCCGCCGACCACCACTCGCACATCACGCGATCGTCGCCGCCAGCCTCCCGTACGCCTCCATCACCAGCTTCCAGAACCGGTCGACGTCCAGTTCCACCGCCACCGAAGCGTTCGGCACCTTCCCGTCGAGCTGGAAGTCCGTGACCGTCATCCCGGACGTGTACGTCCCGACCGTCTCGACGTTCACCACCGCCGGGAGCACCTTCAGCAGGCTCGGGTCGATGACGTGCGCCACGGCGACCGCGTCGTGGATGGCCGGTCCGCCGTCGGCCTCCACCACGCCGTAGAACTGGGAGATCGGCACGACCAGGTCGGCCAGCCGGCCCAGGGACCGCATCTGGTCCAGGATCGACTCGGTGACCACGGCGGTCAGGGTGACGTCGAGGCCGACCATGGTGACGTTCCATCCCGCGCCGAACACGATCGCCGCGGCCTCGGGGTCGGCCTTGATGTTGAACTCGGCGGCGGGCGTGTGGTTGCCGCGGGTGTAGGAGCCTCCCATGATCACGAAGTCGCGCACCCACTCGACGATCCGCGGCTCCCGCCGTACGGCGAGGGCGATGTTGGTGAGGGGGCCGACGGCGACGAGGGTGATCTCCCCGGGCGCCGAGCGGAGGGTCTCGATGATGAAGTCGACGGCGTGCCCGTCGGTGACCCCGTTGACCGGCACGGGGAGGATCACGCCGCCCAGGCCGGTGGCGCCGTGGACGGATTCGGCGCGCACTCCCGCTCCGAGCAGGGCTTGGGCACTGCCGGGCGTGACGGGCACGTCGTCGATCCGGTAGAACTCGCGCAGCGCGAGCGCGTTGGCGGTGGTCAGGTCGAGGTTGACGTTCCCTCCGACGGTGGTGATGCCGACGAGGTCGATCTCGGGGGAGCCGGCGGCCAGCGCGAGGGCCAGGGCGTCGTCGATGCCGGGGTCACAGTCAAGGAGGAGCTTTTTCACGACAAGACAGTACACATGAATCGGGACCGGGTGGTTTCCCCCAAAACCACCCGGCCCCGATCTACCGCGGTCCAGGCCGACACCTTCCCCCAAAGTGCCGGCGGTCCCGCTCAGCAGACGACGGTCCCCCTCCGCGTCCGCATCGGCAAAAGCTCTGCAAGTCAGTCGCAGCACCCTTGACCTGCTTCAACGTTACAGAGACGAATGCAACGGACGCGTCATACCAGGGTCGATTATCGCCCTAATCAGGCTAGGGGAGCTCCAAGCGGACCTCCGTACCCTCCCGGAGGGAACGGCTCACCGTGCAGTGCTTCTCCTCCACCCGTTCGGCCACCGCCCTGAACACCTGGTCGGCCTCGTCGGAGGGAACCTCCACATCGTAGGTCACCGTCAGCGGCCCGAGCAGGTTCGACTCGATCTTCTCCGCCTCGACCGTCATCGCCAGGCGCAGCAGGCGGTGCCCACGCTTGGCCGTGAGCGGCTCCACGGTCACGATGTTGCACCCGCCGACGGCCGCCAGGAGCAGTTCGACGGGGGTGAAGACGCCGTCCTGGTCGCCGCCGCCGATCTCGACTCGCGCGCCCCGGGCGTTGGTCGCCACGAAGCCGTCATCTGTCCGCTCAACACGCACGTTTGCCATGCCGGCAAACCTACCGGGAGTATCCGGACATCGCGCAGCAGGCGTTCCGGACGGCCCTCGCGTACGGCGTTCCCGACGATCCTCACGTACGGCAGGGCGCCAGGGAAGATCCCCCTTTACCGCAGAGCGCGCGGGAAGATCCCAGCGTTCGCAAGATCGGCGCATGGACCCCGGGGGGCGCCGCGGCACGCCATCGTGCTGCCCGCGAGCGCCAGGGTCACGCCATGGCAGGCAGGACCAGGCGTACCAGCGTTCCCCCGTCCGGCGCCGGTACCGCCGACACCGTCCCTCCGTGGCTGTCCACGACCTGCCGGACGATCGCCAGTCCCAGCCCCGATCCCGGCTTGGCCCGCGCCTCGTCGGCCCGGTAGAACCGGTCGAAGACGAACGGCAGGTCCGCGACGGGAATCCCCGGCCCGTGGTCCCTGACTTCCAGCACGCCTTCCCGCAGCGTCACCTCCACCGTGTCGTCGGGCGCGCCGTACTTGGCCGCGTTATCGAGCAGGTTGCCGACCGCCCGGGCGAGCCGGTCGGGCACCCCGCGCACCACGGTCGGCTCGACCGCCACCGTGAACGTGGTCACGGCCCAGTGCAGCCCGGCTCGGGCCACCTCGTGCGTGACGATCTCGTCCAGCCGTACGTCTTCCACCAGTGCCGCCGGCTCCTCGTCCCTGGCCAGCTCGACCAGGTCGGACACCAGCCCGCTCAGCTCCTCGAGCCCGTAGACCACGGCCCGCCCGACCTCGTCGCGCTCGGCGGCCGGCACGTCGCCGCGTACCAGCAGTTCCGCGTTGGTGCGCACGGCGGTCAGCGGGGAGCGCAGCTCGTGCGAGGCGTCGGCGACGAGCTGCTTCTGGGCTTTGGCGGAGCGTTCGAGCGCGTCGAGCATCGTGTTGAAGCTGGCCGCCAGTTTCCCGATCTCGTCGTCCCGCGTCACGTCGATGCGCAGCCCGAGGTCTCGGGTGCGGGCGATCTCGCCGGCCGTGGCGGTGAGTGTCGACAGGGGGCGCAGCGACGCGCGGGCCGCGAGCCACCCGAAGACGGCCGCGATGACCAGCCCGCCCGCCGCCACCGCGAGGAACGGCCAGCCGAACTCGGCCTGCCACCGCCCGATCTGCCCCATGACGCTCTCGGCCCTGCGGCAGGTGACGTAGTAGGCGGCGCCGAGCACGAGCAGGACCGACAGCGCCGCCGCGATGCCCGCCGCGAGCGCGAGCCTGAGATGCAGCCTCATGTCTCCCTCAACACGTAGCCGAGTCCGTGAACCGTCTGGATCAGCCGCGGTTCCCCGTCGTGCTCGGTCTTGCGCCGCAGGTAGCGGATGTAGACCTCGAGCGAGTTGGAGCCGGGCGTGAAGTCGTATCCCCAGATCCGCTCCAGGATGACCTCCCTGGTGAGGACCTGGCCGGCGTTGCGCATGAGCAGTTCGAGCAGCGCCGCCTCGGTGCCGGTGAGGTCGAAGATCCGGCCGCCGCGCCGGGCCTGGCGGCTCTCGGTGTTCAGGGCGAGTCCGGCGAACTCCAGCGCTCCGCCCGAGGAGGAGGTACGGCGCAGCAGCGCGCGAACCCTGGCGAACAGCTCTTCGAGGGCGAACGGCTTGACCACGTAGTCGTCGGCGCCGGCGTCCAGTCCCTCCACCCTGTCGCCCACGCCGGACAGCGCCGTCAGCATGAGGACGGGTGTCCTGTCGCCTTCGGCGCGCAGGCGGCGGCAGACCTCGAGGCCGTCCATGCCGGGCATCATGACGTCGAGCACGATCAGGTCGGGCCGGTCCACGGCCGCCACGGCCAGCGCGGTCGGCCCGTCTGGGGCGCTGCTCACCTGGTAGCCCTGGACGCGTAGCGCCCTGGTGACGGCGTCGCGCACCGAGGGTTCGTCATCCACCACCAGAACTTCGGATTTACCCATGTTTTATTCAGGCAACTCTCATGTAAGTCCCAGACCGTCGTTTCTATGACTACCAGTACGGTGCTCTTCTGGTCTGGCGCGATAGTGGGACACTTCGGAGCGCTTCACCCCGCATGGAGCTTCCCGTGGCTGCCGACCGCCCATGTCGGCGCCGCCGTCCTGGTGGGGCTCGGCCTGGTGGCGGCGCGCTGGAACCGTCGGGAGCGGCCGCATCCGAGCCTCAGGTGGGCGGCCTACCTGTCGGGCGCGCTGCTCGTCGCCTACCAGCTGGCCGCTCCCGCGACCGTGACGGGGCCGAGCCGCGTGGCCGCCTTCCTCCTGTACGGCGCGGCGCTGGCCGTGCTGCTGTGGGAGCGCAGGCCCGCCTCCAGCAGGTCGACGCTGCTGATCGCCGAAGGGGTCGGCGCGGCGGCGATCGCCGCGAGGGTCAAGGATCCGGCCAGCACGCTGGTTCTCTACCGGGCCCGCGACACCCGCGAGGCCGAGCAGGCGCGGGAGTTGCGCGAGCTGGGCGTGCCGGTGGTCCTCGTGGAGGGGACCGAGCACGATCCTCGGGCGAAGGAGGCGGTCAGCGCCTCGGGGCTGCGCCGCCTGGTGCCGGACATCTCCCAGCGCACGGTCCAGGTGTACGGCCCGCGGGCCTTCGTCCGCTATGTCAGGGGCGCGCTGACCAAGCTCAGGTAAAGGGCTTAGCCGAGCGTTATCCGTGCCGTGGGACGGTGGCTGTATGACCTTTCCTGGCGCCACCCGAGTCCAGATGGTGATGAACCTGCCGGTGTGCGTGGACATCCGCACGGCGCTGCCCGAACGCGAGCTGACGCCCCTGCTGGACGACGCGTTCGCGTGGCTGCGCTGGGTGGAGGACACCTTCCATCCCGACGTGGACGGCAGCCAGATCGCCCGGCTGAACAGCGGGCGGACCATCGCGCAGATCCCCGAGGTGGTCGAGGTCCTGCACCGGTGCGAGGAGCTGAGGGAGGCGACCGGCGGCTGGTTCGACAGCCGCCGCGACGGGCGACTGGACCCGATGGTCTACGTGCGGGGCTGGGCGGTGGAGCGGCTGTCCCGCGCCCTGGCCGGCGCGGGCGCGGTGGACCACCGGGTGACCGCGGGCAGCGGGACGCGGGTGCGCGGCTCGTCCTCGCCGGGACGCTCCTGGCGCGTGGGCATGCGCGACCCCTACGACGGGGTCACCACCAGGGTGCTGTTCGCCCACGACGCGGCCGTGGCCACCGCTGGCGGTGAGGAGTACAGCGGGCCGGGAAGGTCGTGGGTGTGCGTGGTCGGCCCCGACCTGGCGGCCGCCGGGGCGTACGCCGGTGCCATGCACGCCATGGGGACGGCGCGGGCCAGGCGGTTCGCGGGGGAGCTCGCCGCGGCCCAGCCGTACCAGACCATGGTGGTCGGGGCGGATGGGCGCGCGACGACGACGCCCGGTTTCACCGGCCACGGCGTGGAGACCAGCCTGGCCGGCTGACCGGGCTAGGCGTCGGGATGCTTCGACAGGTATTCGACGTAGAGCGGTTTCAGCGCCTCTCCCAGCTCACCCTGCCCTGAGGCCATGGCATCACTGAGCAGGGCGGACAGGTGGCTCAGGTCGTTGACGACCTCCCCATGGTGACCGGTGGCCGCCTCCGCGGCGGGGATCGCCTTGAGCAGGTCCCAGATGAACGCGAAGTCGCCGTGGCGTACGGCATAGCGGACCGCCCGCTCGTGCAGTTCGCTCGCCGTCAGCGTCTCGAGTTCTTCCGTGTCCATGTCACTCCCTCCACAGGAGGGGCCTTCCCCGCGATGTCACCTCGATAACGCTTCCCGAAGACTCCGTGGAGCGATCGACGGGCGCGTGGTGTCCGAGTCCGCCCGGACGCGGCGCCGGAGATCCTTTTCGGCCCGCCGGTGGGACCGGCCGTGCCGCGCCTGCTTGCGCCTCTATCGCATCGCCGATCAGAAAGTGCGAGGATCCTGTGGCGTGAAGCTCATCATCAAAGTTCTCGTCGTGGCCGCGTCCCTCTGGGTCGCCACGCAGCTCGTGAGCGGGGTGGCGATCACGACACCACCCGGCACGGCCCAGTACTGGGGCACGCTGCTGGTGGTGGCGCTGATCTTCGGCCTGATCAACGCCGTGATCAAGCCGATCATCGAGACCATCGGCTGTGCCTTCTACGTGGTGACGCTGGGGCTGTTCGCCCTTGTCGTCAATGCCGGTCTGATGCTTCTGACGAGCTGGATCTCCGACCAGCTCGACGTCCCCTTCCATGTCTCCGGATTCTGGCCCGCGTTCTGGGCCGCGATCGTGGTCTCCATCGTGAGCTGGGTGCTCAGCCTGATCCTGCCTGACTGATGGAGCTCGACGGCAGCGGTCTCACCTGCGCGCGGGTGGCCGCCGGCGGCCCGGTTTCGATCGCGTCACTCGATCGGGCCCGGGCCGCCTGGCGTACGGCCCAGTCGCTGACCGGGCCCGTGTACGGCAGGAGCACGGGGGTCGGTGCCAACAAGGAGATCTCGGTGGAGGAGGGCGGGCTCGCCCTGCTGCGCAGCCATGCCGGCGGGGCCGGGCCGCTCGTGCCGGCCGAGCGGGCCAGGGCGATGCTCGTCGTCCGGCTGAACCAGCTGCTGGCGGGCGGTTCCGGCGTGGATCCGGCGCTGCTGCCGGTTCTCGCCGAGGCGATCAACACCGGCCACACCCCTCCGGTGCGCACGTACGGCGCGATCGGCACCGGCGACCTGACCGCGCTGGCGACCACCGCGCTGTGCCTGCTCGGCGAGCGGGAATGGCGGGGGCCCGGCCCAGGGCCGCGTTTCGCGCTCTCGCCGGTGGACGCGCTGCCGTTCATCAGCTCGGGGGCGGCCACGCTGGCGGACGCGGCGCTCGCGCTGCACGAGGTGCGGCTGCTGCTGGAGGCGGCGGTCGGGGTGGCGGCGCGCACGTTCGCCGCGGTCGACGCCTCGGTGGAACCGCTGGCGCCGGCCGTCCACGCGGCCAGGCCGCAGCCGCGGCAGGCGGAGGTGGCCGACCGGCTGCGCGGGCTGCTCGCCGCGCGTGAGGCGGCCAGGATCCAGGATCCGTACGGCTTCCGCGCCTTCGCCCAGGTGCACGGGGCGGCGCTCGACGCGCTGGCACGGGCGGAACGGGCGGTCGAGGTCGACCTCAACGCGGCCACCGAGAACCCGCTGGTCGGCGCCGGGCGCGCCTGGCACAACGGCAACTTCCACTCCGCGCCGATCGCCCTGGCTCTCGACGCGATGCGCGCGGCGCTGGTGCCCGCCGCGCAGCTGGCGACCGCCAGGCTGGCCACGCTCATGGAGCCCGCCTATACCGGGCTGCTTCCCTTCCTGTCCGGGCGGCTGGGCGAGTCGGGCGCGATGATCCTGGAGTACGTCGCCCAGGACGCCCTCGCCGAGCTGCGCCTGCTGTCGGCGCCCGTGACGTCCGGCACGGCGGTGATCTCGCGGGGCGCCGAGGACCACGCCGGTTTCGCCACGCAGGCGGCGCGGGCCGCGCTGCGCTGCGTGGAGCCGCTGGAGATCGTGCTGGCCTGCGAGCTGGTCGCCGCGGAGCGCGCGCTGGCGCAGCGCTCCGCGCCCGGTGAACCTGACCGGCCGCTCGACACCGACCTCGAGGCGGCCAGGGCGGAGCTCCGCCTGATCAGCCCGTGATCCGGCGCACCGAACCGCGTTCGCGCAGCGTGGGCTGCTGGACGACCCTGCGGCGGCGCACCGCGCCGTCGGCCGCCGCCGCCACCAGCCGGACGGCGGCGCGGACGATGCCGTCGAGGTCCCAGTCGACGGTGGTCAGGCCGGGGGTGAGCAGGCCCGACATGGGATGGTCGTCGTAGCCCATCACCGACACCTCGCCGGGCACCGCGATGCCCCGCTCGGCCGCGGCGGCGTAGACGCCGTAGGCGATGGAGTCGGAGAAGCAGAACACGGCCGTGTGACGCCCGCCGGCCAGCACCTGGTGGGCCACCTCGGTGGCGCCGGCGAGCCCGTGGGGCGCGGTGGCCACCTCGATGTCGAGGCCGAGCCGGTCAGCCTCGGCGCTGGCGTGGACGTCGGCGGGCCGGTCGGGGGTGCGCGCGCCCGTGGGGGTGAGCACGGCGATGCTGCGGTGGCCGAGCTGCTTCAGGTGTTCGAGGGCGAGGGTGACGCCGTGCCGGTTGTCGAAGACCACCTCGCCCGCCGTGCCGGGCAGCCCGTCGCCGATGGCGATGACCGGCACGGACTCGCACAGGTCCGCCCAGAACGGCGCGGCGGGGTCGACGGGCTGCACGATGAGGCCGTCGACGCGCTGGTCGCGCAGCTGCTGGGCGAGCACCCGCTCGCGGCCAGGGTCGCCGACCGCGTCGAGGATCAGCGCGTAGCGGTCCTTCTCCCTGAGGCCCCTGCTGATGCCGACCGCGAGCGACTGCTGCCACAGGTCCTCGAGCGAGCCGCAGAGCAGGCCGATCATGCCGGTGCGGCCGCTGGCCAGCGCTCGGGCGATGGGGTCGGCCTCGTAGCCGAGCTCGGCCGCCGCCGCGCGGACGCGTTCCATGGTCTCCTCGGAGACCTGGAGGCCGCGCAGCGCGTAGGAGACGGCGGCAGGTGACAGGCCGGTCGCCTGCGCGACCTCTTTGATGGTCGCTCGCTTTCGGGCCATTCGCCAAGCCTACTCAGCATTGACAGGCACGGGGGTGAAGCGGTTCACTGAATCGCATCACTGAATCGCTTCACAAGCAGGACCCAGGGTTTACCTGTATTGTCAGTAGGAAATAGAGGGAGGTGTGGCCGTGAGCATTGACGTGCACCAGCATCTGTGGACCCCGTCGTTCGTCGACGCGCTCCGCGCCCGCGCCACGCCTCCCTACCTCGACGGGTGGACGCTGATCCTCGACGGCGAGCCGCCCTACGAGGTGAACCCGGCCGACCACGCCGCGCGCGACACCACCGGGCTCGAGCTCGCGCTCGTGTCCCTGTCCAGCCCGCTCGGCATCGAATCGCTGCCGCCCGAGGAGGCGTGGCCGCTCATCGACGCCTACCACGAGGGCGCGCTGGAGCTGCCGGAGCCGTTCGGCGCGTGGGCGGCGACCTGCCACAGCGAGATCGACCCCGACCGGCTGGCCGCCGACCTCGACCGCGGCTTCCACGGGCTGCAGATCCCGGCGACCGCCGCGCCCGACGACCGCCTGCTCGAGGTGCTGACCGCGCGCGACCTGCCACTGTTCGTCCACCCGGGACCGGCGGCCGCCGAGCAGGACCGGCCCGGCTGGTGGCCCGCGCTGGTGCCGTACGTGCAGCAGATGCACGCCGCCTGGCACCACTTCCGCGCCGTGGTGCGCCCGCGGCACCCGCGCCTGCGCGTCTGCTTCGCGCTGCTGGCGGGGCTCGCGCCGCTGCACTCCGAGCGGCTCATCGCCAGGGGCGGCGGCCGCGGCCGGGTCGACCCCGACCTGTTCGTGGAGACCTCGTCGTACGGCCCGCGCGCGATCGACGCGATCATCCGCGAGCTCGGCATCGACGTGGTGGTGAACGGTTCGGACGCGCCGTACGCCACCGCCTTCCAGGACGGCCCCGGCATCGGGCCGGCGGCCGCGCACGCCATCAGGGTCACCAACCCGCGTCGCCTGCTGTGCGGAGACGCGTCGTCGGCCCCTTCGCCGCCTCCGGCCAGGAGAGCGGCAGCAGCCACGTTCTCACGAATGGGACGAGAGGAGTAAACGCCCGTGAGCACCAACCTTCCCGCCCGCACGCTCGATCGGCGGGAACTGCGCGATCTGGTCGACGACCTGGCCGCGAACCCTGCCCAGTGGCAGGACCAGGTGGCGTTCCCGGCCGACGGCGGCCGGCACTACGCCTCGCTCTACCGCGACGCCTATGTCGATGTGTGGCTGCTCTGCTGGCGTCCCGAGGATGACACGGGCTGGCACGACCACGACATCTCCTCCGGAGCGGTGCACGTGGTGCAGGGCGGGCTCCTGGAGTGCAACCCGCGCATCGGCGGCGAGCACCTGGAGACCGTCGTCGCCGAGGGGCAGTCGTTCCACTTCGGGCCCGACCACATCCACCGGCTGACGGGGGCGGTGGACCGGAGTGTGTCCATCCACGCCTACTCCCCGCCGCTGTGGCGGCTCGGGCAGTACTCCATCGACGACACGGGCCTGATGCGCAGGGTCTCGGTGAGCTACGCGGACGAGCTGCGCCCCATCGACGAGACCCCGGCGAGCGGCGTCATGGAGGAGGTGGCCTGAGCTCAGGCCGCGCACGCCTCCCGCAGCACGCAGCACGTGGCGCACGGCTCGGCCTCCGGGAGCGTGACCCACAGGCAGCAGGTCCTGCGCCGGTAGCCGTCGGCGGTCTGTTCGAGCAGGCCGTCGACGGGCCGCCCGATCGCGCGCAGCAGGCCCATGTAGTCACCCTGGACCACCGCGGTCATCGGGTGCGCGAACGCCTCGGCCGTGGAGCCCCACAGCGTGCGCCTGCCCACCCTGGCCTGGACGCTGATCGCGTTGACCAGCGGCTCGTGCGCCTGCAGGAGCGCGGCCCCGATCGCCGCGGCGCTGTCGACGACCGACACCGAGGTGGCCGCGATCGTCACGCCCGCGTCGGAGGGCTTGAAGTAGATGTCCTCGAACCGCATGACGGGCACCTGCCGGTTCAGCGCCCAGCCGACCGCCATCGGGAAGGTCAGCCAGTAGCCGAGCGCCTTCCACAGCAGCGCCGCGCCCACGTGCCTGGGCGCGCCGTAGCGGCCCGCGGTCTGCTCGACCAGCCCGTCCAGCAGGGTGTACGGCGCCCGCGTCAGCTCGCTGAGCGGCGTCCACGAGGCGTCGGGGTCGATGACGAGACCCGGCTCGACGCCCAGCACACCACCGCGCTCGGCGGCGACGCGCTCGAGCACCCCGGTCAACTCCGCGAGCGGCACGGCAAGGCCCTTCCTCGTAAAGGTAAGCCTTACCTAAGATAGCAGAGGCCGTCCCGCACGGATCCCGACGGCCAGCTGGATCAGGCACGCGACGAGGCCAGCCAGCAACGGCAGGGTCCACCCTCCCGACGCCTGCCGGAGGAACCCGATCGCCAGGGGGCCGAGCGCGGCCAGCACGTAGCCCACCGACTGGGCCACGGCCGACAGCGCGGTCACCGACGACGGGTCGGGCGCGCGCAGCGTGATGATGAGCAGCGCCAGCGCCAGCGAGGCGCCCTGACCGACACCGAGCACGATCATCCACAGCCACGGCACGGTGGTGGGCGCCAGCAGCACGCCGGCGTAACCGGCCGCGGTCAGCAGCGCGGCGGCGGCCACGTGCGGGGCCTGCGACGCCCGGCGCTCGGCGTGCACGGGGACGGCGAGCGTGGCGGCGACCTGGGAGAGGTTCGAGACGGCCAGCAGGAAGCCCGCCTGCTCGGCGGGGACGCCCGCCTCCTGGAAGATCGTGGGCAGCCAGGCGAGCATCGCGTAGAAGGTCAGCGACTGCAGGCCCATGAACACCGTCAGCTTCCAGGTGAGCGGGCTGCGCATCAGCGCCATGAACGGCCGCGGGCCGTTGGCGGGCGCCGCCCGCCCGCCGAGGGCCTGGGGCAGCCAGAGCGCCGCGGCGGCCAGGGCCGGCAGCGCGACCAGAGCGGAGACGCCGCGCCAGCCGTACCCGGTGAGGTGCTGGAGCGGGATCATCAGCGCGGAGGCCGCCGCGGCGCCGGCCACCAGGGCCGTGACGTAGACGGAGGTGAGCAGGCCGGCCTTCGCCGGGAAGTGCTGCTTGACCACGCCCGGCATGACCACGTTCATGATCGCGATGGCGGTGCCGGCGATCGCGGCGCCCGTGTAGAGGGCGGACGCGCCGTCCAGGCTGCGCAGCAGCACGCCCGCGGCCAGGACGAGCAGGGCGACGAGCAGCGTGCGGTCCAGGCCGATCCGGCGGGCGAGCAGCGGGGCGACCGGACCGAACAGGCCCAGGCAGACCACCATGACGGTGGTGATCGCACCCCCGCCCGCAGGAGTGAGGCCCACATCGGTCATGATCTGGTCGAGGAGGGGGGAGACGCCTGCGATGGCGGGTCGCATGTTGAGCGCGGCCAGCACCAGCCCGGCGACGACGAGGGCGGATCTCAACGACATAGCGGGCCCCACTCTGTCATGCCGTCGCGGCCTGTCCGACGCGGGGCGGCTGACAACGTTGTCAAGCAGGCGTACGTGGGAAAGGATCCCTGTGTGAGACCGACGATGAAGGATGTCGCGGCGGAGGCGGGGGTCGCGCTCAAGACCGTCTCCAGGGTCGTCAACAACGAGCCGGGCGTGAACACCGCCACCGCCGAGCGGGTACGCGCCGCGATCGAGCGGCTCGGCTACAGCCGCAACGAGAGCGCCAGGGTGCTGCGCCAGGGCAGGACGTCGAGCATCGGCCTGGTCATCGAGGACGTCGCCGACCCCTTCTACTCCGGGTTGACCCGGGCGGTCGAGGAGGTGGCGATCAAGCACGGCTCCCTGGTGCTCAGCGGCTCCTCCGGCGAGGACCCGGCCCGGGAGAAGGAGCTCGTGCTCACCTTCTGCGCCCGCCGGGTCGACGGCCTCATCGTCGTGCCCGCCGGGAACGACCACTCCTACCTGCGGGCCGAGCTCGACGCGGGCACGCCCGCCGTCTTCGTCGACCGGCCCGCCGGCCCTGGCCCGGAGGTCGACACGGTGCTGTGCGACAACGCGGGCGGGGCGCGGCTGGCCGTACGGCACCTGCTCGCGCACGGGCACCGGAGGGTGGCCTTCCTGGGCGACAGTCCGACGATCTTCACGGCGGACGAGCGGCAGCGCGGTTACCGGGAGGCGCTCGGCGACCTGGTGGACGAGCGGCTGGTCTCGATGGCCCACCCCTCTCCCGAGAGGGTGCGGGCGGTGCTCGACCGGTGGCTCGGGATGGACGACCCGCCGACCGCGCTGTTCACGGGCAACGGCCGGTGCACGGTCACGGCGCTGCGGGCGCTGGAGGGGCGGCGGATCGCGCTGGTGGGGTTCGACGACTTCGAGCTGGCGGACCTGCTGGATCCCGCGGTGACCGTGGTGGCGCAGGACCCGGCGGGGCTGGGGAGGATGGCGGCCGAGCTGCTGTTCAGGAGGATCGCGGGGAACGGGGGGCCGGTCGAGCGGGTCATCCAGCCGGTGCGGCTGATCGCGCGGGGATCGGGGGAGATCGGGCCGGGCGGGGGCTGACGGTGGAGGCCGGTGGGCGCCTTCTTCGTCAACGGTGGAAGTGGGTGGATGCGGTCCGGGGTTCGGCAGGGCGGCGAAGGGTGCGGGACAGGGCGAGGGCGGCGAGGATGCCGGCCGCGCCCGAGGCGGCCATCGCGGCCCCGGGTCCGGCCACCTCGGCCAGCCCGCCGACCATCGCCGCCCCCAGCGCCTGACCGGTCATCAGCCCGGCCGACTGCAGGCCGTACGCGTGGCCTCTGACCTGCTCCGGCACCGCCTCCAGAAAGTGCCGCTGCAGCCCCAGCTGGTAGGCCAGGCAGCCCGCCGACAGCGCCGCGAGCAGCGCGGTGACCGGCAGCCCCGGCGCCGCCACGAAGGCCAGCCACGGCACCCCCATCGCCGCCGCCAGCGGAAGCGACAGCCGCTCGCGCGTCGCGGGCGCGGCGAAGCGGCCCACGGCGAACTCCCCCACCGCCATTCCCGCCGCCGCCACCGCGAGGGCCAGCCCGGCCCCCGTCGCCGACCCCGCCGCGGTCAGGTACGGCACGACCATGGCCTCGGCGCCCGCCAGGCACATCGGCGGCACCCACATCGCCAGCAGCAGCCCCCGCACGCCACGCGACCCCAGCAGGCTCCGGTTGACCCGCAGCGTCGTGCGCACCGTGCCGCGCCCGGAGCCGCCCCGCGCCGGCGCGGCGGGCAGGCCGTACCTGAGGACGAGCGCCGCCACCGCCGAGATGGCCGCGGTGATCGCCAGCGCGCCCTCCGGCCCCGCCACGGCGAGGATCCCGCCGCCCAGCGACAGCCCGCCGATCTGCGCGCCCGCGCTGGTCATCCCCAGCAGCGACCGGCCCAGGACGAAGGCGTCGCCGGGCAGCACGTCCGGCAGCATGGCGTTGCGCGCCGCGCCGAAGACGGGCTGGACCAGCCCGGTGACCAGGATCAGCGCCAGCATCGCCCACACCGGCAGTCCGGCGTAGGCCAGCAGCAGGCACACCACGAGCCTGACCAGTTCGCCCGCCACCATGAGGCCGCGGGCCGGGAGCCTGTCGGCCAGCGACAGCAGGAACATGCCGCCCACGAGGTAGGGCAGCCAGCCCGCCATGTAGGCGGCCGCCGACAGCCCGGGCGAGCCGGTCCGTTCGAACACCAGCACCGACAACGCCAGCATCTTGACCCCGTCGCCGACGATCAGCAGCGCGAAGCTGCCGAACAACACCCTGAACTCCCTGACCCTGAACACGTCACGGAATGTCGCCTGCTCCATGCGCTCACCCTGGGCACCGGCACGACAAATGACGATTTATTCGGGAATATCCGAAAGGTGATCAGGATCGAGGTCAGCCCGCAGGACATTGCCGCCAGCCGCTTCGCCATCTCGCCGCTCGTGGAAACCCTCCACGCCACCTGGGTGCTCGAAGGCAGGGAGAGCGCCGGGGCGCTGCAGGCGTGGGCCGCGCGGTGGCGGGAGCCGTACCGGCGGCTGGGGCAGCCGGGGCTGCCGCTGGTCCAGGCGATCTCCGGCAACCTCGGGCCGGCGAACGTGGACTTCATCGCGCCCCCGCCGACCGGCGTGAGCGTGCCGTTCGACACGGAGCTGGCCGCGCTCAGGGCCACCCCGCTCGCGCGCGCCCACGAGGAGATCGCGCGGATCCCCGTCCCCCGCGCGCTGCGGGCGGCCCTCACCGGCCCCGACGTCGTACGGCTGGTCGCCGACGCCCTCGAGGCGGTGTGGCGGGAGATCATCCTGCCCGAGTGGCCGCGCTTCCAGGCCGTGATGGAGCGCGACGTGGTGTGGCGGGCGGGCAGGCTGGCGACCTTCGGGTGGGCGGCCGCGCTCGACGACCTCAGCGCGCAGATCCGCTGGCGCGACGGCGGGCTCGACTGCGACCTGACCAGCGACTTCGTCAAACGCGACCTCAACGGCAGGGGGCTGCTGTTCCTGCCCTCGGTGTTCGGCTCGCGGGTCGGCGCCTACCTCGACGACGCCTGGCCGTACGCGCTGGTCTATCCCGCACGCGGCGTGGGCGCGACCCAGGCCGGCGCGGGCCCGCGCCTGGAGAGGCTGACGCGCCTGATGGGCCGCACGCGCGCCCGCGTCCTGGCTGAGCTGGCCACGCCCGCCACCACGACGCACCTGGCCGCCGTCATGGGCCTGGCCCTCGGCACGGTCGGCGAGCACGTCGGGGCCCTGCGCGGGGCCGGCCTCGTCACCGGCGCCCGCGCGGGCCGCGGCGTGGTCTACGCGCGCACCCCCTTGGGCGACGCGCTGGTCTCCGGCGAGCTCACCCCTTGAGCGCGCCCGCCATCAACCCCCTCATGAAGAACCGTCCGAGCAGCAGGTAGATCAGCATCGTCGGGATCGAGGCGAGCAGCGCCGCGGCCATCTGCTGGCTGTACGGCGTGGCCTGCGCCCCGGCGATGTTGTTCAGCATCACGGTGGTCGGCCAGCTCGTCGGCCCGGTGAGGAAGACGGCGAACAGGAAGTCGTTCCACAGCGAGGTGAACTGCCAGATGATCACCACGGCGACGGCGGGTCCCGACACGGGCAGCACCACCGACCAGTAGGTCCGCAGCATGCCGGCGCCGTCCACCCGGGACGCCTCGACCAGCTCGTCGGGGATCGTCACGTAGTAGTTGCGGAAGATCAGCGTGCAGATCGGGATGCCGTAGACGACGTGCGCGAGCACCAGGCCGGGGATCCCGCCGTAGATGTCGAGGTTCACCATGAGCTGCACCAGCGGGATCATGACCCCCTGGTAGGGGATGAACATCCCGAACAGGAACAGCGTGAACAGCACGTCCGCGCCGGGGAAGCGCCATTTCGACAGCACGTAGCCGTTCATGGAACCCAGCGCGCACGACAGCAGCGATCCCGGCACCGCCAGCAGGACGCTGTTCCAGATGCCCGGCGCCAGCTTCTCCCACGCCACCCGCCAGGCCTCGAACGTCCACACCTGCGGCAGGTTCCACGCCTGCGCGGGATTGGCCTCGGTGAGCGGCTTGAAGCTGGTGACCAGCAGCACGTAAATGGGGATCAGGAAGACGACCGCGAAGGCGATCAGCAACCCACGGCGGACGATCACGAGCGCCTCTCCTTGCGGACCGACCAGATCAGGTAAGGGATCACGAAGATCGCCACGCTGAGCACGATGTAGGAGGCGATGGTCGCGCCCTTGGCCGGGTCGTGGGAGTCGAAGACCGCCACCCACATGAACACGGCGGGCACGTCGGTGATGATCTGCTTGCCCGACACGGCCATGACCAGGTCGAAGGTCTTCAGCGAGATGTGCCCGAGGATGATCAGCGCCGACAGCGTCACGGGCCGCAGCAGCGGCAGCACGATGTGCCGGTAGACGCCCCACTCTGTGCACCCGTCCACCCGGGCGGCCTCACGCAGCTCCTCGGGGATCCCGCGGAACCCGGCCAGGAAGAGCGCCATGACGTACCCGGCCATCTGCCAGATCGCCGGGACGGCCATGGCGGCCATGCCCCAGTCCTGGTCCCTGAACCAGGCCCACTGGGGCAGCCCGAGCACGTCGAACAGCCGGTTCAGCCCGACCGCCCGCTCGCCCTCGGCCGAGTTCATCAGCCAGCGCCAGACGATGCCGGTCGCCACGAACGAGATCGCCATGGGGAACAGGTAGATCGCCCTGAACGTGCCCTCGCCCCTGATCCCCTTCTCCATCAGGAAGGCGAGGAACCAGCCGAGCAGCAGCGCCCCGCCGACGAACACGACGGTGAACAGGATCGCGTGGCTGACCGACAGGTGCCAGCGGGGCAGGTCCCAGATGTCGATGAAGTTGCGCAGGCCGACGAACGAGCCCTCCGACACCTCGTCGTGCTTGTCGGTCATGGCCAGGCTGAAGTTCCAGCCGAGCATGCCGTACACGAACACGCCGATCAGGATGATCGAGGGGGCCACCAGCAGCAGGCCCGGCAACCAGGCGCGGGCCCGCCGCAGGGCGGGCCCGCCTTTTCTAACCATCACGATGCCTCACGGGGCCTCATCACCAGGGCCTCACTGGGCGTTGGCGGCGGCGGCGTCGACGAGGCCCTTCTGCAGCGCGGCCACGTCCTTGCTGCCGATGAACAGGCCGACCGCCTCGTTGACGGCGGCGAGCCACGGCTGGTTGACGGCCACGCCGTGCTGGATGGATCCGGCCAGCTTGTCGGCCGACCAGTCCTTCAGCGCGTCACCGAGGTAGTCGGTGTAGAGGGAGGCGTCGGCGTCCTTGCGGGCCGGGATGGAGCCCTTCTTCGGGTTGAAGGCGTCCTGGCCCTCCTTGCTCGCCGCCACCTTGAGCCAGGCGATCGCGCCGTCCCTGTTCTTGGCGCCCTTGGGGAGGGTGAAGCTGTCCGACAGCCACAGGTAGGTGCCCCCGGTGCCGGGCGCGGGCGCCCAGTCGAAGTCGGTCTTCGACTTCTTGCCGAGACCGCCGTCCGGCGGGTTGTGGAAGTAGCCGTAGGCCCAGTCGCCCATGATGTTGAAGGCGGCCTTGCCCTCCGCCACCTGCGCGGCGGCCGGCTGCCAGTCGTCCTGCGGGTCACCCGCGTACGACAGGATCGTCTTGAAGTTCTCCAGCGCCTTGGTGACCTCGGGGGAGGCCCAGTTGGCGCCCGGCTTGAACAGCGCGTTGTAGCCGTCGGTGCCGAGGGAGCCGAGCAGCACGCTCTCCATCAGGTGGGTGACGGTCCACTCCGAACCGATCGACAGCGGGATCTTGCCCTTGGCCTTGACCTTCTCCAGCGCGGCGACGAACTCCTCGATCGTCTTGGGCGCGCCCGCGACCCCGGCCTCCTTGAGGACGCTCGGGTTGAACCACAGGATGTTCGAGCGGTGGATGTTGACGGGCACCGAGTAGATCTTGCCCTGGTAGCTGATCTGCTCGACCAGCTGTGCGGGGAAGACGTCCTTGAGCTTCAGCTCGTCGTAGAGGAAGGTCAGGTCCTCCAGGTCGCCCGCCTTGATGTAGCCCTGCAGTTCGGCGCCCGCGTGCCCCTGGAAGGTGTCAGGCGGGGTGTCCGCCTGGAGTTTGGACTGCAGCAGCGCCTTGGCCTTGTCGCCCGAGCCACCCGCGACCGCGGCGTCGAAGAAGGAGAAGCCGGAGTTCTGCTTCTCGAAGATCTCCTTCATGGCTTTCAGGCCGTCGGCCTCGCCGGGGCCGGTCCACCAGGAGAAGACCTCCACCTGTTTCTTCGCGTCGCCGCCCGCGCCGGAGGCCTGGCCCGACGGAGCCGCGGGGCCGCCTCCGCCCCCGCAGGCCGTCAGCCCGAGCACGGCCGCCATGGTGATCGTCGCTAACCACCGTCGTCTCATCGCACACCGCTCCTTTGCCACGGTCGGGTGACAACGTTGTCAGTAGGGCAATCAACCCACTTCGCACTCCGCGACGTCAAGGCATGTGCGGGTAACAGCTCGGCATAGCCGGGGAGCGCTCTCTCCGGCCGCGCCCGGTCCATGCGGAACGCCGGGCGCTCAGGGAGGCTGTGCGGGCTCGAGCCCTGCGCGACTCGAGCCCGCTGCCGCGCCCGCCGGACCACGACCTCCACCCCTCCGAGGAGGCCGGGCCCTCACGCGAACGCGACGTCCCGATGGATCGACCGGCGGCTCTCCCGCGTGTGGGTACACCCGGGAGCACCGGGCCGAGGCGTGTGCCGCCGGTCGATCACAGGGCAACGCTAGGCCGCGCGCGCCGCCGGCACATGCGCCGAGATGGCCATTCGGGCATGTATCCGGTGTGGGTCAACAATGTGTAGAGAATGTGCTCCGGCATGGTCAGGCACCGGCCCCCTGTGTACGCCCCCGGGCACCCGCGGCGCACCAGAACGGTCTGGCGGGAAAGCCGTAGGAAATTGTCGGTGCCACCGTTCACACTCCAGGTATGGCGGACGAGCCCCTCGAACTAGGCGAGATCTCCTTCTCCGACTGGCACGCCCACACCGACAAGATGGCCGAGGTCGGGTTCCTGACCATCGCCAGGCGGCTGCCCGCCCTCGTGGGGCAGGCGATGCGGATGGCATGGCGGGCCAGCCCCCGTGACACCGCGGCCACCGTCGGCTTCAACCTCGCGGGCGGCATCTTCACCGCCTTCGGGCTGCTGGCCACCACCGGCGTCCTCGAAGCACTGTTCAGCGAGGGGCCCACGCCCGAACGGGTGTGGGCCGCGCTGCCGAGCCTCGCGGTGGTGGCGGGCGCCGCCGCGCTGCGCACGCTGACGCAGGCGGCCGCGGGCTGGGCGCAGTCCCGGCTCGACCCGCAGGTCTCCCGGCTCACCGAGGAGCGGCTGTACGGCCTGACCAGCCGGGTGCCGCTGGTGGCCTACGACGATCCCGACTTCCACGACGCGATGGAACGTGCCAGGGTGCGCGGCGTCGCCATGGCCGACGTGGTGGTGATGACGGCGATCGACGTGATGACCGCCGCCATCGGCATCGCCGCCGCGGCCGGCGTGCTGGGCATCCTGCACCCGGTTCTGCTGCCGCTCCTGGTCCTCGCCGTACTGCCGGACGCGTGGGCGGCGGTGCGTTCGGCCAGGATGCGCTACTCGTACATGTACTCGCTGATCCCCGCCCGCAGGCGCAAGTGGATCATCGCCGAGCTGCTCGCCGACCGCTCCCCCGCCGCCGAGGTCCGCTCCTTCACCATGCGCGGCTTCCTGCTGCGGATGTACGACGCGGTGGCCAGGGCCGAGCAGGAGGTCCTGCTGCGGCTGGCCCGGCGGCAGACGATGGCCAGGCTGGTCGGCGAGGCGCTGGGCGGCCTCGGCACCGGCCTGGTCTACGTCGCGCTGGGCGTGCTGCTGGCCGTCGGGGCGCTGCCGCTGGCCGTGGCCGGCACCGCCGTCCTGGCGATCAGGCAGGGCCAGATGTCACTGAGCAACCTCATGTACGCCACCAACCGCCTCTACGAGGAGGGGCTGTACTTCACCGACTTCCTCGACTTCTGCGCCGACGCCGAGCGGCGGATCGCCGACCCGAGGCCCACGCCCGCGCCCAGGTCGTTCGACGAGATCAGGGCCGAGGACATCACCTTCACCTATCCGGGCTCCGACAGCCCGGCGCTGCGCGGGGTGTCCATCAGGGTCGGCAAGGGCGAGGTCATCGCGTTCGTCGGCGAGAACGGCTCGGGCAAGACCACGCTCGCCAAGATCCTGTCAGGCCTCTACGAGCCGGACGGGGGCACCGTCAGCTGGGACGGGCTCGACGTGCGGGAGGTGCCGCCCGAGGAGCTGCGCCTGGCCACCGCGGTCATCGCGCAGGACCACACCAGGTGGCCGCTGACGGCCCGCTACAACATCACGATGGGCACCGACAAGGGCGAGCCCGCGCTGGTCGCCGCGGCGGAGGTGGCCGGCGCCGACGAGGTCGTGGCCGAGCTGCCCCACGGCTACAGCACGCTGCTCGACCGGCGGTTCAAGGACGGCCAGGAGCTGTCGGGAGGGCAGTGGCAGCGCATCGCGGTGGCGCGCGGCTTCCACCGCGACGCGCCGCTGCTGATCTGCGACGAGCCCACCGCCGCGCTCGACGCCAGGGCCGAGCACGCGCTGTTCGAGCGCATCCGCCGGCACTCCGACGGGCGCACCGTGCTGCTGATCACGCACCGGCTGGCGAGCGTGCGCTACGCCGACCGGATCTACGTGCTCGACCACGGCAAGGTGGTGGAGGAGGGCACGCACGAGCAGCTGATGGCCGAGGACGGCCTCTACGCCGACCTCTACAACCTCCAGGCGCAGGCCTACCGCTGACCGACCGGGCCGCCCGTGCGGGTCGGGGCCGGGGCGGGGGACTGCGGGGGCACGTGCCGGGAGTCGCGGCGGATGCCGGGGCGGGGTACCGCAGGGGCGTGCGTGCCGGGGTCGCCAGGGCCAGGTACCGCCGGGCGTGTGCGTGCCGGGCGGGTGTGCGGTGCGGGTGGTCAGGCCAGGAGGGCCTGCATGATGCGGCGGGCGATCGGGGCGGCCACGTCGCCGCCGGAGCCGGACCGCTCGACCACCACGCCCACCGCCACGCGCGGGCTGTCGGCCGGGGCGAAGGCCGTCAGCAGCGCGTGGTCCCGTGCTCCCGGCGCGTTCTCCGCCGTGCCCGTCTTGGCCGCGACCACCACGCCCGGCAGCGCCGCCGCCGTACCGGTGCCGCCCTCCTCGGTGACGTTGACCATCATCGCGGCGAGCTGCGCGGCCTCGCGCGGGCTCATCGCCGAGCGCCACTGCGACGGCTCGGCCGTGTCGATGACCGAGCCGTCGGGCAGGCGCACCTCGTCCACGAGATAGGGCCGCATCAGCGCGCCGCCGTTCGCCACGGCGGCCGACAGCATGGCGATCTGGAGGGGAGTGGCCTTGTCGTCGAACTGGCCGATGGCCGACAGCGCGGTCTGGGCCTGGTCGAGACCGCTGGGGTAGACGCTCATGGAGACCGGCATCGGGACGGTCAGCGTGTCGTCGTTGAACCCGAACGCCTCGGCCTGCTGGCGCAGCGCGTCCTGTCCCATGTCGAGGCCCATGGCGGCGAAGGCGGTGTTGCAGGAGATCTGGAAGGCGTAGGCCAGCGGGGGGCGCCCGTCGCCGCACGCCGCTCCCCCGGCGTTGCGCAGGTACGTCGAGGTGCCGGGCAGCAGCAGGCTGCTGGGCGCGTCGAGGGGCGAGTCCGCCTCGTAGGTCCCGGAGTTCAGCGCGGCGGCGCTGGTGACGACCTTGAAGGTGGAGCCGGGCGGATAGTTCTGGTTGAGCACCCTGTTGAGCAGCGGCCGGCCCGGGTCGGCGTGCAGCAGCGCGTCGGCCTCCCTCAGCTTGGCCGGGTCGAAGGTGCTGTAGAGGTTGGGGTCGTAGGAGGGGTAGGAGACCATCGCCAGGATCGCCCCCGTCGTGGGGTTGACCGCCACCGCGGCGCCACGCCGTCCCGTCGCGGCCAGTCCTTCGTAGGCGGCCCGCTGCGCGCGCGGCTCGATGGTGGTGCGCACGTCGGCGCCCTCGCTGATGCCGTCCGTCACCAGTGCCCGCACCCGCGCCTTCGGGGCGCTGCCGGTCAGGGCGTCGTCCTCGGCCCGCTCCAGACCCGTGGTGGTGTAGAGGGAGGCGTGGCCGGTGACGGTCGCGTACAGGTCGCCGCCGGGATAGAAGCGCCGGTAGGCGTAGCTGGGGTCCTTCGTCCTGCGGCTGACGGCCATGACCGTGCCGTCGCGGGCGAGGATCTTGCCGCGCGGATGCGCGAACTTGGAGATCACCGTGCGGTGGTTGCGCGGGTCGGCGTTGAGGCTCGCCGTCCTGAACCCCTGGATGAGGGTGACGTTGGCGAGGAGCGCGAACATCATCGCCGCGCACACCATCGCCGCGCGACGCAGCGGGATGTTCATCCGTCTCGCCCGGGGCCCGGCCATCAGACGCGCGCGGAGGGGACTGCCCGCTTCAGCTGACCGGGCACCGTGGAGAGGTGAAACCCGTGGCCCGGGCCGCGTTCCGAGGCGGCGGTCACGAGGCGCGCCCTGACGTGAGAACGGCGATCGGCGTCGTGAGGGCGGGGCTCGCCCTTCGGGAGGCTGCGGAAGCGGCTTGGCGAGAAGCCGCTCCCTTCAGGGAGCGGAGGAGTCACACCTCCCGGTTTAGCAACCGCAATCCCAAGCGGGGGCTAGAGCACGCTGCGGTAGTAGGAAATCTTGTGCTGGATGTAGCGCTGGCGCTCGATCAGGTTGTCGATCTGGCCGCGCACCCTGATGTCGTGCTCCTCCAGGAGCGCGATCCTGTCGGGAATGGTGTGGTCGCCCGCGCGCACCAGCTCGGCGAAGCGCAGCATCTGGGCGATCGGCATGCCCGTGTCGCGCAGGCACCGGATCGTGCCGAGCCAGCCGAGGTCGTCCTCGGAGAACCTGCGCTGCCCCGCGGCGTTACGGTCGACGGGGGCCAGCAGACCGATCTTCTCGTAGTAGCGAAGGGTGTCGAGGCTGAAGCCGGTCTCCTCGACCACTTCAGCGGGCGTGTAGACGGTCACACGGCCGATCCTTCCACCTGGAGTGCGCTCCAGGTCAACCGCTTGACACGGAGCGCCCTCCAGGCCGGCGCCGCGCCCAAGCTGGACGACACGCTCACGGCGCGGCTGGACGCGCCGTGCTGAGGTGGCCGGCGAGGTAGCGGCGGACCAGCTGCTTGCACTCGGCGATGAGCTCGGGGTCGCCGTCGGGGCTCCTGCTGAAGGCCAGCTTCAGTACGGCGTCGGCGGCCTCGACGGCGACACGCAGCGCCAGGTCGAGCCGTTCGCCCTCCGGCTTGTCGTACAGGCCGACGACGAGGGCGCGCAGCCGCTCGGCCACGACGGCGCTGTTCTCGGTAGCCGCGTCGAGCATGTGGCTGGTGCCCGGCAGGGCCGGACCGCCGGGCGTGGGCAGCACCTCGCCGAAGTCGACCACCGCGAAACCCGGTGTGCTGCGCTTCATCGCCACGAATTCGTCGATCGCCAGGTCGGACAGCTCCGACCAGTGGGCGAGATCGGCCGTCGCGATGCGGTCGGTGACGCGGGTGAGGAACCTGTCGAGGTTCCGCATGGCCAGCGCCCTGACCAGACCCTGCTTGTCGGGGAAGAACTGGTAGAAGGTGCCGATGGGCACCTCGGCCCTGCGGGCGACCTCCTTGGTGGTCAACCCGTCGTAACCCACTTCGTCCAGGAGCGAGGCGCACTCGTCGAGCATCCGCTCGACCCGCTCGGCGCTGCGGCGTTGGGAGGGACGGCGGCGCAGAGTAGTCGTCATGCTCCCATCCTTGCCCATTCCGGCGGCCGTGCCGCGCGACTCCGGTTCCTTGATCGCCTAATATGACCGGTTATGTTCCTCTGGGGTACGGCCACCGCCGCCTACCAGATCGAGGGCGCCGTCCACGAGGACGGCCGCGGCACCTCCATCTGGGACACCTTCTCCCACGAGCCCGGCAGGACCCGCGACGGGCACACCGGCGACGTGGCCTGCGACCACTACCATCGCTGGCCCGAGGACCTCGACCTGATGAGCGACCTGGGCGTCAACGCCTACCGGTTCTCGATCGCGTGGCCGAGGATCCAGCCCGACGGCTCCGGCGAGGTCAACCCGAAGGGGCTCGACTTCTACGACCGGCTCGTGGACGGCCTGGGCGAGCGCGGCATCACCCCCGTGCCCACGCTGTTCCACTGGGACCTCCCCCAGGCGCTGGAGGACAGGGGCGGGTGGCTCGACAGGGACACCGCGTACCGCTTCGCCGACTACGCCGCGGTCGTGGCCGAGCGGCTCGCCGACCGCGTACCGATGTGGATCACGCTCAACGAGCCGTTCGTGCACATGGTGTTCGGCTACGCGATGGGGGTGCACGCGCCCGGCCGGGCGCTGATGCTCGACGCGCTGCCGGTGGCGCACCACCAGTTGCTCGGGCACGGGCTGGCCGTAGGGGCGCTGCGGGCGGCGGGCGCGCGGCAGGTGCTGGTGACCAACAACTGCACCCCCGTGTGGGCGCAGGACGCGGCGGCGGGCGACGCGTACGACGCCCTGCACAACCGGCTGTTCAACGATCCCGTGCTGCTGGGGCGCTACCCCGACCTGTCGGCCTACGGCGTCACGCTCGACTGCGTCCGCGACGGCGACCTGGAGATCATCTCCACCCCGCTCGACGGGCTCGGCATCAACTACTACAACCCCACACGGATCGGCGCCCCCACCGACGACACGCTGCCGTGGACCGACCTCGGCATCACCGGCTACCCCACCACCGCCTTCGGCTGGCCGGTGGTCCCCGACGGGCTGCGCGAGCTGCTGGTGGGCCTGCGCGACCGGTACGGCACGGCGCTGCCGCCGATCTACATCACCGAGAACGGCTGCTCCTACCCCGAGCAGGACGACCAGGCCAGGATCGCCTTCCTCGACGGCCACCTCGCCGCCCTCCGCGCCGCCCAGGACGAGGGGGTCGACGTACGGGGCTACTTCGTGTGGTCGCTGCTGGACAACTTCGAGTGGGCCGAGGGCTACCACCAGCGCTTCGGCCTGGTCCACGTCGACTTCCCCACCGGCAGGCGCACGCCCCGCGCCTCCTACCACTGGCTGAAGGACCGGCTCTCCGGCACCGCGCACCCGTAGCCGACACCCGCCCGGGTACGGCCCGCTTCCCGCCCGGCCCGAACCGGCTGGTCCCACCCGGTACGGCCCGCTTCCCGCCCGGCCCGACCGGGTGCCCGGTCCCGGCGGGCGCGGTCCACCTGCCGCCCGGCCCGCCCGGTCCCGCCGGGTGGGCCGCGGCGGGCGGCTCGAACGGATCAGGCGCGGCTCAGAACACCGACACGTGCACGTGGTCCCAGTGGTTGGCGGTCACGCCGCCGCGGTCGGACATCATGTCCCAGCCGCCGCCGGTGCGCACGTCGTAGTAGCGCTGCTTCCAGATGATGTACATGACTCCGAGCCGCGACCCGTTGGAGATCAGCCACTGGGCCAGCTCGTCGCCCCTGACCAGGTTGGCGCCGGTGGCCATGGTGCCGCCGGGGCTCATCATGAAGTCGCACGCCCGGCCCTTGCCGTGCTCGCCGGGGTCGCCGACGCGCAGGCAGCCGACGCCGTAGAACATCGGGAAGTTGCGCATCACCTCCTCGCGGACCGAGATCATGCGCGAGGTGAGGCCGTTGGCGTTGCCGGGCTGCTGGATGCCGTACTTGGCCAGCAGCTTCTCGATGTCGCGCCGCTTGCTCTGCATCTTCTTGATGTCGCGCTCGAGGTCGTCGATCTTCGCGGCGGCCTCCTTCTTCGCCTTGTTGGCGTTGGCGACCATCTCCTTGATGCGGCCGAGTTTGGAGGTGCGTTCGGCCGACAGGTAGGTCATGTTCGCCGCCTGCCCCAGCACCTGGTACGGCTCGCCGGGGATGGAGAACAGGCTGGTGCCGTCGAACGGCCCCTGGATGTAGGTGGTCTGCGCGATCTGGCTGACCTCGACCTCGGCGGCGGCGAGCGCGGCCTTGAGGTTGCCCGCCCGGTCGGTGGCCTTCTTCGCGGCCAGCCTGGTGTCCTCGAGGCTCTCGAGGGTGCCGCGGTAGACCTTGTTGAGGTCGGCCGCCTGCTTGGTGAGCTGGCGCAGCTTGGTCCTGTTGTCGGGGTCGGCGGTCGCCGCGTGCGGCAGGGGGAAGGCGACCAGCGCGACGAGGATGACGGCGAGCGCGGCAAGACGCCCTGATCTCACGTCCATCCTCCCCTCATAGACGCAGTGACTATAGAAGATGATCTTGACTGCTGCCACCCGAACCATGGAACTCGTGCGCCTTTGGCGAAGTATCTAGCACTTTGTCCGACAACAGGCCAACACTTGGGTCTTGCCGAGCCCCCGACGCCGGGTGACATTTCGAGCATTCCGTCTTCTGCAAAGGGGCAGAACTTGTCTCGTACTTTCACCCTCGTCACAGCCGTGACCGCCTGTCTGGCCACCTCCCTGGTGGCGGGGCAGGCCGTCGCGGCTGAGGACCCCGCCTTACCCCCGTCCGACCGGATCGAGCTCTACCAGGTGGACGGCCCGCCGGGCACCGGTCAGGCGCTCGCCGAGGACGGCGTCGACGTCGTGCAGAAGCAGGCCGTCGCCGGCAAGGAGCACATCGAGTTCACCGCCGACCAGGCCGACCTGGTCAGGATCACCAAGCTCGGGCACAAGCCGCAACCCGTCCGCAACCCGCAGGGCCAGACGCAGCTCGAGGCCGCCAAGGCGCAGGCCGCGGGCGGCTACACGGTCTGGCGCAGCTACTCCGAGCAGGGCGGCATCGCCGACCAGCTCAAGGCCATCGCCGACGCCAACAAGGACATCGTCAAACTGCAGTCGATCGGCAAGACGATCAAGGGGCAGGACATCCTGGCGGTCAAGGTGACCAAGCACGCCAGGATCCTGCCGGACGGCGCCAGGCCCGCCGCCCTCTACTCGGCGACCCAGCACGCCCGCGAGTGGATCGCGACAGAGGTCGACATGCGGCTGCTGAAGCACGTGGTGGCCAACAAGAAGGCGCTGGCCGACCTGCTGGGCTCGACCGAGCTGTGGTTCGTGCCCGTCGCCAACCCCGACGGCTACGACTACACCTTCACCGAGGGCAACCGCCTGTGGCGCAAGAACCTGCGGGACAACAACGGAGACGGGCAGATCACCGCGGGCGACGGCGTCGACCCCAACCGCAACTTCCCCACGAACTTCCACTATGACGAGGAAGGCGCCTCCAGCGTCCCGAGCAGCGAGACCTACCGGGGAACCGGCCCGGCCAGCGAGCCCGAGACCAGGGCGATGGACGGGCTGCTGCGCCGGATCAAGTTCAAGCTGCAGCTCAACTACCACTCCTTCGGTCCGCTGCTGCTGTACCCGATGGGCTGGCAGATGTACACGCAGACCGCCGACAACCCGGTCTACGAGGCCCTGACCGGCACCGACGCCAACCCCGCCGTCCCCGGCTTCAACCCGGGCCTCGCCGCGGGAGAGCTGTACATCACCAACGGCGACACCAACGACCGCGCGCACGCCCAGTACGGCACGCTGTCCTGGACGCCGGAGCTGAACGAGGGCTGTGACGGCTGCGGCTTCGTCTTCCCCGACGACGAGGCGCTGGTCCAGGCGGAGTTCGACAAGAACCTGCCCTTCGCCCTCGACATCGCCAGATCGGCGGCCAACCCGGTCGAGCCGGTCAGCCACCTGGGCAACACCACGCCCGACTTCGTGGTCGACGACTTCGAGGTCAGCCACGGCACCGACCAGGTCGTGCAGGTCAACGCCAAGCGCAAGCTCGGCCCCGTGGTCGTGCAGTACCAGGTCAACGGCGGCCGCACCAGGACCGCGCTCACCACCGAGTGGAAGGGCGGCGAGCGGTACGGCAAGGGCTACAACGTCTACTACCACCAGCTCCGCGGCAAGATCACCGGCACCAAGCCCGGCGACAGCGTCAAGGTCTGGTTCCGGTCGCTGACCAAGAAGAGCGCCGACTTCACCTACAAGGTGGCCGACGACATCGGCGGCAAGGTGCTCATCCTGGCGGCCGAGGACGTCACGGGCATCAGCCCCGCGCAGGGTGTGACGGAGTCGAAGTACGTCGACGACTACGCCAAGGCGATCTCCGAGGCCGGTTACACCTCCGACGTCTACGACATCGACAAGAACGGCCGCAAGGCGCCGCACCCGCTGGGCGTGCTCAGCCACTACCAGGCCGTGGTGTGGGAGACCGGTGACGACATCAACCCGCGTTCGGCCGGACAGGTGCCCGGCACCATCGCCAGGCACAGCGTCGAGACCGAGCTCGCGGTGCGCGACTACCTCAACGAGGGCGGCAAGCTGCTGTCGGCCGGCAAGTACGCCCACTACGCGCGCAACGCCAACCAGGGCTTCTTCTTCCAGCCCGACCCCTCGCTCGGCGAGTGCGTGGTCGCGGCCACGCCGCCGTGCTTCGAGATCAACAACGACTTCCAGCAGTACTGGCTGGGGGCCTACATCTGGTTCGACAACGGCGGCACCAACCCGCAGACGCACGAGCCGTACGCGCTCAAGGGCAGGGTGGGCGCCTTCGACGGCTTCACCGGCACGCTGAACGGCGGCGACTCGGCCGGCAACCAGGACCACAACAACTCGTGGGTGGCCACCTCGGCGATCCTGCCGGTCGAGACCTTCCCGCAGTTCGAGAGCAGGGCGGGCATCTCCTGGGACCGGCCGGGCGGGCCGTTCGACCCGCACACGGGGTCGTGGGACGTGCAGAGCGGCATCGCCGACGCCTCCTGGAAGCGCCTGACCAGGACGATCGACCTGACCGGGAAGAGCAGCGGTGAGCTGACGTTCTGGGCCTCGCGCGACACCGAGGCGGACTGGGACTTCTTCACCGTTGAGGCGCACACCGTCGGCCAGGACGACTGGACGACGCTGCCGGACGCCAACGGGCACACCACCCAGTCCACCGGGTCGAGCTGCAACACGCCCAGCGGCCAGCACTGGCGGACCATCCACCCCTTCACCACCCGTTACCAGGGGCCGAACTGCGAGCCGACCGGCAGCAGCGGCGCGTGGCACGCGGCCAGCGGCAACTCGGCAGGCTGGCAGGAGTGGAAGATCGACCTGACGCCCTACGCGGGCAAGCAGGTCGAGATCTCGCTGTCGTCGATCACCGACTGGTCCACCCACCAGGCGGGCGTCTTCCTCGACGACGCGAAGGTCACGCTCGACGGCGCGGTGGCCGAGCAGACCTCCTTCGAGTCCGACCTCGGCGGCTGGACGGCGGGCGGACCGCCGCCCGGTTCGGGCCCGCTGCTCAACACCTGGGCTCGCACGGACAAGGTCTTCGACGAGGGCGGCGGCATCGTCACCAAGGACACCGTCCTGCTCGGGTACGGCGTCGAAGGTGTCACCACGCAGGCACAGCGCACCGATCTGGTGAAGCGGTCGCTGGCGCACCTGCTGGGCGACTCCCGCTAGCGCACGGCGCTGAGGGGTACGGCTCTGTGGGCCGTACCCCTCTTGCGTGCCTTCACAGAACATGATTCGGTCTCCCAAAGGAAGCAAGCACTCGGTCACATGAGAAGGGTCACGACATGCGCCAGCACGACACGCTGTTCATCGGGGGCGAATGGGTGGCTCCGGCGGGCACCGGCATCATCGAGGTCGTCAACCCCCACACCGAGCAGGTCGTCGGCCGGGTCCCCGACGGGACGCCCGCCGACATGGACCGCGCTGTGGCCGCCGCCCGCGAGGCCTTCGACCACGGCCCCTGGCCCAGGCTCAGCTTCGGCGAGCGGGCCGCGGCGATCGGCAGGCTCGCCGACATCTACGCCGCGCGGCAGGGCGAGATGGCCGCCCTCATCACCGAGGAGATGGGCTCGCCGATCACCTTCTCGCAGCTGGCCCAGGCCCCCCAACCGCTCGGGATGCTCCAGTACTACGCCGAGTACGGCAAGACCTTCCAGCAGGAGGAGGAGCGCCCCGGCCTGTTCGGCCCCACGACGGTGCGCAGGGAGCCCGTCGGCGTGGTCGCCGCCGTCGTGCCGTGGAACGTCCCGCAGTTCGTCTCCATGACGAAGATCGCCCCCGCGCTGCTCGCGGGGTGCACGATCGTGCTCAAGCCCGCCCCCGAGACCCCGCTCGACGCCTACCTGCTGGCCGAGATGGTGCAGGAGGCCGGCATCCCCGGCGGCGTGCTCAACATCGTCCCCGCCGGCCGCGAGACGGGCGAGCACCTGGTCTCCCACCCCGGCGTCGACAAGGTGGCCTTCACCGGCTCGACCGCCGCGGGCCGCCGCATCGCCGCGATATGCGGCGAACAGCTCAAGCGGTGCAGCCTGGAGCTCGGCGGCAAGTCGGCGGCGATCGTGCTCGACGACGCCGACCTCGGCGCGAGCATGGGCATGCTCGCCATCGCCTCGCTCATGAACAACGGCCAGGCCTGCGTGGCCCAGACCCGCATCCTCGCCTCCCGCCGCCGCTACGACGAGGTCGTCGAGGCCGTGGCGGGCATGGTCACCTCGCAGGTCGTCGGCGACCCCGCCGATCCGGCCACCGGCATCGGCCCGCTGGTCGCCAAGCGGCAGCAGGAACGCGTCGAGGGCTACGTCAAGATCGGCATGGACGAGGGCGCGAAAATCGTCGTGGGCGGCCTCGACCGGCCCTTCGACACGGGCTGGTACGTCGCGCCCACCGTCTTCTCCGGCGTCAGCAACGACATGCGCATCGCCCGCGAGGAGATCTTCGGCCCGGTCCTGGCCGTGATCCCCTACGAGGACGAGGCCGACGCCGTCCGCATCGCCAACGACAGCGACTACGGCCTGGCCGGCACGGTGTGGACGGCCGACACCGAGCACGGCATGGACATCGCGCGCCAGGTCCGCACCGGCACCTACGGCGTCAACTGCTTCATGCTGGAGTCCAACGTGCCCTTCGGCGGCTACAAGGCCAGCGGGGTCGGCCGCGAGCTCGGCCCCGAGGGGCTGTCCGCCTACCTGGAGTACAAGACGATCGCCCGGCTCGGCTGAGTCCCGGCGACGAGGTGCCCCGGTACGGCGTGCCGTACCGGGGCAGGGTGCGGGGTGGCACCCAGCGCGCCCCCGCGACGCTGGGCGTTCACCCGGCTACAGAAGGAAGTATGTCCCGCGTCTACCGCCGTGACGGCCGATGCGGCCGATGGCAGTCCCCCGGCGGGTTCCTTCCTTACGTCATAGGTAGACGCTCTTCATCCGGAAAAGGTTCGATCTAGTCCCGCGCGGTGTTCGTGGTGATCCACTTGCCGACGCGGCGGATGAGTTCGGGTGTCGCGGCCGACTCGGCGTGCCCGAAGCCGGCCTCGATCCACAGCTCCTTCGGCTCGCGGGCGCCGTCGAAGATCTGGTGGGCGTGCTCCAGCGGGAAGAAGGTGTCGGCGTCGCCGTGCACGACGAGCAGAGGCGTCGGCGAGATCAGCGCGGCGGCCTCGTACGGCGGCATCGGGATCGGGTCCCACTGGCCGCGGGCGATCCTGGTGCGCTTGACCACCCGCGCCGCCAGCCTGCCGAACGGCCGCTCGATCGCCCAGTGCACCTGGCGCATCGGCCTGGTGTCGCGGTAGTACCAGCGGGCGGGCCCGCTCACCGCGGCCACCGCGTCCACGCCGCGGTGCAGCGCCGCGTGCCGGACGGCCACCGCCGCCCCCATCGAGAAGCCGGCCACCGCCACCGAGGAGTAGCCGGCGACCCGCGCGTGCCGGACGGCCGCCTCCAGGTCGAGCACCTCCCTGTCGCCCACGGTGCTCTCGCCGCCCGAGCGGCCGTGGCCGCGGAAGTCGAAGGCCAGCACGCCGCCGAACCCGCTCAGCACGTGGACGATCCTGCGGGCGGTGCGGTCGCGCCACGACCCGGTGAAGCCGTGCGCCACCACGATGCCGAGGTCGCCGCGGCCACGGGTGGGGGTGTGGGCGGCGTCGATCCGGACGCCGTCGGCGGTCCTGAGCATGACCGGGAAGCTGGTGGCGAAAGGCATGGAGCGAGCCTACTGACGGAGCTCGGCGCTCCCGATGACCTGCCTGATGCGGGAGTCCTCGGCGGCCTTGATGGCGTCGTCCGAGTCGGAGATCATGATGCGCGCGGCGCTCTGCCGGATGTGCTCGCCCACCTCGACGCCGGCGGGCAGCACGGTGACGATGGCCCCCACGGCGATCGCGCCGTCCACCGCCGCGTCGAGATCCGCTCCCCGGGGCAGGCAGACGACCACCCGGTCGCCAGGGCGCAGCCCGCGGCGCCGGAGCAGGTCTTCTGTGCTCATGCGACTCAGGCTAGGGAGCACGCTTCGCCCGCACATGGGGCGTAATATGCAGACCGCTATGCAGAACCCAGGCCGTGCTCCACGGCCCAGAGCGCGATCTGCGCGCGCGAGGTGAAGCCGAGCTTCTCCATGATGTTGGCGATGTGCCGGGCGACGGTGGCGGGGCTGATGACCAGCTCGTCGGCGATGCCTTTGTTGGACAGGCCGCGGGTGAGCAGGCCGGCGATCTCCTGCTCGCGGGCGGTGAGCACCGGGTGCGGCACCTCGGCCACGGCCGGGGCCGGCAGGCTCCCCGCCGCTCCCCCGCCCTCCAGCACCAGGCGCGCGACCTCGACCGGGTCGAGCTGCCTGCCCCTCGACCACTGCAGCGCCGTACGGCCCTCGCCGAGCTTGTCGCGGGCGCGGGCGAGCAGGTCCTCGATCCGGCCCGAGCCGGTCGGCTCGCCCATCTCCTCGGCGAGCGCGGTCGCCGCCCCCGAGCACAGCACGGCCGACCCCAGGTCGCCCTCGACGTCGGCCAGCCGTGACAGCACCCGCAGCACGCGCGCGACGCCGAGCCGCTGACCCGTCCGCCGCGCCAGTTCCAGGCACTCGGCCAGCAGTTCCCTGGCCATGGCGTGGTCCCTGCGGCCCACCGCGGCCTTGGCGACCATGACCAGGCAGCGCTCCATCTCCACCCTGTTGTCGAGGTCGCCGAAGATCGCGGCGGCCTCGCGGTAGTGGCTCACCGCCGCCTCGGTGTCGCCGCGCCATTCGGCCACCGCGGCGAGCTGGCTGGTCGCCATCGCGACGTGCCACGGGTGGCCGTTCTCCCTGGCGACCGACAGCGCCTCGCCCGCGTGCCGTTGCGCCAGGCGCAGCTGGCCCCTGACGCCCGCGAGGACGGCGAGGCACGAGTGCGCGATGACCCTGTTGAAGGTGTCGTCGTGCGCTCTCGTGGTGGCCACGACCTCCTCGAAGTGCCGCTCCGCCCGGTCGAACTGGCCGGTGCGCAGCAGCAGCACCCCCGCCACGTTGAGCGTGACGCCCTTGCCGAGGCTGTGCGGGACCGTCTCCTGCTCCTTGAGCGCCTCCGCGACCACCCGCTCGCAGCCGGCCAGGTCGTCCCTCGCCTCGAGCCCGTAGGCGAGCGCGCCCTTGCTGAGCGCGATCACCTCGGGCGGCACGCCCGTCAGGTCGAGGCGCAGCAGCCGCTCGAACCAGTCGACGCCCTCGGCGATCTGCCCGTGGACGGCCAGCAGCGCCGAGGCCACGTACGCCAGGCGCAGCCCCAGCAGGGCGTTGCCCGACTCGACCGCCCAGCCCACGGCGGCCCTGCAGTCGTCGAGCAGGCTCCTGCCCCTGACGAAGAACGGCAGGCGCTCCGGCCACGGCGCCCGCGGCGCCGCCAGGCCCGACTCGAAGCACCGTTCCTGCACCTCGCAGATCACCCGCAGGTGGCGGTCGCGGAACCAGACGACCTCGCCGCTGTCGCGCAGGCGCTCGGCGGCGAACTGTTTGATCGTCTCCAGCAGGCGGTAGCGCCCCCCGTCGGCCAGCAGCAGCGACTTGTCGGCCAGGCCGGCCAGCAGGTCGAGCATCTCCTCCGCGGGCAGCTCCCGCTCGTCGGCGCACACCTGCTCGACCAGGTCGAGATCGAAGAGCCCGGCGAAGACCGCCAGCCGCCGCAGCAGCACCCGCTCCTTCGGGGTGAGCAGGTCATGGCTCCACTCCACGGCGGCCAGCAGCGTCCGCTGCCTGGCGGGAGCCGTACGGTCACCGCTGGTCAGCAGCCGGAAGCGGTCGCCGATCCGGTCGGCGATCTGCGCGGGGCTGAGCACCCGGGTGCGGGCGGCGGCCAGCTCCAGGGCCAGGGGCAGCCCGTCGAGCGCCACGCACAGCCTGGCCACGTCGTCGAAGTCGACACCGGCCAGCCTGGTGCCCACCGCCATCGCCCGGTCGGTGAACAGCAGCACGGCCTCGGCGTCGGGATGGCGGGCGTCCGGCAGGTCGAGCGGGGGCACCCGCCAGACCAGCTCGCCGGGAACGCGCAGCGCCTCCCTGGTCGTCAGGAGGATCCGCAGGTCGGGACAGCGCGCCAGCAGCTCCGACACCAATTCGGCGCACCGCTCGACGACCTGCTCGCAGTTGTCGAGCACGAGCAGGGCCCGGGCGCCGCGCAGCCGTACGCGCAGGCCGTCGAGCGCGGGCCGCGACCGTTCCTCCCGCACGCCGAGCACGGTGGCGATCTCGTGCGCCACCAGGTCGGCGCTGGTGATCCTGGCCAGCTCGACCAGCCACACGCCGTCGGGGAAATCGGGCACCACCCTGGCGGCCACGCGCAGCGCGAGGCGCGTCTTCCCGATGCCGCCCACGCCGCAGAGCGTGACCAGGCGCTGATCGCGCAGCAGTCCGCACAGCTCGTCCATGTCACGCGTGCGGCCGACGAAACGATTCGGTTCGACCGGGAGGTTATGCGATGTCATGCCTTCAACCGGAGTATTCAGGGCAGGCGTCACCGCGAGTGTGCATGCGATCACTCAGCTACACAAGCGGTTCGGAGGTCAATCAGCGGCGCGCTCTCATCTTCGCGCACATGCGGCCCCGTCTCCCGGGATTCGATCCGTTCCCGCCGGACCCGTGGTACGGACGTGGTGATCCACGGCGTCGCGGTCCTGCGTGCCGCTCCTCAGGCCAGGCGCGTCATGAGCTTCGGGAGCAGCGGGGCCAGCCATCCCAGCAGCCCCCACACCAGGAGGTAGGCGCCCGGATCCCAGCCGGGCACGGCGAGCGACACCGCCAGCCAGACCACGGCCAGCGCGGCGTTGACCGACACGACCCAGCTCACCCGCACCGCCCGGCGCAGCGGTCCGGCGCCCATCACGTACAGGGCGGTGGCCGGCACCGCCACGCCGAGGACGGCCGCGCCGAGCCGTACGGCGGCCGCGGGGTCGTCCAGCGGGAGCAGTCCGGGGGCCAGGGCGCCGAGCACGCCCGCCAGGCACAGGTACCTGGCGGGCCCGCCCACGTGGTGGCGCAGCCCCTCGTCGTCCAGCCCGGCGTGGAAGGCCCTGGAGGCGTCCCTGCGCGCCCGCGCCTCCGCCGGGATGTTCAGCCGTTCCCGCCTGGCCCCGACCGCCCAGGGCACGCCGTAGACCACCAGGATCACCGCGAGGTACACGGCCAGGTTCCAGCCGCCCGGCCCGGCGGCGCGTACCGGCTCGCCCAGCCACACCAGCGGCGCCACCAGCATGCCCAGCACGAGCAGCGTCACGATCTCCATGCCCCAGCCGTCCCACCACGGACGCCGGACCGCCCGGGGAACAGGGAGGCTGTTCCTCAGCGTTGTGTAGTCGCCACCCAGTTCCTCGGCGCGCCGCACCGCCTCCCCGTTCGGGCGGCCCTGGCGCTCGAGGATCAGTGCCCGCAGCAGCCACGGCTCCGGGTCGAGGGGCGAGTCCGAGATCAACCGGTCGACGTAGGCGTGCGCCCACGGGTAACGCCGCTCGTCCAGCAGCCTACGGACATGCCGCATGTGAGGGGACACAAGGTGAAGTCTGCCCTGTTGCTCCCACCACACCAAGGGTGTAACGGGATCAACTAAACTGGTTGCGCCGCATCGTCCCGCGGTCAGCCTCCACGAACACAGAGTGAGACCTCATCATGCCTTTGAACAGCCGCGACGACCTGCGGAACATCGCGATCATCGCGCACGTCGACCACGGCAAGACCACTCTCGTGGATGCCATGCTCTGGCAGTCCGGGGCCTTCCGCGCCAACCAGGACGTCGACGACCGTGTCATGGACTCCAACGACCTAGAGCGCGAGAAGGGCATCACCATTCTCGCCAAGAACACCGCCGTCAAGCACGGTGACATGACCATCAACATCATCGACACCCCCGGCCACGCCGACTTCGGCGGCGAGGTCGAGCGCGGCCTGTCGATGGTCGACGGCGTGGTGCTGCTGGTCGACGCCTCCGAGGGGCCGCTGCCGCAGACGCGGTTCGTGCTGCGCAAGGCCCTGTCCGCGAAGATGCCGGTCATCCTGTGCATCAACAAGGTCGACCGGCCCGACGCCCGCATCAAGGAGGTCGTCGACGAGGTCTACGAGCTGTTCATGGACCTCGACGCGACCGAGGAGCAGATCGACTTCCCGATCGTCTACGCCTCGGCGAAGGCCGGCCGCGCCGCCATGGAGCGTCCCGCCGACGGCGGCATGCCCGACTCCGAGGACCTCGAGCCGCTGTTCGACGTCATCAAGCGCACGATCCCGGCGCCGACCTACGACCCGAGCGCGCCGCTGCAGGCCCACGTCACCAACCTCGACGCCTCCTCCTACCTGGGCAGGATCGCGCTGTGCCGCATCCACCAGGGCACGATGAAGAAGGGCCAGCAGGTCGCCTGGTGCAGGACCGACGGCACCGTCCAGCGCGTCAAGATCACTGAGCTGCTCATGACCGAGGCGCTGGAGCGCAAGCCGGCCGAGCAGGCGGGCCCCGGCGACATCATCGCGATCGCCGGCATCCCCGACATCATGATCGGTGAGACGCTGGCCGACCCCGACGACCCCCGCCCGCTGCCGCTGATCACCGTCGACGAGCCCGCGATCTCGATGACGATCGGCACCAACACCAGCCCCCTCGTCGGCAAGGTGAAGGGCTCGAAGGTCACCGCCCGCATGGTGAAGGACCGCCTCGACAAGGAGCTGGTCGGCAACGTGTCGCTGCGCGTGCTGCCCACCGACCGGCCCGACGCCTGGGAGGTGCAGGGCCGTGGCGAGCTGGCCCTGGCCATCCTGGTCGAGCAGATGCGCCGCGAGGGCTACGAGCTGACCGTCGGCAAGCCGCAGGTCGTCACCAAGACCATCGACGGCAAGATCCACGAGCCGGTCGAGCGCCTGACGGTCGACTGCCCCGAGGAGTACCTCGGCGCGGTGACGCAGCTGCTCGCCGTCCGCAAGGGCCGCATGGAGCACATGACCAACCACGGCACCGGCTGGATCCGCATGGAGTTCGTGGTCCCCGCCCGCGGCCTCATCGGCTTCCGCACCGAGTTCCTCACCGAGACGCGCGGCACCGGCCTGGTCCACCACGTCTTCGAGGCCTACGAGCCGTGGTTCGGCGAGCTGCGCACCCGCAACAACGGCTCCCTGGTCGCCGACCGCTCCGGTCCGGTGACCGCGTTCGCCATGACGAACCTGCAGGAGCGCGGCGTGCTGTTCGTCTCGCCGGGCACCGAGGTCTACGAGGGCATGATCGTGGGCGAGAACTCCAGGTCCGACGACATGGACGTCAACATCACCAAGGAGAAGAAGCTCACCAACATGCGCTCGTCCACGGCCGACGTGACCGAGACGCTGATCCCGCCGCGGGTGCTGTCGCTGGAGCAGGCGCTGGAGTTCATCCGCGAGGACGAGTGCGTGGAGATCACGCCGGAGACCGTACGGATCCGCAAGGTCGTCCTCGACGCCGCCACCCGCGGGCGCGCCGCCGCCCGCGCCAAGCGCACCAACTGACCCGGCGCCCCGCCCCCGTGGGCGGGGTCCGTCGGATCGGAGCCTCTCGGGCCCCCGCACCGTCCGGTCTCTCGCGAGCACCGGACAGCGCGGGGGCCTTCGTGCTGCCCGGACTTTTCCGGCGAACCTGACATCCTTCGCGGCTTTCTTGTCATCGTGCTCCGGCTGGTGCCCTGCGGTGATCCCTCCGTTACCCAGCGGCGTGGATCATGCTGGTTGTGGGCCGGCTGAGGAGCATCGTCGCGTACGCGCTGGCCGCGATCTCCGTGGGAGCCATCGTCTGGTGCGTGGTCGAGGCCAGACCCGTCACCTACGCGGCGCCCACCCCCACCCCCCACACCCCCTCGCTGCTCGAGGTGTACGGCGCGCAGGACCACACCCCCCGCAGGCCGCCCGAGCTGACCACCGAGGTGACGATCGCCGACGCCACCGACACCGACCTGGCGGCGGTGCCGCAGGGCAGGATCGACGAGCGCGACCGGCAGCTGAAGATCACCGTGGTCCACCGCCTCGTCCTGGACCGCACCGACCTGCTGGCGACGCTCCTGCGTTCCGAGGGGCCCTTCCCCGACGACATCCAGGGCTTCACCGACCGCCGGCTCGGGGCGGTGAAGACCGACGACCGCGCGGCCGTCCTCACTCCCACCACGAGGCTCGCCCCCGTGCTCACCACGTCCGGCTCGCGGACCACGGCGCGCTTCACGATCACGATGCTGCGCCAGGTCGCCGACGACGAGCTGCCGCGGCTGGACTTCCTGCCCCCGACCGAGCAGGACGCGACGGGCTTCGCGCGCGAGATCACGCTGACCGCGCCCTCCTGGACGGTGATCAAGCTCGAGCGGGTGACCCCCGAGACGGAACAGCCGGGCCGGCTGGCGTTCACCGCCTTCACCGCGCCGGTCTCGGTCCATCTCGCGCACCGGTCCTACGGCAGGCCCGACGCCGAGGAGACCGACCCGTTCTCCTGGACGCCCGTGCTGAGCGTCTTCACCGCGATCGCGCTGACCGTCTTCCTCGGCAAGGCGCTCGGCCCCTCGTGGTGGCGGCGGACGCCCAACCGCGAGCTGGCGATCGGCACCGTCCTGTGCGTGGTGGCGCTGCTGCTGGCCACGCTCCTGGCGGGCATGCCGTACCTGGGGCCGGTGATCCTGTTCGGCGCGCTGCCCATGCTCGCGCTGCGCCACGCGCGCCGGGTCGTGCCCGTCCGGCCGCCGTGGACCTCCACGGACGCGCTGCTCGTCACCGGCGTCGGCGTGCTGGTGGCCGGCGGCATGCTGTTCTGGTCGTTCGTCCACGGGCAGGTGCCGCCGCTGACGCTCGGCGCGGGCACCGCGACGGCGGCGCTGGCCGCGGCGGGCTCGGCCGTGGCCTTCAGCACCGACCTCGGCATCGCCGTCCTGGTGGCCAGGCTGGCCGCGGTCACGGCTGGCGTGGCGGTGGGCGCCCTGGCGCTGGCGCTGTGGGTGCGGGCGCTGATGAGCGGCGGCTACTTCCCTCCCGACAGCGTCCGGCTGGTGCTCGCGCTGTGCTGGTCGCTGATCGCGATCGGCGGGATCGCCGTCTCCACCCGGTCGTGGTCGCGCGTCGCGATCGTGGTGGCCGTGCTTGGCAGCCTGCTGCTGCTCGGCTGGCCGACCGAATGGCTCGACGCGGGCTCGTGGAGCGTCCAGCCGGACCAGATCGCCGACCGGACGCCGCCCCCGCTGGTGCTGGGACAGCCGCTCAACGAGGTCACGCGCGGCGCGCTCGGCCTGCTGCTGCTGACGTTCGCGCTGCTGGTGCTACGGCTGCGGCGGCTGGGTGCGTCACTCGACGCCATGGCCGACCCGGCGGTCGTGGCCACGGTGATCGTCTGCCTGATGGTCCTCTACCTCACCCCGCGCGCCGACCCCGACTCCACCGTGATCGAGCTGCCGCTGCCGTCGCTGGCCATCACCTCGCTCGTGGCGTGGGCGGCGGCCACCTGGCTGCTGTCGGGCCCGCGGCCCCAGATCGTCGAACCCTGCTCGCGGGCCGAGCACCGGGCGCTGGTCAGGGACGCGCTGCACCGGCGGGTGCTGCACGGATCCGAGCAGGAGCTCTACCGGCTGAGCAGGGGAAAACTGGGATCCGGCGAGCTCACGATGGAGGACTTCGAACGCCAGCGCCACGAACTCGACCACATGCTCACCGTCGAACCCCCGCACACCGAGACCGCCTTCGCCACCTCGGCGGCCTGCACGCCCTGGCAGAACGGCCTGGCGGCGTTCGTGGTGAGCCTGCTGCTGTCGCTGCCCTTCGCCCTCATCTACGGCTGGCCCGACGGGGTCGAGCTGACCAGCTGGGTGTTCGACTCCCGGTTCATGTTCACGCTGCCCGCCTTCGGGTTCCTCTACGGATACTTCTATCCGCGCCTGCGCGGCACGCAGCCGGTCACCAAGGCGCTCTTCGTGATGAGCGCGGCACTGGTCACCGAACTGTCGGCCTACGTCCCGTCGCTCGTCGACCCCGACATCGGCGGCCTGGACAAGTTGCAGGTGGTCGCGATCGTGGTCGGACAGGGCGCGCTGGTCTTCATCGGCCTCGGCCTCTACTGGGAGTGGCGGATCATGTTCACGGCCGGGGAGCCGTGGGCCAGGGTGCGCAACATCCGCAGCGTCCGCAGCCTGGCCACCCCGCTGGTCGCCGTCGTGATCGCGGCCGGCACGACGGCGGCCACCTCGGCGGCGACCAAGACGGTGGACCGGATCCTCAAGGGCGACTCCACCACCAGCCAGAACGCCCCCTGACCCGCCCATCCGCCCGTCTGCGCCGCCCGTCTGCCCGCCCGCCCGTCTGCCCGCTCGCCCGCCCGGAGGAAGCCAGGCCGGTTTCCCGGCGGTCGCCGCCAGGAAACCGAGGCCGCATGCCACGGCGGTCGCGGCCAGGGAGGCGAGGCCGCCTTCCCGGCAGTCGCCGACAGGAAGGCGAGGTCGCGCGCCACGGCGGTCGCCGACAGGAAGGCGAGGTCGCGCGCCACGGCGGTCGCCAGCAGGAAGGTGAGGTCGCCGTGCCCGGCGGTCGCCGCCAGGGGACGCGGGGCCCGCTCGGGCGTTCTTCGTGGGATGGCGGGCGGATGGATCCGGGGCCCGGGGGTGGTTTTCCGGACTCCCGGGACAGGCGTGCGGATCAGCGGGGCGGCAGCTCGCTGCCCCTGACGTGGGCGCAGAGCCACTCGACCAGCGGTGCGTAGTCGCGCCACGTCGTGCGGACCCGGTCGGCGGCCTGGACGGTGTGCACCCACGGCTCGGGCTCGAAATGCCGCCCGAAGTAGAGCGAGCGATGCCGCAGCAGCTCGAGGCGCGGATGGTCCTCGGGCACCCCGCGCGGCCTGGTCTTGAGCCGGTCGCCCTCCGCGGCGTAGCCGGCCTTCGCCAGCGTGTCGGCGATGCGCTGCAATGGCTTGCCCGAGATGTCCGCGTCGACGGCGGCCCGGTAGCGGGCCACCTGGTCGGAGGCGGTCGAGTAGAAGCCGCCCGCCGTATAGAGGCCGGAGGCGTCCAGCTGGACGTAGAGGCCGATGCCGGGCATGGCATCGACGAAGGCGCCCTGGTGCGTCTTGTAGGGCGACTTGTCCTTGGCGAAGCGGACGTCACGATACGGCCGGAACAGCTGGGCGGGGCCGAACTCGGCGGCCAGGTCCTCGACCAGGGCCAGCATGGGCGCCCTGACCGCCTCCTCGTAGAGCTGCTTGTGCCGCGTGAAATAGGCCTTGCTGTTGTCGGCCTCAAGGCCCTCGTAGAAGACGAAGGCCTCGTCGGGGAAGCCGGTGAATCCCATCCTCACAGGGTGCCATGCGGTACCGACAGCCGCCGCACCGCCACCCGAACCGACGATCGGCGCCGCGCCGCCACTCAAACCCAGACCCAGGCGCGGCTGGAGCCGCCGGTCCGAGGACCCGCTCACCCTCGAAGAGATCGACCTGCGGCAAACGACTCCAGTCCCGGCCCCACCCGAGCTCAGGCAGCCAAGCCCAGATCCAGGTGGGCGTCCATGTCGATCTGGATGGTGCCGTACAGCGCGGGCCCTTGTGGATCTCACGGCGTAGCTCTTCGGCGGCCACGTACTTGGCGATGGATATCCGCTGGTCGGTTCCTCGAGGAACCTGGACAATTGCCTGTCGTGATGGGGATCTCGGGCTTCGAGCCGACCTTTCTCGTCGGACTTGAAGCCGTCCGCGAGGAAAATGGACAGGGCCTGGCCGCGCTTGGTGGCAGGCGTCTGACTGAGTTCGGGATTGTGCGTTTCGTCGAGGACGGGGACTGGTTCGCTGACTGCCCCGTCGTCTTGGACTTCGACGGCGTCCAGGTAGAGATCTGCCACTGGAAGTTCGATGAGCTGTCGATCAGCTGGAACACCATCGACACGACGGCTGCGATCAGTGGCTGGGAATGGTCCGAGCTGACTCCGGCGTGGTCCAGCGCCGACGAGCGGCTTGAGCCGTTCGTCGGCCAGGAACTGCGCGAGGTTGCTCTACTTGAGTGGCGGCCATCAGGTCGTGACGTGGCGGCCGACACCCTCGCTGTGGAGTTCGTCTTCGACACGGGACGCTTCCACATTTCTAACGCTCTTGATGAGAACAGCATCGATCTCGGCGACGCCCATCCAGAATTCGTGCGGTACCCACTGGGCTGTGACGTGCAGCCTGACTAGGTCGGCCTCCGGTTGATCTCGATGACCGGCAGCCGTGCCTAGCCGAGCCGATCCAGAGCCCGCCCGACCGCTCGCATGAACGTACCGGGCGGGTTTCTCGGCCCTTCATCCTTCAGCAGGAATACCCACATCAACGCGAACAGCCTGCGACACTCCGACATCCTGCGTTCCTCAGCGGAGTCGAGCTCGAAACACAGCTCGCTCTCCCCATGTACCCAGCGCGACACGTGCTCGGCCATCTCCGCCACCTCGGTCGCCCGATCGCTGCGTCCCGACTCCTCGAAATCGACGATCCTGACGCGCAGGCCGTCCCAGAGGAAGTTCGCCATGTTGCCGTCACCGGCCCCGAACACCGGCCGCACCCCACGCTCGCCTGGCTCCCACCCAGACAGCCACCGCGCGCCCTCTCTGACGGCCTGGTCTGCGAGCTCATTCTGCGGCTGCCACCGGCCGGCCCACACGAGCAGTTGATCCCTGATCCGCTCCACCGGCCACAACCGCTGCGGTACCCGGTCGAGCACCTGTCGGGGTACAGCGCTGTGCAGCCGGTCCACCGCCTCCACCAGTTCCTTCTCCGGTACGGCAGGCAGCAGGAGGACGGGCGTCCCTTCGATGCGCGACATCACCACCAGATCGGTCCCGTAGTCCACGGGTAGGGGCGCGAGCCCGGGCGCGTGCTCCGCCAGCAGCTCCAGCGCCCGCCATTCCCGCTCGGCGCCGCCCTGCTTGCCGTCGGCGAAGCGTTTGCGTACCAGGTCGCCGTCGATCTGCACGTCGTGGGTCTGCATGAGTGGATATTGAACCAGCCGTGGGCAGCGAAACGACGGCTCGGCGGGGGTCAGCGTCGGCGGCGCCTGGCCGTACCGAAGACCGAGCGGCTGATCTCCCGCCCCAGCGCGCTGGCCGCCGACCGCGCGAAGGACTTGAAGACCGCCGACCCGAGCACCGCCTCCAGCACCGAGGGCTGCTCCTGCGGCGCCCGCGGAGCGCGCGGACCGGGAGCGGGGACGGGAGCGGGCGCGGGCGGGGGCGAGGGCGAGGCAGGCGGCGGCGGGGCCATCCTGGCGGCCAGCAGCTCGTAGGCCGACTGCCTGTCGATCGGCCGGCCGTACCTGGGCAGCAGGGGCGAGGCCGCCACGATCCCCCCTACCAGGCCCGGGTCCGAGGGCGCCATCAGCGAGCGCGGCGCGAGCAGCCTGGTCCAGGCGACGGGTGTGGGCACGCCCGTGTCCGACAGCACGGTCACGACCGCCTCGCCGATGCCGAGCCGCGTGAGCAGCTCCTCCAGGTCGTAGTCGGAGCGCGGGAAGGTGGAGACCGTGGCCTTGAGCGCCTTGGCGTCCTGCGGGGTGAAGGCGCGCAGCGCGTGCTGGACCCTCGCCCCGAGCTGGGCCAGCACGTCGGCGGGCACGTCCTTGGGCGTCTGCGTGACGAAGAAGACGCCGATCCCCTTCGACCTGATCAGCCGCACCGTCTGGGTGATCGAGCGCAGGAACGCCTTGGAGGCGTCGGTGAACAGCAGGTGCGCCTCGTCGAAGAAGAGCACGAGCTTGGGCCGGTCGGGATCGCCGACCTCGGGCAGGTCGGCGAACAGGTCGGCCAGCAGCCACATGAGGAAGGTGGAGAACAGGGCGGGCCGGTCCTGTACGGCCGGCAGCTCCAGGATCGACACCACGCCCCTGCCGTCCGGGGTGACCCGCATGAGGTCGCGGGTGTCGAACTCGGGCTCGCCGAAGAAGCGGTCGGCGCCCTCGGCCGACAGGTTGGTCAGCGCCCGCAGGATCACTCCCGCCGTCTGCTTGGACAACCCGCCGACGCCCTTCAGCACCTCCGGGTTGTCGACGAGGTACTGAATGACCGCCCGCAGGTCCTTCATGTCCAGCAGCGGCAGGCCGTGGGTGTCGGCGAAGTGGAAGATCAGCCCGAGCGACGACTCCTGGGTGTCGTTGAGTTCGAGCACCTTGGCCAGCAGCGTGGGGCCGAAGGCGGTCATGGTGGCGCGCAGCGGCACCCCTTCGCCGAGCCCGCCGAGCGCGTAGAACTCCACCGGGCACGCGGCGCCCGACCAGTCCTGCCCGATCTCCCGTACCCGCCTCAGCAGGCCGTCCGAGGGCTGTCCCTGCGACGCCATGCCGGACAGGTCGCCCTTGATGTCGGCGAGGAAGACCGGCACGCCCTGGGCCGACAGCTGCTCGGCCATCAGCTGCAGCGTCTTGGTCTTGCCGGTGCCGGTCGCGCCCGCGACCAGCCCGTGCCGGTTGAACATCCGCAGCGGCATGCGGATCGGCGCCTGCGGCCGCGGCTCGCCGTCGGCGACGAGGACGCCGAGCTGGACGGTGGGGCCGTCGAAGTCGTAGCCGTGTGTCATAGCTCGGTGTACTTCCTGCCGGCCGCGGGCGTCGTGCCGTACAGCTCGGAGATGGTGACGAACCGGTAGCCCTTGTCGGCGAGGCTCTCGACCACGTTGGGCACGGCCTCGACCGTGGTGCGGTGGATGTCGTGCATCAGCACGATCGACCCGCCCGTGGCCTTGGCGGCGCGCCGGGCCACGACGGAGGGGACGCGGTCACGCCAGTCGAGGGTGTCGACGCTCCACAGGATCTGGGCCAGTCCCAGCCTGCGGGTCTCGGCCGCGACCCTGGCGTCCGTCGACCCGTACGGCGGGCGCATCACGGTCATCCGCACCCCGGCGACCTGCTCGACCACGTCCTGGGTACGGCCGAGCTCGCGCGCGATGCCCTCGTCGGACAGGCCGGGCAGTTCGGCGTGGCTCCACGAGTGGTTGCCGATCTCGTGCCCGGCGGCGACCATGCGGGGCAGCGTGTGGTCGCGGTCGGCGGCCACCATCTGTCCCACGACGAAGAACGTCGCCTTCACCTCGAGGTCGTCGAGCTCGTCGAGCAGCCAGGGGGTGTACCTGCCCGGGCCGTCGTCGAAGGTCAGCGCCACGCACTTGACCTCCCTGCAGTCGACCGTGAGGTCGGGATGCGGCCAGCCGGGCTGGACCGCCGTCAGGGACCTGGCCAGGGCGCCGGGGTCGACGCGGGCGGGGGCCCGCGCGCTGAGCCGTACGACGCCGCCGCCCTTGACCGCCGCAGGTGTGCCACATCCCGCCACCAGCATCATGGCCAGCAGCCCTGACCACACCCGCATGCTTCCCCCCGAAAGCGCGCTCGGGGGACCACGTCACGGATAGTCCTGGACCGAGCCCCCCCGTAGCCCCTTGGCCAGGTCATGCCACCAGACTGGGATATCAGCCTGGAGCTCGGTGTGGCGACGCGCCACTCTGATAGCACATCCAACCGGATCCGTACCCAAATGCCGACGTTTCACCGAACCCTCTTGCCATCGGTAGAACCCGTCGCGGTACCGCACGACAAGTCCTATCCACACCGAGAGAGTGGCGTCGTCGCCCACCTCGTAGGCGCTGGTCACACCCAGGCCTGTCAGCTCCGCGTGAAGCTTCTCGATCGCCGCACGGGACTCAGTCAACGCGCAACCCCCTGTCGAGGACGTGTCGCACATGGGGGATGTACCCAGCTTGGGGGCGATCGAGTGCCCGCAACGGACAACACATACCGTAATCATGGAACCACGGAGTGTTCCGGGAAAGCCGTTCGACGCTATTGGTATCGATCTGCGCGCGGGCCGTCCAACACCGGAGCCCGCGCCCCCTCGGGGACACGGGCTCGGGACAGGCCGCCGGTCGGGCGGCCACGGGCGGACGGGCGGCGACGGCGTGGTGCCGGTCGGGCGGCCAGGGGCGGACGGTCCGGCGTGGTGCCGGTGCGCCCGCGCGGGAAGCTCTAGGCGGCCACGCGCTGTGCGGGCAGACGGAGGGCGCCCTCCTCGCGGGCGTACTCCTCCAGCATGCCGCGCAGCTGCCGGCGGCCGCGGTGCAGCCTGGACATCACGGTGCCGATGGGGGTGCCCATCCGCTCGGCGATCTCCTTGTAGGCGAAGCCTTCGACATCGGCCAGGTAGACGGCGACGCGGAAGTCCTCGGGCAGGGCGCGCAGCGCGTTCATCACCGCGCTGTCAGGCAGCTGCTCGAGCGCCTCGGTCTCGGCGGACTTCAGGCCGCTGGACATGTGCGACTCGGCCGCGTGCAGCTGCCAGTCCTCGATCTCCTCGGCGGCCGAGAGCTTCGGGGAGCGCTGCTTCTTGCGGTAGTCGTTGATGAAGTTGTTGGTCAGGATCCGGTGGAGCCAGGCCTTGAGGTTGGTGCCCTCACGGAACTGGTGGTACGACGTGTAGGCCTTGGCCACCGTCTCCTGAACCAGGTCCTCCGCGTCGGCGGTGTTACGGGTCAGACGCATCGCGGAGGCGAACAGCTGCGAGGTCACGGGCACGACGTCGCGCTCGAACCAGTCCTGGCGCTGCTCTTCGGTCATAGTGATCATGTACATTCCCCCTCCATGCTCTCCCCCCGGTGCCTGTCAGTCGCCCAGGCGTAACCATCCTCGCGAACCACACGTAAGGGTGGTGTTAGGAGTTCTACCTGGTCAGGGGGCCTATCGGTCCGTATGCTCGCGGCGTGCACCATCACGTCCACGGCCGGACAAGTCTCATTATCGTAACACTCTTTACTCAATTGCGCCCTAACTGTGGGCAGAGTCACATGAGATAGCGTATGGACCATGGAATACGTGGACCGTCACGACAGTCGGGTCCGGCGCTGGGTCGCCGAGGCCATCCGGAAGGTGGAGGCCGACACCAACCGCAGCTCTGACACTCACCTCCATGTGTTTCCGCTTCCCCCGCACTGGGGGGTAAACCTCTACCTGAAAGACGAGTCGGTACACCCCACCGGTTCACTCAAGCACCGCCTGGGCCGCTCGCTCTTCCTGTACGGCCTGGCCAACGGCTGGATCGGCCCCCTGACCACGATCGTCGAGGCGTCCAGCGGCTCCACCGCGGTCAGCGAGGCGTACTTCGCCAGGCTGCTCGGCCTGCCGTTCGTGGCGGTGATGCCCGCGACCACCTCGCCGGAGAAGATCTCCCTCATCGAGTTCTACGGCGGCAAGTGCCACCTGGTCGACGACCCCTCAGCGATCTACGCCGAGTCGCACCGGATCGCCACCGAGACCGGCGGCCACTTCATGGACCAGTTCACCTATGCCGAGCGGGCCACCGACTGGCGCGGCAACAACAACATCGCCGAGTCGATCTACGCGCAGATGTCCATGGAGCCCTACCCCGAGCCTGAGTGGATCGTGGTGGGGGCGGGCACCGGCGGCACCTCCGCCACGATCGGGCGCTACATCCGCTACCGCCGCTACAGCACGCGGCTGGCGGTCGTCGACCCGGCGGGCTCGGCGTTCTACCCGTCGTGGGTGTCGGGCGAGGAGGAGGGCGCGCCGGGCTCGCGGATCGAGGGCATCGGGCGGCCGCGCGTGGAGCCGTCGTTCCTGCCCGGCGTGATCGACCGGATGATCAGGGTGCCCGACGCGGCCTCGATCGCCGCCATGCGGTGGGTGCGCCAGGTCACCGGGCGCGACGTGGGCGGCTCGACCGGCACCAACGTGGCGGCGGCCGTGCGGCTCATCACCGAGATGCGGGCCCAGGGCGAGCACGGCAGCCTGGTGACGCTGATCTGCGACAGCGGCGACCGCTACCGCGGCACCTACGGCGACGACGCGTGGCTGGCCGCCCAGGGCATCGACGTCCAGCCGGATCTGGCCGCCTTCCGGGCGTTCCTGTCCTCCTGACGAGAGTCCCCGGAAAAAACTGACAGAGTCCCCGGAAAACCTGACGGGGCCCCGGAAGAGCGCGACGGCCCCGCGCCGGAGGTGGCGCGGGGCCGCGTGCGGGAGCGGAGGGTCAGGCGGACCGCGCCGGGTCCACGCCGAAGATCTTCGCGATGTCGTCCAGCATGGAATGGGCGCCCTGGATGCCGACCGCGCTCATCCACGTGGCGTCGGCCACGTCGTGCTTCTTCCCCTTGAGCTTGCCCCACAGGGGGTTGCTCACGAACTGCTGCTTCGGCGCCTCGGCCGACGGGTCGGCGTAGGTGGAGACGAAGATGTGGTCGGCGTCGAACTCGGCGATGCGCTCCTGGCTGATGTCGACGGCGATCGCCTTGGGGTCCTTCGGCTGGTCGGCGGGACGGGTGAAGCCCACGTCCTTCAGCACGATCCCGGAGTAGGAGTTCTCGACGTACAGGCGGGTGGTCGGCTCGCCGGCGAAGCGGACGACGGAGACGGTCGGCAGCGCGCCGTCCTTCTTCTTGATCTCGTCGCCGATGGTGGCCGCGCGCTCCTCGAAGGCCTTGATCCTGGTGTCGGCGAGGTCCTCCTTGCCGAGCGCCTGGCCCATGAGGCGGATGTTCTCCTTCCAGATGGCGCCGGTGGTCTCACTGAACACGGTCGGCGCGATCTGCGACAGCTTGCTGTAGAGGGCCTCGTGCCTGACCTTGGCCGAGACGATCAGGTCGGGCTTGAGCGCCATGATCTTCTCGAGGCTCGGCTGCTCCAGCGTGCCGACGGGGGTGGCCTCCTTGCCGTACTGCTGGGCCACCTCGCCGAGGTAGTCGGGCAGCTTGTCGTCGATGGAGCGGTAGGTGGTGTAGCCGACGACCGGGGTCTCCAGCGTGAGCACCGCGTCGACGAAGCTCTGGTCCAGCGCGACGACGCGCTTGGGCTGCGCGGGGATCTTCGTCTCGCCCATGGCGTGCTTGATCACGCGGAAGGGCGCGGCCCCCGCCGACTGCGTGCCCGCGGGCTGGTCCGCCGGGGTGGTGGTCGAGCCGCAGGCGGCCATGCCCAGGCTCAGTACGGCTCCCGCCACGCCCATGGCCACAGCGCGCAACGCGTTCATCGGATCTCTCTCCAGGTTTAGGTAAGGCAAACCTCATTTAGATTAGCTATGCCTAAGCTGGCATACTTCACCGGGGCCGGCAACAAGGAAGGAAAGGCACGTGGGACGACGCAGTGCGGTGTTCTGCGGGCTTCTCGCCGTCGTCGCGGTCGCCGCCGTGATGAGCATCACGATCGGGTCCAAGCCGGTGCCGCCCGCCGACGCGTGGCACGCGCTGGTGTCCCCCACCGGCACCGAGAACGACATCGTGATCCGCTCGCTGCGCGTGCCGCGTACCGCGCTCGGCATCCTCGCCGGGATCGCGCTGGGTGTGGCGGGCGCGCTGATGCAGGGCCACACCCGCAACCCGCTGGCCGACCCCGGCCTGCTCGGCGTCACCCAGGGCGCGGCGTTCGCGATGGTGGCGAGCATCGTCTTCCTGGGCGCGACGAGCCTGTACGCCTACATCTGGTTCGGCCTGGCCGGGGCGCTGATCGCCAGCGCGGGCGTGTTCGCGCTCGGCATGGTGGGCGGGCGCGGCGGCCCCACCCCGGTCACGCTCGCTCTCGCGGGCACCGCCGTCAGCGCCTTCCTCTACGCGCTCACCTCGGCGCTGGTCCTGGTGGACGAGCAGGCCATGGACGTCTTCCGGTTCTGGCAGTCCGGTTCGGTCGCCGCCAGGGGGGCGGATGTCGTCTGGCAGGTCGTGCCGTTCATCCTCGTCGGCCTCGTGCTCGCGATGATCAACGCGCCGGGGCTCAACGCCCTCTCCCTCGGGGAGGACGTCGCCCGCAGCCTCGGCCAGAACATCGCCCTCACCAGGGGCGTCGGCATCGCCGCCGTCACCCTGCTGTCGGGTGCCACGGTCGCGGCCTGCGGCTCGCTGTCCTTCATCGGGCTCATCGTCCCCCATCTGGCCCGCCCGCTGTCGGGCACCGACCACCGGTGGCTGCTGCCGTTCTCCGGCCTGGTGGGGGCCGCGCTGCTGCTGGTGGCCGACGTGATCGGCCGGGTGGTCGCCCCGCCGGGCGAGCTGGAGGTGGGCGTGGTGCTCGCGCTGATGGGCGCCCCCTTCTTCGTCGCGCTGGTCCGGCGCAGGAAGCCGGTGCGGCTGTGACGTCTCTCGCGTTGAGGATCGGCGGCCTGTCCTGGCGGGTACGGCTGCGCGGCGCCGCCGTCAGCGTCGTCGGGCTGGCCCTGGTCCTGCTGGTCATGGCGCTGAACATGCGTATCGGCGACATCCCGATGACGCTGGCCGAGGTCGCCAGGGCGGTGGTCGACACCGGCAGCGCCAACCACTTCGTCGTCATGGACCTGCGCCTGCCCCGCGCGCTGACCGGCGCGCTCGTCGGCGCGGCGCTCGCCCTCGCCGGCGCGATCACGCAGTCCATCGCCCGCAACCCGCTGGCCAGCCCCGAGATCCTGGGCGTCACCACCGGCGCCTCCGTCACCGTGGTGGCGGGCGTCGTGCTGTCGGGCAGCGCCTACGGCGGCGTCAGCGGCCTGCTTGCCAGCATCGGCATCCCGGCGCTCGCCCTGCTGGGCGGCCTGCTGGGCGCCTCGATCGTCTACGCCCTGGCGTGGCGGCGCGGCCTCGACGGCTACCGCCTGGTCCTGGTCGGCATCGGTGTGGCCGCGGTGTTCACGAACGTGAAGTTCTGGCTGCTGACGGTCGGCGACGTCAACGACACCGGCAGGGCCATGGTCTGGATCGCCGGCTCGCTCAACGGCCGCGGGTGGGAGCATGTCCATCCCGTCGCGATCGCGGTGGCGGTGCTGGTCCCGCTGACCCTGCTCGGCACCCGCTCCCTCGACGCGCTGCGCTACGGCGACGACACGATCACCTCGCTCGGCGTGCGGATGAACCTGGCACGCGGCCTGATGCTCCTGGCCGCCGTGCTGCTGGCCGCCGTCTCCACCGCCTCGGCCGGCCCCATCGCCTTCGTCGCGCTGGCGGCGCCGCAGATCGCCCTGCGCCTGGCCAGGTCGGCGCAGCCGCCGCTGGTGTCCTCGGCGGTCGTGGGCGCGCTGCTCACCGCCGCCGCCGACCTGATCGCCCGTGTCGCCTTCTCCCCCATCGAGCTGCCCGTCGGCGTCGTGACCGCGGTGCTGGGCGCGCCGTACCTGATCCACCTCATCTGGAGGGCACGCACATGAGGCTCCAGGCCGTGAACGTGAGGCTCGGCTACGGCGAGCGCGTCATCGTGGACGGGCTCGACCTCGGCGTCGAGACGGGCACCGTGACCACGATCATCGGGCCGAACGGCTGCGGCAAGTCCACCCTGCTGCGCGCCCTCGGCCGCCTGCTGAAGCCCTCGGGCGGTGAGGTGCTGCTCGACGGCAAGCGCATCGACCGGATGCCCACCCGCGAGGTCGCCAAGGTCCTCGGCATGCTGCCCCAGTCCCCCACCGCTCCGGAGGGCCTGACGGTCTCCGACCTGGTGGCCAGGGGCAGGCACCCGCACCAGACGTGGTACCGCCAGTGGTCGTCCGACGACGAGTCGTCGGTCGCCAGGGCGCTGGCGATGACGGGCCTGGCCGACCTGGCCGAGCGCCCGCTGGACGAGCTGTCGGGCGGCCAGCGGCAGCGCGCCTGGATCTCCATGGCTCTGGCCCAGGGCACCGACCTGCTGCTGCTCGACGAGCCGACCACCTTCCTCGACCTGGCACACCAGGTGGAGGTGCTGGAGCTGGTACGGCACCTGCACACCGAGGCCGGCCGGACCATCGTCATGGTGCTGCACGACCTCAACCTGGCCGCCCGCTACACCGACCGCCTGGTCGCCATGCGCGCCGGACGGGTCGTCGCCGCCGGCACGCCGCACGAGGTGCTGACGGAGGACCTGCTGCGCGAGGTGTTCGAGCTGGACGCGATGGTGATCGACGACCCGGTCGCCGGCACCCCGCTCGTCGTCCCCATCGGCACCAGGGTGCCGGTCAGGGAGCGGCTGGCTCCAGAACCACGTTTCTGAGCGGCGACCTCGCCGCCGCCAGGGCGATCAAGAGGCTGACCGCTCCCGCGAACGCCATGAGCGCGTACGCGTCGTGCACGGCCGACTCGAAGACCCCCGCGGTCAGCGCGGCCAGCGGGATGGCCAGGAAAGCGATCATGCGGGCGGTGCCCAGCACCCGGCCCAGCAGGTGGTCGGGGATGAGGCGCTGCCGTACGGTCATGAGGGCCACGATGCCCACGCCCGCCGCGGCGAACTGCCCCATCCATGCCAGCCCGATCAGCAGCGGCCCGCGGGCCGGGATCATCGCCAGGATGGACACGCCCTCCAGCAGCATGCCGGCGCTGATCAGGGTGACGGGCCTGATCCTGGGCAGCAGGCGGCCACCGAGCAGGGCGCCGAGCACCGCGCCGGCGCCCTGGAAGGCGTAGACCACGCCGATCTGCCCGGGGCTGAAGTGGTGGTAGGCGGTCAGGTAGAACACCATGTCGGCCAGCAGCAGCCAGACCCCGAAGTTGCCCGCGAAGGCGAACACCGCCAGTGTCAGCACCGTCCGGTCCGCCCCGAACAGGTACCCGAACCCCTCCCTGAGGTCGGCGAGCACCGACCGGTACGCCCTCGTCACGGCCGGAGCGGTCCTGATGAGCGCGATCAGCGCCGCCGACAGCAGGAAGGTGGCCGCGTCCACGTAGATCGCCACCTGGTGGCCGAAGGCGACGACCAGCGCGCCGCCCAGCATCGGGCCGAGCAGGTTGACCGCGTGCTCGCCGATGTGGATGCGCGCGTTGGCCGGCGCCAGCCGTTCGACGGGCACGAGCGACGGCACGAGCGCCCGGAAGGCGGGCTGGTAGAGGGGATCGACACAGGCCAGCAGGAAAGCCATCGCGTAGATCAGCCAGAGCGGCGGCGCGCCGAGCGTCACCACCACGGCCAGGGCGAGGGCCAGGGCACCCGCGGCGAGGTCGCCCGCCACGAGGATCACCTTGCGGCTGTGCCGGTCGGCCAGCACGCCGCCGAACATCGCCAGGGCGAGGTAGGGCAGGTACTCCAGCGCGTAGACCAGACCGGTGCCGAGCGCGGAGCCCGTCAGCTCCAGCACCAGCAGCGGCAACGCCAGCCGGTAGATCCACGTCCCGAGCGAGGAGACGAGGAACCCGGACAGCAGAAGCCAGAACCCCGCGCCCATCGCTCTCACTCCCCCGACAGCGCCGCTCTGATGTCCTGGTCGTCGGGGGCCAGCTCGGCGGCCCTGCGCAGATCCGCCGTGGCCTGCTCGGTACGGCCCGCGGCCCGCATCGCCATCGCCCGGTTGAACAGCAGCTCGGGGTTCTCCTTCAACGCCACGGCCCGGTCGAGGTCGGCCGCCGCCTCGCCGTACCGGCCGAGGTCGAACTCCAGCGCCCCCCTGCTCGCCCACGCCTCGACCAGGCCGGGGTCGGCCTTCAGCGCCGCGTCGAAGGCCGCCCGCGCCTCGGCCGGTCTGCCCTCGGCCGCCTCGATCTGGCCCAGCACGCACTGCAGGTGCGCGTTGCCGGGATCGAGGCCGAGCCCTCGCTCGACGTCGCTCCTGGCCGGGCCGTACCGCCCGGTCGCCGCCCTGAGCCCGGCCCGGTTGACGTAGGCGGGGGCGAAGTCGGGGTCGAGCTCCAGCGCGTGGTCGAGGTCGTGGAGCGCGCCGTCCAGGTCGCCGGCCGCGTAGCGCAGCTCCGCCCGGTTGTAGTAGGGCTCCGGCCACGGCGGGCCGAGCCGCATGGCGCTCTCGAAGTCGGCCAGCGCCTGCTCCGTCCGGCCGAGCCTGCGCAGCAGGTCTCCCCTGTCGAGGTAGTAGTCGGGATAGCCGGGGTCGATCTCGATGGCGCGGGTGTAGTCGGCCAGCGCCTGCTCCGGCTCGCCCGACATCGCCCTGAGCTGGGCCCTGTTGGCGTACAGCACGAGCCGGTGGATCGGGTGCACGTCGGCCAGGTCCCGCTCGGCCAGGTCGATGGCCGCCTGGACCAGGCGCGCCGACTCGCCGAACCGTTTCCTGCGCACCTCGATCAGCGCCTTGGCGTTGAGGTCGAAGCCGAGGTGGAAGGCGCGCTCGCGCGGGTCGGCCAGCAGCGAGGTGATCGTGATGGCCTCGTTGATCCACGCCACGGCCGTCTCGGGATCGCGTACGGCCTGGTCGTGGTGGCGCACCAGCAGGGTGGCCAGCGAGCAGGCCACCGACGCCCGGTGCCTGGGGTCGACGGTGTGCCGCCTGGCTTGCTCGTACAGGTCGAACGCCGCGTCCTCCCTGTCGATCGCCTCCAGGGCCCCGGCCGTCCGGTGGATGAGCGTCATCCACCGCTCGGGGTCGTCGTCGTGGCGCAGTCCCTCCAGCGCGGCCAGCCCCGCCTCGGCCATCGCGTGGTGGAACCCCTCGTCGCGGTAGCGGTCGAAGTCGGGCGGGACGGGGCCGCCCGGTCGTGAGGCGCCGGCGACGACGGTCAGCTCCGGCACCCGCCTGCGCAGGACCTCGACCAGTTCGGTGTCGGTCTGGTCGGCCGCTTCGAGGTTGTCGACGGTCACGGTGCGGCGCTCGCCGTCGAGGCAGGCCCGGACGAACTGGGCCAGCCCGTTGGCGATCCGCAACGTGCGGCGGGCGCCGGGGATGAGGATGCGCTCCGCCTGCGGGAGCGCCTCGGCCAGCGAGGACCTGCTCCTCGGGATCTTCAGGTGCGGCGCGGCGGCGGCGATCTCGATGTCGTGCGCGGCCACCAGGTCGGGCCGTCGCTCGACGGCTTCGGGGACGAACAGGTCGAGGAGGGCGGCGGCGAGCGTGTAGGGCCCGTGGATGCGCCGGTCGGCGTCGATGACGGTCACGTGTACGCGATCCCCTTGAGGGTTTCCTGGGCGGCTTCGTGGTCCGGACAGCAGCGTGGGGGGGGGGGCCGGCCGGGGGGGCCGGGCCCCCCCCCCAAAGGGCGTGGTGGGCGGGGCGGGGCGGTATGAAGAGGGGGGGGGTTGGTAAGATTTTGTGGGCCAG